>CAVOCG010000165.1:0-5810 GCA_963694095.1 Gammaproteobacteria bacterium
GGCAATCTCCTCATTCTGTCGGTCCAGGAAACCAGAGGCCGAATCGACTGCGGGCTGCAAGGCGTATCCGAAGAGGAAAGCAACGAGCGCTTCCGCGGCATTCGCATATTCGACATCAGTGACTTCCGCATGCCAAGGCAAGTTGGGGCGGTGCAGACTTGTCGGGGGTCCCATACCCATACCGTGGTAACCCACCCTGATGATGCAGGAAATGTCTATATTTATGGTTCAGGGACAAGTGCCGTGCGTCCAGGCGAGGAGATGGAAGGTTGCATAGACGATTCACCCTTCGAGAATTCTGAGTCAGCATTATTCAGTATCGATGTGATCCAGATTCCAATGGCAAGTCCGCAGAATGCTCGCATCGTCAATAGGCCCCGCATATTTTCTGACCCCGAGTCGGGAGTCATCGCGGGATTGTGGGACGGCGGTGATCACGGAGATGATACGCAGAGAACAAGTTCAACCAACCAATGCCATGATATTACCTCCTTTCCCGAGATTGGGCTGGCTGCCGGAGCTTGCTCCGGGAATGGCATACTGCTGGATATCTCCGATCCAGTGAACCCGGTTCGCCTGGACGAGGTTATTGATACAGGCTTCGCTTATTGGCATTCGGCAACTTTTAATAACGACGGTACCAAGGTTATATTCACCGATGAGTGGGGTGGCGGTTCCCGCCCACGTTGCCGGGCATTCGATCCAATTGATTGGGGTGCCGATGCTTTTTATGACATCGTCGATGGCAAATTGCAGTTTCGCAGCCATTACAAGATGGCGGCACCGCAGACTGAGGAAGAAAACTGCGTGGCGCATAACGGTTCGATAGTTCCAGTGCCAGGGCGGGATATTTTTGTTCAGGCATGGTATCAGGGCGGCATATCTGTCATTGATTTTACCGACTCCTCGAACCCTGTTGAAATAGCCTTTTTCGACCGCGGCCCTTTACATGAGGAAGAACTAATTCTGGGAGGGTATTGGTCTGCATACTGGTTTGGGGGGATGATTTACGGCTCCGAGATTGCACGCGGCCTAGATGTCTTCGCACTGATGCCCAGCGATTTTTTATCAGTGAATGAAATTGCCGCGGCTTCACTCCAAGAAGCTGATCTTATCCTCAATGCCCAGCAGCAACAGCGACGTAGTTGGCCGGCTGAACCCGTGGTGGCACGAGCCTACCTAGACCAACTATTAAGAAGTGATGTTATTCCTGCCGCGCAAGCCGAAGCGCTAAGTTCGGCGCTCGATCGAGCGGTTGAACTGCTGGCGAATGGTGATGTAAGCAACGCCACCGCTGTCACCCAACTAGAAACCTTAGCGGCTAGGCTTGAGCAAGGTGGAGACGGGCAACGTGGCAGGACGCGAAGCAGATTCCTAGCATTGGCCACAACGGTAGCAGGTATTGCTGAACGCTTGCGATAAAAATTAGAAAAAGAATTCAAAAGATGCAGAGGATTAGTTTATTGCTCTATCTTTTTTGCGGCGTAATAGACGCAATTTCTTCAGTTGAAAGGGCAAGGGTTGCTATTAAACCGATATTTAGTATCCAAGCGGTATGAAATAATATAGTGCCCAGTTACAAGGGGCTAGTTTTCCCAGACCCTGTTTTAATCCTTGCCCTCTATCTGTTCGAAATACACTGTATTTTGAAATGAGCTGGCGTTAAGATGCAGTAATCCTATAAATAGCTGCCTCACAAAAGTAGGCAGCAAATAACAAGAATATAAAATCTAACCAGAGTGCCGCAATCGGCTAATGGAGAACTTCATGAAAACAACACGTCGCGATTTTGTAGGAACAATCGCACTCGGCACTGCTGCCAGCGTCTTGGCAGGTACATCCGTCCTCAATAAGGGCGCCAAGGCTCAGACCCGGGCTGATGCGAAGTCCGGCATTTATGATAATGGCATCATTAACCTCAATCAGAACGAGAGTGCTCGCGGCCCTGGCCCGAAAACCATCCAAGCCTTGCATTCTCATGTCAATAAGCGCGTTGGTCGCGGTTATTCGCCTGATCACGTCAATGAGCTACGGGAAGGCATAGCCAATAGTTACAATCTGCCAACCCGAAATGTGCAACTGGCAACCGGCTCCACACCTTTATTACAGGGCGCGGTAAGAGCATTCTGTTCTGCTGATAAAAAGTTCGTGACACCGATGCCTACCTATTCAACCAGTTTGGCCACTGCGGTCCAAATTGGTGCGGCAACCGAGGAGCAGTCGCTCGATAGTTCATTAAGTATTGATCTCGATGCGCTAGCCAGCGCAGCTCCGGGAGCTGGCCTGTTATATTTCTGTAACCCTAATAATCCCACTGGCACGGTACACGGGCCTGACGCGGTTGAGCGCTTTGTGCGTCGTGTCATGCGGGAAGCCCCCGACACCATGATTCATATCGATGAGGCCTACATCAACTACGCCAAACCTAGCGCGATTGAAACGGCATTGCCACTAGTTTTAGAGTTTGAAAATGTTTTTATTACCCGGTCATTCTCCAAGGCGCATGGTTTAGCAGGCCTTCGAATTGGCTACGCATTAGGCCAGGAACAGACTCTGGCCAAGATACGCGGCGCCTGGGGAATGGGTGACGTGAATATGTTGGGTGCCATTGCCGCGCTGACAGGGCTGGAAGACAAAGAACACATCGCATGGGAAGCACAGGAGAATGCCGAAATTCGTAGTATGGTCGTTGGTGTTTTTCAGGAGATGGGGTTCGAAGTGGGGGATTCCAACACTAACCATATTTTTGTGAATATCAGACGTCCAGCGCGCGAGTTCCGTGCAGCTTGTCTGGAGCAGAAGGTGCTGGTTGGTCGGGATTTCCCACCCTTGGAACAAACACACTGCCGAATATCGCTCGGGAGTAGAGAGGAAATGGAAATAGCAGTAGAGGTATTTAGAAAAGTATTAGCTTAAAACTAACCACAGCGAAACCGGGATTGCCCTGCAGCATAGAAAACTCGGTGCTCCGCGGAATCCAGTACGTGTTATACAAATAAAAAGGGGAATACGATGTCGAAGATCGTAGGATTGAATAGAAGAACCTTCATCAAAAGCGCTGGTATAACTGCACTGGCCGGCGCCGCGGGAACGGTCGCCACGGTTAGCGATACAGCTTCTGCCCAGAGCTTAACTAGTATTCCAAGACTGGCAGGTGGCAAGTACGATTTTGATACGCCATACAATCGTGTTGGCACTAATTGCTCGCGCTGGGATTCCCCCGCGCGCAGATATCCTGACGGTGTATTCAAGTACGGCATGGGTGTGGCATCAATGGATTTTGAGTGCGCGCCCTGTATAACTCAGGCACTGACGGAACGTGTGTTACATCACAACTGGGGCTATATCAGCACCACCGAGCCACTTAGAGAGGGTATTGTAAAGTGGAACGGTGAGCGCCACGGCGTAGACCTCGATCCTGCACTGATCACTCTCTCCGATGGTGTTTATCCGGGCGTTATCGCCGCATTACGATCCTTCGTTCCGATTGGTAATAAAGTGTTGTTGACGACACCTTGTTATTCCGGATTCTACTCTATGGCCCGTGGTGCAGGTGTGGACACAGTAGACAGTCAAATGCGGCGGGTAAACGGTCGTTATGAGATTGATTGGGCTGACCTAGAATCAAAGATGACGTCAGACGTGCGTGCGATGATTGTCTGTAATCCACAGAATCCGACTGGTAATGTGTGGACCGAGGAAGAACTGTTACGCATGGGCCGTCTAGCTCTGGAACATAATATTGTAGTGCTGGCGGACGAAATTCATTCTGATGTGGTGCGCGCTGCACATAAATATGTACCCTTCGCCAGTGTGCCGGATGCAGCGGTAGTTAATAATTCCGTATCTTTCAACGCCATCAGCAAAACATTCAATCTGGCAGCGATGAAGAATGCCTATTTTTATTCGAAGAGCCCTACAATGTTGGCGCGGGTGAATGCGTACCATCGTGCCGAACTCAGCACCCTCGGTGTAGTGGCCAATGAGGCGGCTTATACCTACGGCGCCGAGTGGTTTAATCAGGCCAACGCCTACTTGGATGACAGCCATACGTTTGTTGAAAACTATATCAAAGAGCACATGCCTAACGTCGGCTACACCCGCAACGAAGGCACTTTTATGACCTTCCTAGATTTCAGCAAGGTGATGGATGCTATCGGCGCAGAAGAATTGGCGAAGGCTCATGGTAAAACTACGGCAGAAGCTTACTTCCAGGATTGGCTAACCGAAAAGTCCGGTGTCTATTTGAACCCCGGTAGCAGCTACGGTACTGGTGGCGAAGGGCATATGCGAATGAATATCGCGTCGTCACGACTGGTGTTGAAAGAAGTGTTTGATGCTATGGCGGCTGCAGTACGCAACGCCTAAAGGTTCTGTAACCAAAAAAGGCAGTGGGTGGGAGGTTAAAGTTTAGCCCTCCACCCGCCGCCTTTTTTCATCGGCATATTCTTTCCTTTTTAGTCTATTTCGAAACCAAAAACATTGCTGGGAAAAGGACATTTCTTCCTATACACTCTGACCCCGTGCTAATAGGCCATACTGGCAACAATAAGTGAACATGCAGCTATTAATGCGCACCAACGTTTCAACAAGAATTAATACAATAAAAATTGGCTGAAGGAGATAAACATGATCATAGGCGTTCCTAAGGAATCAAATCCGGCGGATAGACGTGTGCCTTTGATACCGGATTCAGTGAATAAACTGGTCAAGCAGGGAGCGGTAATTCATATTGAAACGGGTACGGGTGAGGATTGTGGGTTCACCGACCAGGACTATGAAAAGGTCGGTGCCACTATTGAAAGCTCTGGGCAGAATTTGTTAAAACAGTCGGACATTATTCTGCGACTGCACAAACCTTCCCTTGATGAGATAAAGCTATTAAAGTCCGGCAGCATACATGTTTCCTACTTAGACCCTTTTAATGAGTATGAGCTGGTCGATGCCTTTGCCGCTGCGAATGTCACGGCAATCAGTATGGAGATGATCCCTAGGATAACCCGCGCTCAAAAAATGGATGCCCTGAGTTCCCAGGCTAATCTGGGCGGCTACGCAGCGGTAATTCTTGCTGCCGATCGACTCGAATTAAGTCTGCCGATGATGATGACGGCCGCTGGCACCATCTCGCCGGCCAGAGTGTTTATTATCGGTGTCGGGGTTGCTGGTTTACAGGCAATTGCCACGGCCAAACGTCTGGGCGCCCGAGTTGAAGCATTTGATACCCGCCCGGTAGTAGCTGAACAAGTCGAATCTCTTGGTGCTAAATTTGTCCAGATTGATCTGGGTGATACTGGAGAAACTAAGGGTGGGTATGCTAAACAGTTGACTTCAGAACAACTGGAACTGCAACGCTTGGGCATGAAAAAAGTAATGTCACAATCAGATATTGTAATTACCACTGCACAAGTTTTTGGACGAGCTGCGCCACTCATTGTCACCGCCGATATGGTTGAGGCAATGAAACCAGGTAGCGTGGTAATTGATATGGCGGTAGAAACTGGTGGTAATGTTGAGGGCTCCAAACTAGGCGAGGAAGTCGAAATTAACGGTGTGCGACTCGTTGGATTAGCAGCTCTGCCCAGCCGAGTCTGCAAACATGCCAGTCAGATGTATTCTGCCAATTTGCTAAATCTGGTTTTGGATTTTTGGAATACAGAGAGCAAAAATTTTGATTTCGATTTAGAGGATGAGATTTTGAAAGGCTGTGTGATTACCCACTCTGGTAAACTTGTCAACGATATGATTCTTAACGCGAGAAAAAACGCCGAATAGTAAGGGGTTATAAATGGAAGTAATTTATCTCAGTTTTA
>CAVOCG010000166.1:0-5714 GCA_963694095.1 Gammaproteobacteria bacterium
GTCGTACCCACTTGCCTGAGAGTGTTGGTATTGGTCTCAATGTTTTGATCGCCTAACTGCTCTAGATAAAAATCGCCAATTTCGTCATTAGCTACTTTACATGCGAAAAAGGCTTTACCGCCAAATTGGCTCAAAGCGTATAAGGTGTTGGCTGCCGACCCACCGCCTGCACGTTTTTTTATTCCGACCTTGTCAGTGAGTATTTCGAGCAAATACCGTTGCTGTTCATGGGCGACTAATGTCATTAAACCCTTTTCGATCTGTTGCTCTGCGAAGAATTCATCATCCACTTCGAATTCTTTATCCACCAGCGCATTACCTATGCCGTAAACCTGATATTTTTTCATTGATTGGTACTTCCTGTTGCTGGCTGTTTGTTATTAATTAATTAATTAAAGCGAAAGCTAGCTCGGCTGCATTCAAGGTAATTTTTATTTCCTCTTCGCCATGGGCGGTAGAAACGAAGCCGGCTTCATAGGCGGAGGGAGCCAGGTAAACCCCATTTTCAAGCATAGTATGAAAATAGGACTGAAAGTGCGAATTATTGCAATTCATCACCTGAGAAAAATGCGAGATTGAATCTTCGGCGCTAAAAAAGCAGCCGAACATGGCACCAACCTGATTGCTTGTAAATGGAATATTTGCCGCCTCGGCCCGCAGTTTGAGACCTTCAAGTAGCGTGCTGGTTCTTGTTTCCAGGGATGTGTAGAAACCCGGCTGTGAAATTTCATTAAGCATGGCGAGTCCGGCCGCTAAAGCAAGCGGGCTGCCAGCTAGCGTGCCTGCCTGATATACGGCTCCGACTGGGGCAATCATGTCCATTATCTCTTTTCGCCCGCCAAAGGCACCCACTGGTAAGCCGCCGCCAATCACTTTACCCAGCGCAGTCAGGTCAGGTGTTATGCCATATATCGATTGTGCTCCAGCCAGTGCGGTTCGAAAACCCGTCATTACCTCGTCGAAAATCAGCACACTATCAAAATGGCTGCATTGCTCACGCAGGGTTTGTAGAAAACCGGGCACGGGCGGCACGCAGTTCATATTTCCAGCAACCGGCTCGACAATTACGCAGGCTATTTGATTGCCATGCTCTGCGAATAATTTCTCAGCGGCATCTGGGTCGTTGTAGGGTAGTACATAGGTAAGATCTGTATAAGCCTTCGGTATCCCGAGTGAATCGGGTTCGCCAAGCGTAAGCGCACCAGATCCGGCTTTAACGAGAAGACCATCCACGTGGCCGTGGTAGCAGCCTTCAAATTTAACCACTTTGTCCCGGCCAGTGAATCCCCGCGCCAGCCTGATAGCACTCATTGTGGCTTCGGTGCCTGAGGTTACCAGTCGTACCTTTTCGATAGAGGGTACAAGTTCGGTAATTTTTTTTGCGATCGCAATTTCAGCCTCGGTGGATGCACCGTATCCAATTCCGCTCTCTAGCTGTTTTTGCAGCGCAGCGACCACCTTCTCATGTCGATGCCCAAGGATTAACGAGCCCCAGGCTCCGACGTAATCTATATAACGGTTATCATCTGCATCGATTAAATAGGCGCCGTCACTGCCCTTAAAGAATAGGGGGTTTCCGCCTACACCCTTAAACGCCCGCACAGGGGAATTGACTCCGCCTGGGATGTATTGAAGTGCCATGTCGTACAGTTTTTTGGAATTCTCTGTGTTCATAGTGCTATAGCCTATTTCTAGAAAAGCTCACTTAGTATTGTTGCTCTTTGCTGAATATTATTCACGGCTTGACCACGATTAATACGACGATACCCACCAATAGCAGTACCGGTAGCTCGTTAAAGTAGCGAAAAAATCGATGGCTATAGCTTTGCGTTTCGTCACGCAGTCCCTCCATGAACCACCAACAGGCTGCGTGATAGATTAGTAATATTGCCACCAATCCCAATTTTATCTGCATCCACCAAAATGCCATGAAAAAATCAGGATTAGACAGCAGTAACCAGCCACCCAGCACCACGGTTGCAGCAGCAGAGGGGGTAGTAATACCCCAATAAAGTTTCCTTTCCATGATGATGAAGCGCTCTTTACTTAGCTGATCCTCACTCATTGCGTGGTAGACAAATAATCGCGGCAAATAAAACAGGCCCGCGAACCAGCAAACAACGGCTACGATATGAAACGCCTTTACCCAGAGCATAATTCTCTCCTTAATTAAGGAAAGAAGAAAACTAGCACAGCTATATCTCTAAGTCTTTAAGCCCTTGATTTTGCGTGATGAAACCCCGATTTATTGCATTCTTAGCGCTTGGGTGTAAGATACTCCGTCCGACCAATCGTTTCAGGATTGGCTTGTGGCCAGCTTAATTAAACAGGGTATGTGTTATTGTGATTAAGGTAGGAATTGTAGGGGCTACTGGCTATACAGGCGTTGAGCTGTTACGCCTGCTGGCACCGCGTGATGACATAGAATTGGCTGTGGTGACATCAAGAGATCTACAGGAGTCTCTGGTGCAGGATCACTTTCCAAATCTGCGCGGGCACCTGGATATGCAATTCTCCTCACCTGATAGCGATCAACTGCTTCAGTGTGACGTGGTGTTTTTTGCAACACCCCATGCTGTTGCCATGCACTCGGTGCCGGCGCTAATTGAGGCGGGTGTCAAAGTAATAGATATTTCTGCAGATTTTCGGATCAAGGATATTGCGCTATGGGAGCAATGGTATAACACTAGTCATGCCTGCCCAGATTTGGTTGCTGATGCCGTTTATGGTTTGCCGGAAGTGAATCGGGAATTAATCAGCACGGCTCAACTTGTTGCGGTGCCAGGTTGTTATCCCACTGCCATTCAGCTTGGATTCCTCCCATTGCTGGAAAATAATTTAGTTAATTGCAATCAGCTGATCGCCGATGCCAAGTCTGGTGTGAGCGGCGCTGGACGTAAAGCAGCTGAAGACTATATTCTGTGTGAAGCGACAGAATCCATGCGCGCCTACGCGCTAGGCGGGCACAGGCATCACCCCGAGATTTGTCAGGGACTGAACGCTGCAAGTGAGGATAATGTGAGTCTTACGTTTGTTCCCCATTTAGCGCCGATGGTGCGGGGTATTCTGGCTACCCTTTACGCACCGTTTAAAAATGGGGCAGATGTCACAATAAAGCAGTTGCAATCAATTTTTGAAGCCCGGTATGCTAGTGAGCCTTTTGTGGATGTGTTGCCACAGGGTCAACAACCTGCAACTCGAAATGTACGCGGGGCAAATAGTTGCCAGATATCGGTAAATTATTCTGTCGAAAGCAATATGATCGTCGTGCTGGCAGCAGAAGATAATTTGGTTAAGGGGGCATCTGGCCAAGCGGTGCAGAACCTGAATATACTCTTTGGCCTGGATGAAACAACCGGGCTTAAAAATATCGCGTTGATGCCTTAGTAGGAGTTTAATTAGTGCCAAATGTTGTGCGAGGAAGCAAGCAGGAAAAGATGGTTGTGGTACCACACCGGCCATGGCGGCACCTGTTTCTTACTCTGGTGTTGATTTCAGGCGCAGGGGCTAGCATTTTTGTCGGATTGTATTACAGCTACAATGGCACTGTGGCTACACGGAAAGCCGTCCGGTTGGCTGAAGAAGGTCTTAACCGTGAGCTTCTCGAGGTGCGTGCTCGAAATACTGAGTTAGAGCGTGAGGTCGCCATATTAGAACGATCCAGTGTCATGGACCGGCAGGCTAATAAAGAAGTTCAAGGATCGATCCAGGAATTGCGGGAAAAAGTGGTCCGTCTTGAAGAAGACATAGTTTATTACCGCCAAGTAGTCTCTGACGAAACTGAATCCAGTGGCCTAGTAATAGATCAGCTAAATATTCGAGCAACATTTCAGCCAGATCGTTTTCACTACAAACTGGTAATGCGTCATCAAGACACCGGTGGTGATATTTATTTGAGTGGCCACGTCAATGTCAATTTAGTAGGTAAGCTGGAGGGGGAACAAGTCGTAATTCCGATTCGTGAACTCTCTGTGGATGAAGATCAATTGGATATAAAATTACGCTTCAGGCTTTTTCAGAATATTGAGGGAGAACTGGCGCTTCCTGAAGGCTTTGATCCAGAACAAGTACACATAGCGGCGATCTCAACTTCGCCAGCTAACAAGAGCATTAACAAAAAGTTCAGTTGGGTTGTTGCGGGAGATTAGGATGATGTTTAAAAAAACAGAAGTTAATAAAAAAGTTTCGGACCATGCTCATACTCTGATTTCAACGTCGACTGAATTAGTTGGCGATGTGCATTTTAGTGGTGAATTAATCGTAGAGGGTCGCATAAAGGGAAATATTTATGCGGAAGATGAATCTGAGGCAATGATAAGAGTAGCTAAGACTGGAACTGTTGAAGGTGAGATATGTGTGCCGTCAGTTGTCATCAATGGGTTGGTGAAAGGGGATGTCAGGTCAATTGAACACGTTGAATTGGCAGCCAAGGCAGTCTTGGTGGGTAATGTTTACTACAACTTAATCGAAATGGTCATGGGTTCTGAGGTAAATGGTAACCTCATGCACATCAGTTCCAATCAGCAAGATACCAAACGCCTGGGCATCGACAGGAAACTCTTGCCAGCGAATAGCAATCTGCGCACAGAATAGTTGACTAAAACAGTCGGTTATTGCGATAATCACGCCACCAAGGTTGGTGGCTCGACACCAACATCTCTCACTACCTGGAATTGTAATGTCAGTTGTCCAGTCTCAAGAACCGATTATTATGTCCTTGTCGGATAATGCGGCGTCTAAGGTGCAGAGTCTGATCCAAGAGGAAGGCAATGATAATCTTAAGCTTCGTGTCTTTGTCACCGGCGGCGGTTGCTCCGGTTTTCAGTATGGCTTTTCCTTCGACGAGGAAGTGGGCGAAGAGGATACGGTTATTAAGAATAATGGATCATGCCTTTTGATAGACCCCTTGAGTTATCAATATCTGGTTGGCTCAAAAGTAGATTACTTGGAAGGGTTGGAGGGTTCTCGCTTTGTTGTCCAAAATCCATTGGCGACTACTACCTGTGGGTGTGGCTCTTCTTTTTCAATTTAAGCACCCTTTGAATACTATTTTTCTGGCATTACTCTCCTATTAACTATCGGTATATCCCTCCCAGTATCACCGGCCGGCTGGCACCGGTTAGTTGCTGCGTAGCAATTTTCTTACCTGCACAAGTTTGCTTGGCCATCCACGCGAATGCGACGGCTTCAACTAGATCTGGATCGACACCCAATGAATTGGTTGTGTCAATTTTGGCTTCAGGAAGCAACTCCTGTAGTCTATCCATAAGTAACTTGTTATGCGCTCCGCCGCCGCACACGTAAACTTCTTCTGTGTTTTTCTCTTTGTTAATGGCACCCACAATTGTTGTGGCGGTGTATTCTAACAGGCTTCTCTGCACATCAACCGCAGTAGGGGGCGCTTGCAGCGTGCTCAATTTTTGTTCCAGCCACGTGCCGTTGAAGAGCTCTCTGCCAGTACTTTTTGGCGGGGGTAAGGACAAATAAATTTCCTGCATTAATAGATCAAGTAGTTCATTACAAACCTGCCCTTGTGCAGCCCAGTTGCCAGCTTCATCAAAGCTTTTTTGCTGCTTAGACTCGATCCAGTAATCCATTAACACATTGCCGGGACCGGTATCAAAGGCATGGCATAAATTATCTTTGGTCAATACCGTAATATTAGATATGCCGCCAATGTTAACAATTATCCTGTCGTGCTCTGACGATTGAAA
>CAVOCG010000167.1:0-5662 GCA_963694095.1 Gammaproteobacteria bacterium
CAAGCAACCAGAGCGCTAACCTATCAACAGCCGTTACAGGGCTTAACTGGAGCAATCCATGGGGCTGCCTGGTGTGATGCAAACGGGAATTTATTGCAGGTGTGTGAGGATGTTGGACGCCATAATGCCTTAGATAAATTGATTGGTTTGTTGTGGCCACAACAACTACTGGGTAATGCGGGCTTTTTATTAATGTCCAGCCGCGCCAGCTATGAAATTTTACAAAAGGCGGCCATGGTAAACATTGGCATAGTGGTAGCTATATCTGCTCCCACTTCATTGGCTATAGAGATCGCTAACCAGGCGGGCATTACCTTGGTTGGATTTTCCCGTGAGAATCGCCACATTGCCTATACAAATCCCCAGCGGTTGGTGCCCTAGCCGACGCAGGGATTTTCAACAGCCTGCCAGGCTTACTAAGAACTATGTATTGAAGGTTAGCTACACATGTCGAACACTGAACTGGAACATCTGATTCAAATGATAAATCAAATTGCAGACAATATTGCGATTGGTGAGAGTGATGATGTTGCTGCCACCAAGCTCGCTGATCATATCAAGCGATTTTGGGCACGTTCGATGAAACAACAGATTTTTAAATATGCAGAAACTAACTGTGTTGATCTGAAACCAATGGCAAAGAAAGCACTGGCTCTTCTCAAGGAAGGGGGCGGTGACAAATGATTATCATCCGCATTACGGGAGCCTGAAGCATTGAGTTAAAATGGCCTGTGATCCTTTGGTAAGCGTATGATTTTAGTATGGGATAGTTTGTCGTGTGCGGCGTCACCATTTTTATCGACGAGTAGCCACAGATAACCCAGACCTAATAGGAAAAAAGCGGGCCAGGCTGTCAGGTATCGGATTCCACCCTGAACTGGTGTAATTAGATTGCCGTTTATACTTACAAGTTTGATACGCCAGGCCAGCATACCCAGGGTTTGGCCGCTTTTGGACCAGAAGCCGATATAGAAGCTGGCGCTGCTGGCCATCATTAATACAAACAGAATGTTGTCCAACAGCTGATTAGTCTGCACTTGACCATCTACCAACTGATTGATATCCGGCCCAACGATTAACTGCACTATGAAACCGATTAGCATCCAGATGGCAACAACCAGAAAGCCATCATAGAGCACAGCAGACAAACGCCGAAGTAATCCGGCGCGGGGAAAGTCGCTGAGATTCTCTTGGTCTGCAGATTTAGTCAATGTTCGACTTTATAGCCCTTGCGCAGTCTGGGTTAATTCCCTTGGTTCAGACTCCAGATTAACTTGCTTGATTAGCCGATTTACGACATCGGGTAGCTTAACCGGCTTTAGCTTGCGTGTGCGAGCTACTTTGGTAACCCAGATTTGATTCGGCATTTAATGGCTCTCTGTTCAATGCGGTAAAATGCGCGCAGTATATACTGATCAGGCCAAATTTTAAATCTGGCAGTCATACGCCTTCAAATAACTGTTTTTTCAAAAGGTAATGCTTTATTCAAGGTGCATTTTTGGTAGAATCTGCGCCCCTGCCTTGGCCGATGAGCCCATTCTTGGCTAATTAAAAGGGAATTACATATGAGCGCACCGATCCATCCTCGCCATATCAGCTTGTTAGACACAACGCTGCGCGATGGGGAGCAAACCCAGGGAGTCTCTTTCTCAGTGAATGAGAAGGTGAATATTGCCCGTGCTCTGCTGCAATCACTGCGTGTGGATCGCATAGAAGTCGCATCCGCCTGCGTGTCCGAAGGCGAAAAGCAGGCCGTGTCACAAATAACAACCTGGGCTACTGAGGAAGGTTTTGCTGATCGAGTGGAAGTTCTTGGCTTTGTAGACTACAAGCGTAGCGCTGACTGGATTTTGCAGGCAGGTGGCAAGGTATTAAACTTGCTTGCAAAGGGTAGTGAAAAGCATTGCCGTGAACAACTAGGAAAAAATCTTGAATCCCACGTCGAAGATATAACCAGAACCGTAGCCTACGCGAGAGAGCAGGGGTTGCAGGTGAATATGTATCTTGAAGATTGGTCCAACGGTTACCGTGATAGCAAGGATTACGTGCTTGGCCTGGTAGCAGCGACTCGGGAGCTTGGCATAGTGCATTATATGCTACCCGATACGCTGGGTGTGCTTTCTCCAAGCGAGGTTCATGAATCGCTCAGTGAAATGCTAGAGCAGTTTCCAGGATTAATATTTGATTTTCATCCCCACAATGATTATGGCCTGGCTACTGCCAATGTATTAACGGCCGTTGGAGCAGGTATAGATAATATCCACTGCACCATTAACTGCTTAGGTGAACGTGCCGGAAATGCTTCACTGGCAGAAGTTGCCGTCGCATTGAGCGATAAAATGGGCATGGAGCATTCCATCGACGAATCTCAAATAGGATTATTGAGCCGCATGGTGGAAAATTTTTCCGGTAAGTGGATTTCCGCCAATACACCTATCGTAGGCACCGATGTGTTCACCCAGACGGCAGGTATTCATGCCGATGGAGACTTTAAGGGTAACCTCTATGTAACGGCACTTACCCCAGAACGATTTGCGAGAAAGCGAGTTTACGCACTTGGAAAAATGAGCGGCAAGGCCTCGCTGATAAATAATTTGGAAGAATTGGGTATCAGTCTGTCAGTGGAAGATCAGGCCAAGGTATTGGCAAGAATCGTTAAACTCGGTGATAATAAACAGTCGATTACGCCAGAAGATTTACCCTTTATCATTGCAGATGTTATGGAAAGTAAGGAATACCAGCACATCGAGCTATTGAATTGTTATATCAGCAGCGGCTTGAATGTGGAGAGCACAGCCAGTATTCGGGTTGCGGTCAATGGGGAGGAATTTCAAGGTTCAGGTTATGGTAATGGCGGCTTTGCTGCATTTTTTAACGCCGTGGAGAAGATACTTGCTGAGAAGGATTTTGCCATGCCAGCCCTCGCCGATTACGAGGTGCATATTCCACGTGGAGGCAAAACCAACGCACTGACAGAATGTATTATTTCCTGGAATGCGCACGATAGTGAATTTAAGACACGTGGCGTTGATTCAAATCAGGTGCTTGCTGCCGTGAAGGCCACACTAAGGATGATAAATATTCGCCTTCATGCCATGTCCAAATCAGAAGGCCCTTAGCACTCCAGTTTTGCCAGTTCATTGACCACTAGATTCCCAAAGCTCTGAGTGTCGATCATCCTCACATCCACACCGGGTTTGGATAAATCGGGAGTAGAGTAACCCTGAGAAAAAACACTCTGCATAGCATGCCAGCAATTTTTGGCCTCTTTCTCCATCTTGAAACTCATTTCAAGCATCATAGCAACCGAGCCAATCATAGAATAAGGGTTGGCAATACTCCGCCCTGCGATGTCAGGCGCTGACCCATGGGAGGGTTCGTAGTAGGCCTTATCCGGGCCGATGCAAGCCGAAGGCATTAATCCGAGTGACCCCAAAATCCCACCAGCCTGATCGCTTAAGATATCACCGAACATATTTTCCATAACCATGACATCAAATTGACCGGGATTGAGGCAAAGGTAAGTTGCTGCCGCATCAACCAAAATATGCTTAATTTCGACCTCGGGGTAGTCCTGACCTATTTCATCGATTACCTCGTTCCAGAGTACGCTGGACTTTAAGACGTTACTTTTGTGAATATTGTGGAGCACCTTTTTGCGTTTCATGGCGGTTTCGAAGGCAACCTGGGCGATTCTTGCTATCTGATCTTCATCGTATTCTAAACTCTCTTTAACGAAACGTTTTCCATGTTCATTTATGCCGGTTTCTTTGGAGCCAAAGTATAGACCGCCTACCAATTCCCGAATGATGATGAAATTGATACCCTCCCCGATGATCGAAGGTTTCAGCGGTGAGAAATGTGCAAGGCCCTTTGGCAGGAACACGGGTCTGAAGTTTGCGAAAGTGTTATAGCGTCTTCGCATTGGTAGTAACGCGCCGCGCTCTGGTTGCATGTCCAAAGGTATCTTCTTGGACTCCTCGTGGCTAAGACCAATTGGTCCCTTCAAGATCGCGTCAGCGCTATCGCACAGTGCTTTGGTCTGCTCAGGAAAAGCATGGCCATGCTCAAAATAGGCGCAGGCACCAAAACTCCCGTATGTCAGTTCGAAGTTGATGTTGTTTCGCTCGCCAACCAGCTCGAGAACCTTCACCGCCTCAGCCATTATTTCTGGCCCGATACCGTCACCATCGAGTAACGCAATTTTATATGAAGTCATATTTTGCCCTTAGCTGCTCCGCACCTGGCTGTCTGAGCTTTCGGGAAACCGACTCTCTAGCGAAAGAGTTGGCTCGGCGGAGCTCAAAAATGAGCCGCGTAATTTAACACAACCTGGATTTCAGGGACAGTTTTAGCTACAGCAGGAATGTAGCAGTAAAATCGCTCTACAGGGGGCTATATTCCGTTTGGCGGGAAAGATACGCAGTAGAGACCGATTCCATCTCTGTGCAGCACTCTTTACAATCACACACTGATCAAAGCACTCTACCCCCTTTATCCTTTGATCTACGCTAGGCTCAACAGCTAATCTCGATTTATTAACATAATTCCTTTGTCATCCTGTAATTATCTAATATTACGATCTCCCGAGGATACCCGTACCCCATATCGGAATTTTGCTTAGAGGACTGGGAAGAGACAAAGAGGGTTCAGAGATACACTGTTTTATAGGGTTTAATCCGATGAAGGTTATCTTCTTCGGAAAACTAAGTGGTACCAGCGGGCGGTATCGAAAAATTAATAAAATCAATAATTTAGGTTAAATAATCAATTCTACCTACTAACTTACCTACTAAAAGACCAACTGAGGTTGGCTTTTTGGCTTTCTTTTAGTTATTGCCTCAGGTGCGCTTGTAAATATCACTCAAGTTCAAAAATATATCACTTCCTCAAGGTTTCTTAACATGGTTTTTCTCCAAGGTTTTCAATTAGGAGCGTTTACTCCTTCTCTACTTGGGCTTTATACTCACTTGCTACTCTCTATCTATCCTTAGTAAAAGCAGAAGAACAACTGCCATTTATTTAGACTCAAGTGTTTGTTCCAATCATTAAGGGCTCCGCTAGAGGAAAGGAACACATTATGACAAATTATACTCTTAGAATTATTTCAATAAGTTGTCTTTTTGCGCTTCTTGTTGCCTGCGGTCAAGATGAGCCAGCAGCACCGAATATTAGTTTCGAGGAGTCATTACAGCAACAACTAATTCAAGCCCAGCCCGGCGAGATCATCGAAATTCCAGCTGGAATACACGAACTAACTCGAAGCCTCTCTCTGAATGTATCCGGAGTCACAATTAGAGGTGCTGGTAGAGACAGCTCAATCTTATCTTTTAAAAACCAAGCACAAGGTGCCGAAGGACTTATCGTCGTGGCCGATGATTTTGTCATCGAAGATCTGACGATTGAAGACACAGCAGGAGACGCTCTAAAAATTAATGAAAGCAACAACGTCATCATACGCAGAATTCGAACGCAGTGGACTGGCGGCGCACTAAGCACGAATGGCGCATATGGAATCTATCCAGTCCAATCCAATAATATTCTGATCGATGATGTAGTGGTTATCGGGGCCTCCGATGCCGGAATTTATGTCGGTCAGTCTTCACAAATTATTGTCAGAAATTCACGTGCCGAATATAATGTTGCCGGAATCGAAATAGAG
>CAVOCG010000168.1:0-5648 GCA_963694095.1 Gammaproteobacteria bacterium
AAAGGTTATGACAGTGAAATAGCCAATCCTTATCTTCGTTGGCTTTGAATTCGATAACGGCAGCCGCCATGGGTGCAACATCGACGGTATGTTTCAATGGACTGCGACTACCATGTTGGTTGACCACCCTGAAGAAATGCCCATGTAAGTGCATGGGATGGTACATCATGGTGTTATTAACCAAGATGAAGCGGACGTTTTCACCTTTACGAATAACTATCTGAGCATCCTTTGCCAGGGTTTTGTCATTCATACTCCAGATGTATCGCTCCATGTTTCCAGTCAGTTCCAATCTGATTTCTCGCCACTCTTTTACATCGGAGAATTCTGTGTCTTCTCGCGATATAAGGGATTCATAATCATCCATATACTCAATGACCGCGCCCTCATTCATGGCCATCATCATGGAGGTAGTGCCGGTGCCTTCATGTTGATTGTTATTATGTTCATGATCGCCGGTCGAGTGGTCTACTGTTGTCTGTTCCAGGTTTTCGCGATTTAATGTTTTAGGCATGGGCATGTCGTTTGCAGTTTGAGGCATGTTCATTTGGCTCATGCCGTCAGACATATCCATTTCGTGCATCGAGTTGTCCAGGTACAGATTTGGCTTAGGTATATCGGGTGCCAGCACCCGTTCACCGTTACCAACAAACAAGCTACTGAAGCCGGTGCCATCGATTGAGCTGGCACGAAATTCGAATGCCTTCCCTGGTGTTGTTGCCACCTCAATGTCGTAAGTTTCAGCGGTTGCCATGCGCAATCTCTGCACCTGAATTGGCTCGATATCTACGCCATCAGCAGAAAGGAGTGTCATTGGACCACCGGCATATTCAACGTTGAAATAGCTGGAGGCAGAGCTATTTACCACACGTAATACAATGCGGTCAGGGGTGGTGGAATTGTCTAGCAGCAGAGTCGCTTGCTGCTGTCCATTCACCAGAAATTCATCGTATCCAATGTCGGAAAGATCCATCGGCCCCATGCGAGTCCAGGACTGATTGATTCGGTTGCTAATAGCCGTTGCCCCGTTTGCAAGTACTCCATCCCAGGCTTGAACATTGTCTTTCTTAAACGCATAGTAGGCGCCGTTTCGCTTGAGGTTGGACAGCATTGAATCCGGGTCTTCGTCATTCCAGTCTGAGAGCATGACCACTTCTTCCTGATAGTCGTAAGTTTCTCCTTGCTCTGGTTCGAAAATTAAGGCGCCATAAATACCGCGCTGTTCTTGCAGTTCTGAATGGGAGTGATACCAGTAAGTGCCTTTATGCAGAATCGGGAATTCAAAAGTAAAACTGCTATTGGGCGCTATGTTCCTGGTGTTTAGAAAGGGGACTCCATCCTGATCGTGGGGAAGTAAGACTCCGTGCCAATGAACAATAGAGTCAACCGGTAAATTGTTGTTGAAGGTAACCCGAAGTGTGTCGCCAACACGACCCGTTAATGTTGGGGCAGGAATAGAATCCCCGATTGCCATTGCGCGAACAGGATTACCCGTAATATTGATTTCCTTGAAATCGATATCAAATTCGTAGGTCACCAACTCAGCGTGGAGCAGAGCGGGGACAAGCAATACTAGTGTCAGTAAAAAGAAACGAGTGGTCATAAGACCCTCCACATTTATTAATTCGGGATTAAACGCGTGTGGTGGATCAGTTTTCGGGGGGTGGCCGGGGAAGGTCTAAATCTTTGGATTGGTAGAGACTGCTTAGAGACCTGTTTACATCACTGGAGTGGGCGATCACGGAATCGCCTAGGTCAACAAAAGCACTTGAGGTAGTACAGCAAACATCCTGGCAGCCACATTCATCGTGGGAATCGTTTAGCTGCAGAGCGAGGTTCAGGACGGTGTCACTCTCTGTAGTCTGGGTTTCACAATGTGCATCAGACATACTGTTTGAGCTGCCGCTTACCTCATGATCACTGTGCATAACCAGCGAGTAGTTATCCACATCAGAGTGATTGTGGCCAGCGTGCGATGTGGATTCAACAGCAACAGCAGCATTTGCACTCAGTAGGAATAACACAAGAATACAGGCGAGGCGTTTTGAGTTTTTAATGGCTTTCACAGCTTTCGGAACCAATGTTTTCGCGTTGATGTTCGCACGATAAAAATACAAGATAGCGTCAAGTCTGCCGGATAGCAACTAATGAGTGCCCATTCAGACCACACTCGTTACGATGTACTTTATGGATGGGCGCTCATTAAGCTGGGGTGTTTTGCATAAGTCTGTGGTGTCCCAACAGTAGGATAGTTACACTTGCCTGTAACTGACACAGAGAGGAGGGTGTATGAAATTAACCAGAGTTTATGTTTTGCTGCCACTTATCGGCATATTAGCGGGTTGTACCCAGCTAGGTTTTGATATCAGCGGCGGCCCGGAAGAAGAGCCCAGAATTGTTGCTGAGTCGGACATTCCTGCGGACATCCATCGTGACTCATGGGCAAGGCTGCCCACGGTGCAAAGGGAGAATCTGGACGCGGCGGGCAGGGAGGCTTTCGATACCTTTGTCAGCCCTGGCACGGGCTATGAGACTGGCCTACGCGGTCCCATTGGCATGTGGATGAATAGTCCGGAACTAGCCAAGGCGATGTTTCCACTTAGACTGCGGGTTCGCTATGGCACAGAGAAAGATCAGCGGCTTACTGAATTGATAATCATTTCCACAGCGAGAGAGATCAATAATCAGTATGAATATTCCGCCCATGAACCACTGGCAAGACAGGCGGGTCTGGAAGAAGAAATTCTGGAGATAGTTAAATACCGTAGAGCAATTGATATTACAGGAGTGCCTGGGCTTGGAAGAACCGAGAAGCTGCTGATTCAGTTTGCACGGGAATTGGTGAGTGAGCCCAAAGTGAGTGCAGAAACGTTTGCCAGTGCCATAGAAATTTTTGGCAACGAAGGTGTGACAGATATTGTTGGATTAATAGGTTACTACAGTTTTGTTGCTATGACGCTGAAGGCCTTCGATGTGCAGCGACAGCCCGGTAGCGAGTTATATCTGCCAACGCTTGCCAACTAGTTAATACAAATTACAGGCCAGAAATGAAAAAGCCGATTTCTTTAAAAAAAGAAATCGGCTTTTAATGGTTTAGACAAAGCTTGCCTTAGAAAGTATTCAGCTTAAGCGCTTGCGGGCCATAGCCATTCTGCGCCACATGATTAATTATCATGTCTGGTGTAATTGGCGCGCGGTTGAATACGTGTCCGTCCAATGCATCGGAAATCGCACTAACCAAGGCCGCCGCCGCGCAGCCCATGGAGGGCTCGCCGATTCCCCTTGCACCGATTGGGTTAATCGGATCAGGAATGCCAACCGAAGTAGTCGCCATGTTGGCAGGCACATCAAGCATGGTGCAAGGTTTGCTTTGATGAAACCCCACATTTGCGGGAAGACCATTTTGCGGGTCGTAGACATGGCGCTCAAGACCTGCCATACCAAAACCCCAAACACCACCCCCATGCATTTGTTGGGAAAAACTTTGCGGATGAACTACAGTCCCGCAATCAGCGACGGACAGATAGTCGAGTATCTCGTACTTTCCGGTATCCAGGTCGAGTTCAATTTCAATAAATCCGATATTAATTCCCGGAGGAGTGCCGCGCCGTGGAAGGTTATCTTTCGCCACGCCTATCAGCCCAGTGCCTGCAATACCCTGCACTGCACGCTGGGTCATGGGGTGAATATCATCTGGGTACTCAGCGCCACTATATCGGCCACCCATATCGATGGCTTTTTGTGCGGCTTCGCCATAGCTCATTCCCACCGTAGATTCGCTGATCTTAAAAACCCGCTCATCAGCAATGTCATAGTCGTCCACTGAACCACCCAGCTCGGCGGCTGCGATCTGTTTGAGTTTATCAACCGCATCCATAGCTGCTGCATAATTTGTACGCGTATGGGTAAAGATTGTATTGCTACCACCCTGTGCGGAGCTGTAAGGTAAGTGGAGGTCGGTGCTGCCGCGAACAATATCGCAGTTTTCCCAGCTACACTTTAAGACTTCCGCCGCTGCGCGCACGCTACCGGCATAGGAATAGGTTCCGAGGTTGCCCACGCCGGAGTGCAGTACAATTCGCCCGCTGGGAAGAATGCGCAACAGACCATCATAGCCGTAACCGCCGGCGCCGTGGTAACCCTGACCAATACCAACACCAATTACCTTATTACCGCGGCGTTTGGGCTGGTTGGTTTTAGCCTGCCAGTCGAATTGTTGAGCTCCCTTGGTAATCGCTTCAGCCCCGAAGGCACTAGTCATCGGACTCTGGTCCGCATAGATGCCTGAGTCGCTATGGGGGGCATTGACCCGGCGAAACTCAACCCGATCCATATTCACTGCCCTGGCAATCTTGTCCATAATTGGAGACAGGGCTACTGCCATTTCATTCTGCCCGGGACCACGCTGTGCTCCCTTTGGCGCAGTATTGGTAAAAATCGGGATATTACGCAGGCGCATTGCGCTGGGTTGAAATAATACCGAGATGTGGCCGGCAGAAGAGGACGCGCTGTCACGGCCGGTGGGGCCGCCATCGCTTATAATGGCCAGGTCGACAGCAGCAACCGTGCCATCGTTTTTCACACCAATTTTAATCCAACCCTGCATGCCTGGGCGGCTAACACCTATATAGAATTCTTCTTCACGAGTAATACGTAATTGTATGGGGCGATTTAACAGTCTGGAAAAGTAACCGGCCACAGCCATGGTTGGGTAGGCTCGGCCCTTTGAGCCAAATCCGCCGCCACAGTTTTCACCGATAAAACACAGATTTGCCGGATCGATACCCAACATTCGTGCCAAATCTTCATTTACAGCAGCCTGGCTTTGACTGGAGCCATAAAAATAGCATTTGCCATTTTCCCAATACACCAAGCTGGATCTTGGCTCCATAGAATGGTTTGGGGTGCCAGCGGTAACAAATGATTCTTCGATGATGACATCGGCCTCAGCAAATTGGGCATCAATATCACCGTATTCCCAACCACCGGTAAAGGTAACGCCTTCAGGCTCTTGCCCGTTGCGTAATTTTTCTACTTCAGCCGCTGGCCATTTGACCGGCGTGATACTTCCTTCTACCTCGGCATTTTCGTCATAGATTTCCTGCACGACTGCCACCATGGCGTTGCCTTGAGGATAGGCGTCCGGGCCTCCTTCAGTCAGGCTTACCAAGGGATCAGTCACGAAATCACGGCGCTCATAATCTATTGTGATACGGTCCAGCGCATTGTCTGCAATATCATCAGAAATAGCGGCGATAGCCAGGATGGGCTGGCCGACATAAGTGACATACTCCAGCGCCAGCATGGGATTATCGGGCGGTGCTGAGGGGGGTAAATCCTCTGCTGTTATGATGCCGAGAACGCCATCCATTCTGAGCGCTTCGGAGGCATCTATATTGATTATACGGGCGCTCGCCATGGGGCTGGTCAATAATCTGGCAAACACCATGCCTTCTTTGCGAATATCTTCTACATACTTAGCCTCACCTGTGACTTTGCCTTCAACATCAGGTGGAACGAAATCCTGTCCTATATGTGTAGTCATGCTATTAGCTCCGCGGCGCGCATCACGCCGTTCAAGTAATGATCATAGGCTCCACAGCGACAGAGGTTTCCTGACAGTGCCTGGCGGGCTTCTTCTCTTGTTG
>CAVOCG010000169.1:0-5644 GCA_963694095.1 Gammaproteobacteria bacterium
TTCACGTGGCTCGATCCGACCAGCCAGCAGGCCAGGGATGTGGAACGGTTCCGGTGGTTTTCGAACAGTTACCTGGCGATTGATCCGACTGAGCCTGACCGGGTAATTGACGTTCGTTACTCGGTAGTCCCCAACGAAATTGACGCACTCTGGGCCATCGATCTGGACCGCAATAAGCCTGACGATGCGCATATTGACTGGATAGCGCTACGAAAGACAGACAGCGCGCAAACCCAAAGGTGGTGGCGTATGGTGACGGAGTAGTCAGCCGCTGGCATTACCGCAAGGTAGACGTCAGGACGAAAGGGTATACGCCCAGAACTGGATGGCCATCCAGCGGCAGCGGACGCCACCCTATGTAGACTTGCTTTACGTTTGCCCCGGAAATAGCAGGTAGGAACTGGACTGCTGTATCGATCATGCGCTTTGCATGTTGCAGGGCAAGCTCTTTACCCGGAAATCGATAGAGACGTCCTTTAGCAGGCCTGATCTCCAAATTACCACATCTTTATGTGGACTCACACTCCTTCACTGCTTGATCAAGGCGATCCAGCCACTCATCACCATAGGCCTGTGAGTACCATTGGCGCATTCCAGACACGGCATCTCGAAACAATTTTCGCTCCTCAAGGTTCGGCACAAACAACGTGCCACCGGATTCTTCAAAGACGATGTAGGACTCAGCCTCCCAATGCTTGATCGCCCTGCGAGTCGTGCCTTTTAATTCAGAAAAACCTTCCTGCACAACGCTCTGCAGCGATTCTGGCAGTGCTTGCCAGGATTTCTCGGAGTACCACCAAAGTCCCCCCATGTAAGCATGGCCATCCAGAGTGACGTACTTGATCTGTTCATGAAGTTGCATACTGACAATGTCATGAATGCCATTCTTAGTGCCATCAACAACACCGGTTGCCAGCGCAGAATAGACCTCAGACCAGGAAATAGGCGTCGGATTACCACCGAGCTGGCGAACCAGCTCCTGTTGCAACGGCGCTGTAATGGTGCGTATTTTGCGTCCCCGGACATCCTCTGGCGTCAGAATCGGCCGATCCGTTGTGGCAAAATTACGCCACCCGCCAGTATTAGAAACCGTCATCAAGCGAATACCCAGCTCTGCATCAAGCACGGTTTGGCTCAATAAATCAACGATCGGGCCATCGAGCACGCACTCTGCCACTGCGTCATCACGAAAGACATAAGGCAGATCAAGCACCTGTGCTGGTCCGTATACACTACCGAAACCCCCGGTTGTAAACATAAAAACCTGCAATACGCCTGCCTGTAATGCCTCTAGACATTCCCTTTCCGTGGAACAAAATTGGCCAGAGGGATACAAATCGACCGCTATAGCAGAATCGCTTCGGCTCTCCACATAGTGTTTGAAAGCCAGAGCACCATCGTAGTCTTCATCTTCCGATGTGCCGAGCAGGGAGATGCGAATCTTATGTTCGGCATTAGACCCACCGCCGGAATTGAGGATACCCACCAAGCTGCTGATGGTTATCAACAAAAATACGCTGAGCAATATCTGTTGTCGGGTCATAGGCATCTACCTATGCGAATCCCAGCCAGCGCGGCAGGGCTAAAGACAGCACTGGAAAATAGGTGATCAGGAAAATAACCAGAATCTCTACCAGTAGAAAAGGCAGCATGTGCAGGGCGATCGTTTCCACTCTTTCTCGAGATACCGCTGCGCTAACAAACAACACCAGTCCCATGGGTGGTGTTGCCAGGCCCACTGTCACATTGACACACATGACCACTGCAAAGTGCAATGGATCAATGCCAAGACCGATAAACATTGGCCCGAGCACCGGTCCAAGTACCAGAACAGCCGGTCCGGCATCAAGAAACATACCGATTAGCAAAAGGAAGATATTAAGCAGGAACAAAAGAACCAAGATATTATCACTGACACTGGCCATACCATCGGCAACGGTATCGGCGAGCCCAGAGACCGTGATAATCCACGCAAACGATACCGAAGCACCCACCAACAGCAGCACGATGCCAGACTGTACAACCGATGAAACAAAAACAGGGAATAACGCTTTCAGCTCTAGCGTACGCAAGTAGAAAACCGAGATCAGGATCGCGTAAACCGCAGCGACTGCTGCTGCCTCCGTCGGTGTAAATACACCGCCGAGAATGCCCCCAAGGAGAATCACTGGTGTCAACAGTGCCGGTAGCGCGCTACGCAACGCTACCCCTCGCTCAGGCCACGTGGCGCGTCGATTAGCTACAGGATATCCATGCTTCCTGGCCAAGTAACCGGTCATCATCATAAGCCCGCAGGCGATCAATAACCCGGGGACGAGTCCGGCTGCAAACAGCCCCGCAACCGACACATTCATGATGAAAGCGTAAAGAATCATAATCCCCGATGGTGGAATAATCGGACCGATAACAGCAGAAGCAGCCGTGATCGCAGCCGAAAACGGACGGCTATAGCCGTTCTCGTGCATGGCGGGAATGAATATCTTGCCAAGCGCAGAAGCATCAGCGACGGCTGAACCAGAAAGGCCTGCGAACAACAGCGATGAAACAATATTGACCTGCGCAAGCCCGCCACGAACATGACCGATCATCGACTGGCTAAAGCCAACAATTGATCGAGTGATACCACCGGAATTCATGATCTGACCGGCGAGAATGAAAAACGGCAAAGCCATCAATGGAAATGAATCCATACCGTTATAAAGCCTGGATAGCAGGGTTTTGAAGAAAACCTGCTCACCATCAAAAGCCAGGCTCAATCCGGGGCCAACCAATAATGCAAAAACCACCGGCATACTGGCTGCCAGCAGAAATATAAATATCCAGAAATACGCAAATGACATAGGCTAAGTTGGACTATTCTATTTGGTAAGCATCATTGAGATGAGACAGATCGAAGACTTCATCCGGATTCAGTAAAGTGAGTATATTACGTAACAGTAGCTCGGCTCCTACCAGGACCATGAACGCAAACGTGATCGGTACGATAGAATAGAACCAGGCAACCGGAAAGGGCAAACTGTCTGCCTGCACCGTCAGTCCACGCTGCCAGAACCCGACACTTTCCCAAAAAAACACAGCAACGATCCAGAACACCAAAGCATTAAGCAGTAACGTTAGCGAGTTTCTGAATACCAGCGGCATCTCATCTATAAAGAGCTCGATGCGAACATTTGCCCCAATTCGGTAAGCCCACGGTGCCACCAGGAATGCCGTCCATACCATCATAGCTTTGGCCAATTCTTCGCTCCAGACTAGTGAGTCGTTGAGCACATAACGAAACACAATCTGCATCACCACAATGAGCAGCATTGCCATAAGCAGCAGCCCAGCTAAATTTTTTGCTGCGCCACAGACTGTTTCGTTAACCTTCGCCAGTAGCGCGAGAACTCGGCGCATAATCATTCTCCAGGAGCGCTTAACGCCCGACTAAAGCGGCTTCCAACATTTGCATAACACCTTTGGCATCAACCTCGGTTGTAATGGTGGCCAGCGGAATACCGTACCAAGGACCCGCCACCTTATAATGTACTTCCTTAGCAGCGATGACATCGCCAATGCCAATGCCGTCAGTCACCACTCGAATAGCCCGTTGCTCCGTCTGGAAAAGAGATTGATCGACGACAAAAGCCATAGCAGTGGGATCATGATTATAAAACCCATCGTTCACGCCGCCTCTGCGGTAAAAGTCTCGGTAAAAACGACTAATGTCATAGATGAACTCGCCTTGTTTCCCACCATTAGCACGGATACCTTGCAACCATTGATCGGTGACCCTCACCTGACGAGTGGTATCCGCCGGAACCAGAATGACATCCCATGGGGTTCCCAGGACAATATCTGCAGCATGGGCATCACCGAGTATGTTAGCTGAAGCAACCGGCGAGACGTTTCCCATTACCTGCAGCACCCCGCCCATGGCAACAACTCTTTTGACATTCCTGGGCAAATCGGGCTCAAGTGCAAGTGCCAAAGCAATATTGGTCATTGGCCCGAGTACAACCAGCGTAATCTCGCCCGGACTCGCCATGACGGTCCTGACGATAAATTCGGCTGCAGACTCAGCTAACGGCCGCCGTCGTGATTCAGGCAGGTAAATCTCACCAAAACCATCCTTACCATGCACAAAATCAGGCGTTGCCAGTTTTTTTGAATACAATGGTTTTACAGCGCCTTCAGCAACCGGCACATCTACATTTACAATGTCTAACAGACGCAGCGCATTGCGGGTCGCCAGCTGAGTCTCAACATTTCCAAATATCGTCGTTAGACCGACCACTTCGAGATCGTCTGAAGCAAACGCAAAGACCACTGCAAGCGCATCGTCTACGCCTGGATCGGTATCTATCAGGATTTTCTCAGCAGCCATACCAGCATTGGATAACAGCAGCAGCGTCATCAGCATAGCATCGGTGATTCTTCTCATATAGATTCAATGACCTCATCAGCTAGAGCGGTGCGATGGCTAAAATTTTTGCCTATCGGGATAGATAAGTTTTAACCGTATTTCTGCAAGATTGCAAAAGCAGCCCGTATCGTCCACCAGGAATCTATTTAGGCGCACACGCCTCTGTGTTCTCGCTAGTCGTCTTCTGACATCACAGAGTCCATGAGCTTCAGGACGCATTTGCGCAAAACTGCTCAACAGACTTCTTTTCGCAAAAAAAACCAATCAGGATACTTTTGAAATCTCGGAAAACACTATTTAAAATAACTGTTCACAACCCAGCCCCTCTAGCCTGGCGCATAACCAACCGGATCACTTACTCCTAGTACGGCTTGTCCAGTTCAAGGTATCGACTGGCTATACACCACTGTCCGTTTTCTTTTATCACCTGGTCGCGATAAACCCCCGAGGACAGGAGCTGAATATCGTCGTTCTCCGTAGCCATTAAAGTCAGGTTGGAAATAACGACAGTCTTGTCGTCCGCGACTTCGAAGAAAATGTTCGAAATGACGTGGCGGCGCACATCGGTCTGTTCCGCCATGGATCCGGTCATCAAGTCCATGATGCCGCTTTTGCTTTCAAATGGCCCAATCAGATCGCCACCGGCAATACGCATACTAAAGCTGGCTTGTTCAGCGAAACACGCTTCGAGCATGCCAATCTCCCGCTCATCGTAGGCATACGCGGCCCGACTCAATAACTCATGAATTTCTAGTTTTTCTTCAATATTTATACTCATGCCTCATTCTCCGAATAGGCTACGTTCCGTGCATCCCTGAAATTCACCTGCGGCTCAAGTAACGCGAGTTCATGTGATGACACAAATCGAGCTCTCTCCCCCCATGCCACCTGTTCGCGTATCTGCTGTTTTAACTTTTCCTGGCGCTGTGCCGGCTCAAACCATTCAAGGGAACCTTGCCAGCGTATCGGGATTTTCAATGCCTGCTGAAGATCCTTCCAGCCCGACAGCCCATCTTGATTGAAGGCATGGTAGTGACGGGGTTGTTTGGCCCATGTCGCGTTTATCCAGGCAAAGGTTCCGCGACTGGCATGCGTTGCCGGGCCTTCCTGATCAACCACGGTAACTGCGGCGCCAGCCTTTGCAAGATGGTAAGCGATTGATGCGCCTACTATCCCCGCGCCCGCAACGACGACACGCAAACCTTTCGCCGACACTTGATTGAACCCTAGCCCTAAGGC
>CAVOCG010000170.1:0-5603 GCA_963694095.1 Gammaproteobacteria bacterium
ACCCAATTATCACCCCAGCCA
Source organism: Gammaproteobacteria bacterium (assembly GCA_963694095.1). GTDB lineage: Bacteria > Pseudomonadota > Gammaproteobacteria > Pseudomonadales > Pseudohongiellaceae > UBA9145. Next base: position 22 of record CAVOCG010000170.1, read on the forward strand.
ACACAACACCTCGTTCACTCTAAACCAGCCTCAACAGCCCTCGTATTTATTGGACTGCAGCTGTCTCTGAATCAGCAACTAAAGCCGACCTACAGGGGTGGTGATTCATGCTGCTAATAGTCCCTAATAAGCCTCATTACGCCGACACAGCTCCACAGCCTATCCCAGACAACACAGCCTCTGTAGCCCCTCTGTCTTGATATTTACACGTGCCTTTATTCTACTTAGCTCTGTTGATATTCCGGGTGGTGACTAAGTGGTTGGCTTCTAAGCTCGATCCTTCAACTTACGGCAATCAGCAGAAAGACGCGCAAGAATTAGATATTGGAAAGATGCACCTTGATGCAATCAGAAAGCTAGGTAGTGGTTTGGTATGACTTACTCTGTACATTCGTCCTGAGTTGTTTTTCTAATGAAATTTGAAAGCCCAGCACTTACGAAGTTAAGCACCATATCGGTTTCTGATCTAAACTGACATGCATTATAAATCCTTCGCATGGCAGTCAACTTAGCTTGCCAAATTTCCTCATCCATCAAGCCAAGTTGATATTGCAAATAATCATTTTCGTATAGCATCCAAAATTGATATACGCTATTTGATGATAAAACGTCATTTTCTATATAAGAGTCTGGCTCAAAAGCTTCAACAGCAGTGTGGAATTTTTCTGAACCTTCTGAAAAGGTATTTATTATGTCGATCATTACCTGACTTCTCGATTGCTGCTGCGCAGAAATAGCTATTTGCTGAGATTGCCTCATTTCTAAACCAACAAATACCAAACCGCCTACAATACTCAATAAGCCAATTAACTGAACCCACACATCTAAGCTAACTTTTTTCATAATACATCCGCATTAGCAGCAACAGAAAAGCAGAGTAGGGTTATTGTTGTTAGTAGTTTGTTCATTCTACAAGTGTTAATCGGATTTCGATTTTTTCGCCATCATTAGTTTCAATGCGTATAAAAAAGACGTTTTCCTCAGGGCGTTCGTAACTCAGACTGCGGTGAGAGCCGTCACTTATTCCTTTAAAGGCTACAAAGCTGCTACCAATTTCAGTTAATTCAAAGTTGTGAGCGTTAATATTTTCTGGCTCCAACGAATTGTTAAAAAGTTGTAGGTTTAATTCTAAGCTGCCGTTGATTTCTCTGATGTGAACAATTTCAACAAATCTTGTTTCTGATTCTTCGCTAGAGCGGACTAGAGCAGTAATCGTACCAGCGAGCGGGGGTAGCCATATTTCTTCTAGAACACCACCATCTCTTGGGCCTTTCCAGTTTCCAGTGAGCCAACTTAGACGGTCTATTGATAGTTTTTCATCGAGAGCCGACTCAGCCTGCCCATAAGAAACACTGGCTAGCACCATTAGGAAGGTTGAAGTGATTAGTTTCTTCATATTCATACCCAGAAGATACTATAGATATAGGCTGTCAGGTATCACTTGAGGGACACTAAGATAGGTGGTTTCAAGGTATAAGCCCCAGACAGGCCCAATTCGCTGCATTTGGAGGCTATAAAGGCTCTGGCATACCTGCTATATCCAAGGGCATTAAATAGTATGTATAAGGGTGAGATGGAACCATCCTGACTTATCGGGGTGTGCCCCTAGGGTGGGGAGCTGGCTACTGGCTAACTAAATTGCATACTCTACGCCTGTTGATGCGAGCCCGACTAAATCAATAGCGGTAGTATTTAAGCTATGATCAGCAGCAACTATGGCTAGACCGGCTGAAGTATAGGCACCATTATCAATAAGAGCCGAATACTGACTGATATTATCGGCTGGCGTAGGTGGTCCGATCAGATTCCCCCAAATCATTTCAACTACTGATAACGAGCTTGCATTAGGCCCCAGAACCACGTCAAGTGCAGTCTGCATTAGCTGTTCATAGGTCATTCCATCGTCAAGAAGCTTTAATCCTGCACCAACATATGTTTTATTTGTTGCCTGATCTTTTCCAAGAAGTAGTCCTAACAGTTTAATTATTTGCCCGGCGTTACCATCAAGATCTAAAGCTATGTGCTTGTCATTAAACTTAAGGCGCTCAATATTACCCAGAGTATCTTTGTCAGCTCCCGAAGTAATATTCCAAACAGTTCCCGACTTAACCAAAGAAACATCTGTAAAATTTTCCGTGTAAACAGCCTGATCAATACCCGCATCACCATCTATGGTGTCTCCGCCTGAGCCTCCCGTAATCACATTGTTAGAGGAATTCCCAGTGATCACGTCTGCACCAGAACCGGTGATTACATTCTCAATAACAGCATCGAAAGCAATACTAATGTTATTTTCTAATGACCAACCATTAAACGGAACAGTACTGTAAAAACCGCCATTCAGATTAATTGTGCTGCTTTCTGAAAAATTCGTAAAATTGAGAGTATCAGTTCCTGCACCGTCCCATATAAGTTTGATTTCAGGCGTATTAGGGTCAAAAGTATAGACTGTATCTCCACTATTGTGCTTTAAATTAGCCCCATATAAATATTGCAAAGCTGCCACATCATAAGCCATAGGCGTAGAAACTACCGCGTACTCTTTATAATTTATAAGATGTGTTGAAGCGCCATCACCGGAAAACTCACCTGCCATAACTGTGTACTCTCGAGAATTTCTATCTTCAGGAAAAGGTATGTCAGGATTATCGTTCGGATGTTCAACACCAAGCGCATGAAATATCTCATGATACATAATTGTCAAATCTCCAATAGGAGTTTGGGATCCCGGGGTTTCTGACTCTCCTAGCCACATCGGGACGAGCCCACTGGAAAAATCCCCTACTACAAACCATTTATTGAACCAAACATCGCCACCACGAGGTTGCGTCGATACAGGATCCGCCGTCGCAGCGATTCCCTCTCTGTAATTTCCCGCTTCATCAGTGATCGTATTCATAGCGAATCTTATTGTTCCAACGCTTTCTTTGTCTTCAATAACCTCTACGAATTTTACGTTAATATATTTTTCGATCTCACCAAGTGCAGCACGAATGTCTTCTTGTTGTTTCGCATTAAAAGCTATTGGGGTAATTTCACCGACATCATCAGGATAACTATAGGGTGCGGAGGAGCCATCAGCGCGCGGGAAACTGTATGAGATGGTTGTTATGGAGTTGTCTGATTCTTCGTCTGTTAGATAGGGATCGCTAACCCATTTGATCGGAGCGCCACTACTAGAGCCATCACCTCCACGGTTGAGAAGTGCATCAATATACGAGAGTTCAGAAAATTGTTTCGTTTCAAATTGTTGTCCTGATTCTAAATATGTCTGTTTGTTAACTAACGTTGGCATTTATAACTCCGACCAGAAGAACTTCCTGTGAACATAAATCATTCCTAATCGGACGTCCACAATAGTATGTATACGGGTGCAATGGGACCATCCTGACTTATCGGGGTGTGCCCCTAGGGTGCTGGCTGGGCGGTTACTAGGGAAAAGGGGTGGGGTCAAACACCAGGGTGACAAAAACATTTGTTGGTACTTCTGTTGGTACTTCTCTATAGTCAAAAACTAAAAATGTTCAATAACAATAGGTTAGGATGGGTATTCAGGCGAGGCCGCCTCCACCAAATACCACTCCAGTGAACTCCGGAGGACTCCAAGAAGATCCCGTTGCAAGCCTATTACCCGATAGTAAACTAGTTATAGGGAATATAAAGACGTAAGTAATAATGAAAATATAATGGCTAGTAACACCCCAGAAGAACCCAGATATTGCCAGTGCAAACTATCATTACCTTGGGTGATTCGAGGAAAGCTCAACTTAATCCAAACAGAAAAATAGTTTGTGTACAGTAGTGTGAGAAGAGACACCGCCATTGCAGGGCCAATTGCTCTTGGTTCGTTCATATTTTGAAGGATTATAACTACGCCTGCGAAAAACCCAATTAGGCCCGCATAGGGTAAATACTTAGCACATGATATAAGCGAGTCCTCAACATTAAATTTACTAAAAAAGAAAATCACTAAAATCGAGAAGGCTACAAATGCGATGGATGGAATATTTATAAAAGCATTAATTCCGGAATCACCAGTCGACATCGCCCAAACGGTAATGGCAAACCAAAGTACTCCTGCAGAGATGCTATAGCTGATTCGAAAATCCGGAAGCTCAAGCGCTAAATTCATACTTCCTAGAGTTAATAAAGCAGATAGGATTAATGCATAAAAGATCGTTAACAAAGCAATAGAGAACGCTGGCCCAAGCGCTGCCGGATCTGACATATTTGATAATATCTGCACCGAACCGATTAGGGTGCCTGTAAGGCCAACCTGAAGAACGATCCCATTGGCTAGCATAGTCCCATATTGAGTAAATCGTGCGGAAATGAATGCACATAAAACGGGAACTAAGACAAATACAGCACTAGGCAAGTTGAGCAACATTTCCATATTTATATTCCTGCATCCTTAAAAAGATGAGATAGGTCGTAAGTATTTATAGTGATACTACATTACTAAATGGTAGATAACCAAGCAAGCCGGAGCTAATAGCCCCACCAGTTGAATTGTATAAAGCGATAAGAGCATCACGCTCAATTTGCGGAACCTGCGCATAGGACACTCCTGCTATTCAGATAAGCAGAAGGAATAGAGCTTTTTGGATGAGTGATTTGATAGTAACTTCCAGAAATACCTAACCGTTCGTCCACAATAGTATGTATAGGGGTGCAATGGAACCATTCTGACTTATCGGGGTGTGCCCCCTAGGGTGGGGTGCTGGCTGGGCGGTTGCTAGGAAATTGGGGAGGGGTGCAGCTATCTAGGGCTGAAGAGCCAGTGGATACGCACTGGACGGTTAATGTTGTCGGTGCTTCCATATGCAGGAATTGTGGTGATGAGCATGCTAGATAAAGACAAAGAATTTGCCGAACGTATAGTTGATATTAACCAACAGGTTCAAACGGGTGATGTTAATTTTGAGCAAGCCAGTGGATAGGCATTGGGCTGTAACGGTTGTGGGGGCTGATTAGTGTTTGGGAAAGTAGATCAGGGTTATTGTTGTTAGTAGTTTGTTCACGATTGCAATATTAATCGAGTAAACAAGATTGCAGATACTATTAATTGCCAAACAAGAGCAATAAAAAAATTACCTGCGGCTGGCATCAGCGCCAAAAGGAAAACAAGAAATACGTTAACCCAGAGGATTAATACATACATATACCCTCTTAATTTTTTACGTTCTTCTTCATTTAGTAAAAGCCTAGTGCTTAAATAAGCGCCAAGAGTAGTAGCTATTAAGATACAAGATAGACCATAACTTGAAAAAGCCCATATTTTTGAAATTCCGAAAGATAGAGCAAGAGTGGGCAGCAATGATCCAAACGCAGCAGCGAAAGAAAGACTTAATAAGCAGAAGGTTCGATGTTTTGTTAATGGGCTGCTACTTCCATCTTTCGAGCCAATGGTGATAACTAATCCGGAGAAACCTGCCAAAACAATTGCAAATTTCGTAATGTTGGAGGTATAGGAGGCATCCATAGTAAATCCTTAAGTAGCAGCAACAGAAAAGCAGAGTAGGGTTATTGTTGTTAGTAGTTTTTCCATTTTACTGCTCAAGCCATTTCTTTAAGTTTTT
>CAVOCG010000171.1:0-5601 GCA_963694095.1 Gammaproteobacteria bacterium
TTTGCTTACTGAAGGTTGCAATGTCTGCCATAGCAACCATGATTACGGATTTATCGCTATTCAGCGGCCGACCGCCCCAGCCTGGACTAATTTGCGCTATCGGCCTTAACATCAAAGGGGACGGAGGGATTTATTTTTGATCAATCAGTATGGCGATTGATCAAAAATAAATCCCTCCGTCCCCTTTGACTCGAACCATGATGGGAGTGTATGACTTGAGCAAGGAGGCAGGCAAAACGCAATTTCTGCGAGTACTAGGCCGCCGAGAAGTATTGGCGCTGGCATTCGGCGCCATGATCGGCTGGAGCTGGGTAGTGTTGTCAGGCACCTGGATAAGTTCGGCAGGCACGCTGGGTGCAATTGTTGCCTTTCTCATCGGCGGCGCGGCGATACTATTAATTGGTCTTACCTATGCTGAACTTGCCTCAGCCCTGCCTTTCGCCGGCGGCGAGCACGTTTACAGTAAACGCGCATTAGGCTCCGGCGCTTCCTTTATTTGCACCTGGGGTATCATCCTCGGCTACGTTTCCGTTGTAACTTTCGAGGCAGTGGCCCTGCCAACTGTGCTGGATTCATTAATACCAGGCCTGGATAAAGTTTTCCTTTGGCAAATTGCAGGTTGGGATGTTTACCTGTCCTGGGTATTAGTAGGTGTAGCTGGCTCCGTGGCTATGACCGTTCTCAACGTGATAGGCGTGCGCATGGTAGCGCTGGTGCAAAGCGTGGTTGTGTTGGCTATTTTGCTTGTGGGGGTATTGTTTGTCAGCGGGGCTGTGTTCATCGGCGACATCAGCAATATGCAGCCCTTGTTTAAGGATGGCGTCTCCGGAATTACGCTCGTGCTGGTAATGGTGCCGTTTATGTTCGTAGGCTTCGATACCATTCCCCAGGCCGCCGAGGAAATAGATCTTCCGTTCAAAGACATTGGCGCCGTACTGATGATCTCCGTAGCAATGGCTATCCTCTGGTATGGTTTTATCGTACTGGGGGTTGGTCTGGTTCTGGACGAAGCCAGCATTAATTCTTCGGAGGTAGTGACCGCCACAGCCAACACCATTATCTACGGCGAAGCTGGTGGCACGGTGTTATTGATAGCCGGTCTCGCCGGTATTATTACCAGTTGGAACGCGTTTATCCTCGGCGGAAGCCGCGCTATTTATGCGATGGCCCACGGCGGTTTATTGCCAGAATTTCTTGGTGAGATTCACCCGAAATACCACACACCGAAGAATGCGATCCTGCTAATTGGCGCACTGTCTATTATCGGTCCCTTCTTTGGTCGGCCAGCATTGGTCTGGGTTGTCGACGCGGGCGGCCTCGGCATTGTAATTGCCTATGGCATGGTGGCGTGGTCATTCCTCGTATTACGCAAGAGGGAGCCAGAACTAGAAAGGCCATACAAAGTACGTTATGGAAAGTTCGTAGGAATCTCGGCATTAATGTTGTCAATCGGTCTGGGTTTACTCTACTTACCGGGCAGTCCCGCAGCTCTGATCTGGCCACAGGAATGGGGAATCGTTTTGGCGTGGACTATCCTTGGTGGGATTTTGTATAGCTTTGCGCGAAAAAGTCGGGGAAGGGAAGAAGTGCCAACTAAATAAGTTAGTTCTCTTTTCCCGCGTCTCCGCTTTGCGTTATTTCTGTTCGGCTTCTAGTCGGCGTGCGCCAGCAAGAGTCCCCGGCATAGAGTAATTACCTTCGTGGCATGCGTACTCATAGAGATGGCCGTCTGAGGTATGGAAGCTGAGCTCCGCTGTCCAGGCTTGGCTGTAGAGGTCAGAGTCTTCCACGGTAAAGCGGTAAACAATTTCAGTATCCGAATAACGAGTAAAGCGCTCAGTTATTCTCCCGTTTTTCGTAATAGCTGTAGAGCTTTGCTGCATTTGCTGAGGGTTAACATTGATAGTCTCCACTACCAGAGCATCACCTTCATACCAGCCAACAGAGTCTCCCATGTATTGTTGCAAGACTTCCGGTCGGCGATTGGCGCGGGCCTCGATGGCCGAGGCAAAGATAGGAATGATTCGCGCATCGTGCATTTGTTCCACGTCTATCATCACGTAATCAGTGGTTTGAACGAACTGATAAGTGTTGTTATAGAGCCCGCTCTGCATTGCTGGACCGGCTTTACCTTCAGATAAAATACAACGCTCCGATAGGGGCAGGGCCTCGGGGCCGTCCGCGTTACCGATGCCTGTCAGGTATCGACTGCCGAAGTTGGTACGCCGATAATCCGTAGTAGGATTTTCCAGACGTGGGACTTGCCCATTTTCCGGATTAACTATGTAGGAAGTACGGTACTCGCCCTTGACCAGGGCCAGGTTGGAGCCGGGATCGACCCAGAAATTGTTGTACGCCCTGCTGCCGAAGTCATCTGCGGCCGCGTCTGGCGTGTTATTGACACCATCACCATCATCAAAGCCACCCTCAATACCACCAATTGGTACGCGCGCAGCCATGACCTCGGCTTCCTCCGGTGACACGACAAGGGATTCGACTCCGTTTCGACGCGTAAGATTGGTTAACGATGCATTGCTCCAGACGCCTTCCAGATCGGGCCGAGCAGTGTTTTGAGCCTGCACGCCGGAGCACGCTAGAGCAGTGCACAGCAGTAAGCTAGCAATTCGAGTGGAGTTTTTTAGCAGGGTTGTCATTTGCTATGTCCTCGGGTTTTGCCCTTCGTGAGACAGTGACTCTAGTTGAGTTAACTGTCTTCTATATTTGCTTATATTTCAACATCTGGCTGAGACAAATAGATCTGTCCCTATTTATTTACTATTTATTTAGAAACTAATTAGCCAAATTCAGGGATGTTCCGCTGGTATACGCGCCAATAGTGCCTCACCCCCGTGACCTGTTCATTCCCGTTTGCATCAATTGTTCTGGTGACGGGGTCCCTCCCAAGTATTTGGAAAACCTCGGCTCGATCGGCAACTAATGTCACCGTCATTTCGTAGATCTTTCCGTCGATCTTCATGCGTACGCGCGGATCGCGTTCGATGTTGGCCCACCACGCTTTAGAGTTGGGAAATTCCTTTTCCAGTCTGGACCCTTGTTCGCTTCCACTAACGTAGAGTTTTTCGCCGCGCGGAACAAGGTTGATCGTGACTGAGTGGGGGATTCCGTACCAGGTAGGAGTCTCGAGCATTATTGAGTTTCCCCGGATCGGATCATTGACCTCAAGGACCCAGTCCCAATTCGTCACCGGTTCGCGCACAACTTCCCCAGTGAGCCAAAATCCTGGCCAGGCAGTCCGGTCGCTTTCGACAAACGCTGGGCTGCTAGGATCGATGTATCGGGGGTCGAGGCCAGTCACGCGCAGCGTTAGAAGTGATACGACCACGAGGGTTACGACAACCAACAAGCCAATTTTCAATGTACGCATCATCGCTATTCTCCTACTTTATAGAGGGAGAATTAAAAGTAACCCTAGCGCGAGGAATTGTCCAGCAGTGTGGGCAATGAGCAAATAAATCACAGCGCTGCAATTTTGCTCTGGCCCTTTGTTACTCTTTGTTAGCTGACTTTTTGGCTAAAGGATCTCGAAGAAAAACACTCCAACAGCTGCAGTAGAATTGTCATTACTGTAAATGGCAACTCTAGAGATAAAATGCACATTAGGTTAATTGTCTGTATCAACTTAGGCCATCACGGCATCATTGCCATGATTATGTGCTAAGTCAGCAGTGCTTGAAAAATCCTCAGCGTATTCTCACATCCTAATTTTCTCGTTTGAGCGGCGGTTCAACGCAGGATATTGATTTTCGTCTATCGGGAGCGCGTGCCACGTCAATATTTATAAATAATTCTTTTCCTATTCGCTAAGAGCATAAACAACAATGGCCGGGCCGCTGCGTGTGTGATCAAGCAAAGGGCTTTGATCACCAAGAAACTCATTCACCATATCCATCCAAATGCTCGCATGGAAGGGGCTAGGCTGACCTACTACGACGGCCAGATATTGTTTGCCGTCGACGGCGTAACTAATAGGAAAGGAATTGGGAATATCGCCAAGATCCTTCTCCCAGAGCTTGTCGCCATTGGTTTCATCAAACGCAACAAATCTGTTGTCCATAGTGCCTACAAAAACTAATCCGCCGCCGGTAGATAAGGTGGCTGATGCTGGCGGCACGACTTCGCGAAAGTTCCAAGCCATCTCGCCGGTTTGCAAATTAATCGCCTGTATCCGGCCAAATTTTCCATCACTGTCTGGCTGTGGCCTAGGTTCAATCTTAACGCCGGTTGACAACAAGCCTCCGGCATCACTTGTAGGCCCGAACATCATGCATATTTCGGCAAGGGGCAGGTATAACATATTAGTATTGGGATTGATGGAGGCCGATGGCCAATTGCGTCCCCCATTGGCCATAGGACATAACAGGTTCGCCTCTTCTGCATTCGGTATTGCTATAGGGTTAATTGTCTTGTCCCCAGTGATAGGGTCGATAGCAATAACGATGTTTTGAATGCCTACGTCAAATGAATCTATATATTCACCCGTTTCTGCATCTAGCGCATCGTAAAGTGCCATCTTTCCAGCAGTCACAATCACTTTGCGCATGGCACCATCAACGTTTAGTTCGACTATCTGTCGCTCAAAAACCCAATCTAAATCCCATTGGTCATTAGGCATATGCTGGAAATACCAAACCAGCTCGCCAGTTTTCGGGCGCAATGCAATCGTGGCATTGGTGTAAAGGGCTTCATTTGACACGCCTTCCTCATTTAGTGAATACAGAAGGGGGGCGGTATCGTAGGTTGGCGCCGTGCCGTAGTAGGCTAAGTCCAGTTCAGGGTCATAGCTGCCGGGCACCCAAACTGAACCACCGCTGCGGTCTTTCAAGGAGAGGTTATTCCAAGTGTTACCACCGGGCTCGCCCGGCCGTGCTACCGAATGAAAGCGCCATACTTCATCCCCGGAATCTAAATCAAGGCCGACAATAAATCCACCCTCGGGAATCATTGTTGCCGTAACGCCTTGCAATACCATGCCATTGGCAACAAGAGGCGCGCCGCGCAGGGAATAAGGGCGGGGTGTATTGCCTGGTGCTTCAATAGCATGATCCCAAATCACCGCACCGGTGCGCGCTTCAAGCGCAACAACATGCATGTTCTGGGTTGGTACAATTACTTTATTGCCATGTAACGCAATGCCAATTTTCGAGCTTGGAAAGGCAGTAGGGCGATGCTCATAGGTCCATAAGACTTCTCCACTGCTTGCATCAAGTGCTAGTACCGTGTCCTGAGTGCTGGCAAGAAACATAACCCCATCGTGAACCAAGGGCGTAGCCATGTTCGGGCCCTCTTGAAGCTCCGTTCGCCAGGCCTCCCCTAATTGACTGACATTATTTTTATCAATTTCCTTAAGCGGACTAAATCCTTGGGCATCATAGGTCCTGCGCCATATCAACCAATCCTCAGCCGCAGGATTGGCGAGCTGCGCATCTGTAACTGCGCTCAAGTCTGCTAAGCGGTTACTAGACTGAGCCAAATTTGACTGAGTAAATGCTAGCAAAAAGCTGACGATCAACACAGTTGAAACCGAGCGTGTAAGAGTCATGATGACTACCCCAAAATTTAGCGCGTTTAGATAACCTGGTA
>CAVOCG010000172.1:0-5573 GCA_963694095.1 Gammaproteobacteria bacterium
TTTTAATCAGATTGTGCTCATAAATGCGGAAGTTTTGTCGAAAATACCTTGTGAAACTGCGGTAACACTAGCTATTATTCAAGCGGCCGACTTAGCTGCTAGGCTTGAAGCTAACGAATTGATAAATAAGCTAAACCACTGAACTGAGCCTTAATACTGGCCGGTAAATAGACTTTTAAATGATAATTGAGCTATTCATAAACGCCCTGTCTTTACTACTTACACTCGGCATCCTGGTTACCATTCATGAATTTGGCCATTTCTGGGTGGCGCGGCGTTGTGGTGTAAAAGTACTGCGCTTCTCTATCGGGTTTGGCAAAGCAGTAAAAACCTGGGTGGGAAAGGACGGAGTCGAATATGTGATTGCCCCTATTCCGCTGGGTGGTTATGTAAAAATGTTGGGGCAAGAAGATGTTGCGGTTGCTGACTCCTCTAAAGTGACGGCTAGCGAGCGTCATATGTCATTTGCATTTAAACCACTGTGGCAACGCATGGCAATAGTCGCAGCGGGACCACTTGCCAATTTTTTATTAGCAATAATTATCTTTTGGCTAATTAATGTTAGTTACGGTTTGACTGGCATCGCGCCAATTGCAAGTAATGTCATTGAGGATTCACCGGCATATCAAGCTGGTTTGAGGGAAGGAGACGAGATCGTTGCTGTGGATGGTGAGGCAACAGTTACCTGGCGGCAAGTCACGCTGCAAATGCTTTCCAGGCTAGGCGAAACAGGTGAGTTGGACCTTACTATTATCCCGGCAGCTGCCTCAAGTACGCCTGACGGCGCGCAAGAGATCCTAATACCGATTAGTAGATGGTTGGGGGGGCAGACAGAACCGAGCCCAGTGACCGATTTAGGTATCGTGCAATTTGAAATACCCGCTATCATAGCGGGTGTAATAGCGGGTGGTCGGGCGGAGTCCGGTGGGCTTCAAGCAGGAGACGAAATTCTTGAAGTCAATGGATCACCAATCCGAGGTTGGATGCACTGGGTGGAAGTTATCCGCAGCAGCCCGGAACTTGAACTGAATGTCGTGGCCAAACGTCAGGGAATCGATACAACTTTACAATTGCGACCAGAAACAGGCCAGCTTGAAGATGGCGCAGTCATAGGCACCATAGGGGCCTTTGTGCAAGAAACGAGCCTGATTGAATTGCTGCCGCCAGAAATGCGCAGAGAGATACATTTTAATGTCTTTTCTGCTGTGGTACCGGCATTGCAAGAGACTTGGGATAAATCGGTCTTTGTCTTGAATTCGGTTAAAAAAATGGTCACCGGTTTGATATCTGTCAAAAATATCAACGGCCCAATAACAATTGCCCAGATAGCAGGCGAAACAGCAGTATACGGATTAGATGTTTATCTAGGGTTTTTGGCCCTTTTAAGCATATCACTAGGGGTGCTGAATTTATTGCCGATACCAATACTAGATGGTGGCCACCTGTTTTACTACATGATTGAGGCTATAATACGGCGACCAGTGCCAGAGCGAATCCAGGCCTGGGGCTTACAAATCGGATTGATCTTGATTTCTGGGATAATGGTCTTGGCTCTATATAACGACGTAAGTCGATTACTTTAATAAACAAAATTCGATAATCATTTAATTGGCCCGCCAACAAGTAAATCAATTAATCAGTTTGAGAACGCATTACAAATGAAGAAAATTGTTCTTTGCTTCCTTGTGGTTTTTGGTTTTTCCAACCCGCTGGCAGCTCAAACCTTTACCATTGCCGATATTATCGTCGATGGTTATCAGCGTATTTCTCCTGGAATTATTTATGGCCTGCTACCTGTAGGTATAGGTGACCAGATTACCACGGCGACTTCTGCGCAAATTATCAGAGAGCTATCCCAGTCAGAATATTTCGATGAAATTGAAGTATCCAGGGACGGAAACAACCTTATCATCGCAGTCGTTGAGCGCCCGTCTGTTGCAGAGATTTCGATAGAGGGTAACGACCTACTTTCTACCGAAGATATTTCCGATAACATGGCGGGTGCGGATATAGCCGAGGGGCAAATTTTTACTCGCGCGGCTATGGAAGCTATTCGCAGTGGAATACAGGATGTGTATGCAGGGAGAGGGCGTTATGGGGCGACTGTGGAGATTGACGTTGAAGAATTACCAAGGAATCGAGTTAGCATAAGTTTGGATATTAATGAGGGTGAAGAGAGTCGGATTCGGGCGATTAATATACTAGGAAACACTGCCTTCTCGGAAGAGGAACTTTTGTCTCTCTTTGAGTTAGGCACCAAAAACTGGTACCAATTTCTTAGCCGCAAGGATCGATATTCTCGAGAGCAGTTTTCAGGTGATCTGGAACGCCTGGAGACATTTTACCTTAACAATGGGTATGTCGAGTTTAGTGTTGATTCTACACCCGTTTCGATTACTCCTAACCGTGAGGAAGTTTATATTGCGGTCAACCTTAATGAAGGTACGCAATACATTGTTAATGAAGTTGATCTGGCAGGGGATCTTGTTGATGCAGAGGCTTTGCTTAGGGCGGCAATATTTGTTCAGCCCGGACAGATTTATTCCCAGGGTCTGGTGACGGGCACAGAGGAAATCATGGTACAGTTTCTCGGTAATTTAGGTTACGCATTTGCCGAAGTGACTGGGGTGCCAGAAGTAAGCGAAGAAGATGAAACGGTAAGTGTTACCTTCTTCATTCAGCCGGGTAATCGGACCTATGTAAATCGGATTAATTTTAGTGGCAATCTGGCGACTGCTGATGATGTGCTGCGCAGAGAAATGCGCCAACTCGAGAGTGCACCAGCTTCGAGCTTACAAATTGAACAATCTAAAGTTCGGCTGGAGCGGTTAGGGTACTTTGAAACTGTTGAGGTGGAAACCGAAGAGGTTGGAGGTACTGAAGATCAGATTGATGTGAATTATGATGTGGTTGAGCAAAACTTTGGTGCTATCAGTTTTCAAGTTGGATCAGGTGGTGGTGGAGATCTGTTTTTAAGCTCAAGTTTGCAAGCACAGAACTTCCTGGGCACTGGAAGAACATTGGCCATTGGAGTTAATAAATCGTATTTTCAGAGCGGGATTAATTTCCAATACGTCGATCCTTTTTTTACGGCCGATGGTGTGAGTCGCGGGTTTACTCTATTTGCCCAGAAGCAGGAGTCACCGTTTAATGTATCGGACTTCAATACAACCACATTTGGTGGCTCGCTTAGTTTTAGCTACCCAATAAACGAGGTCCAAGCACTCGGTATCGATCTTGGTTTTACCCATACCGAGCTAAGTGCGGGCCTAGGATCTGTGCAGGAAATAATTTCCAGTCCTACCCTATATGAAGGTGTAGACAGCTACCTGATTTCACCAGCTAACCTAAATCCTTTTAATGGGCCGGTGGTGGATGGGGTGCTTGGTTCAGTTAATGATTTGAGGGCTGATCAATTAAAGATGAACCCAGACCCGGGATTTGTTGATCGAAATGGGGATACGTTTAACAATTTTTCCATTACGGGTAATTGGTTCAGAAATACATTGAATCGAGGTCAAATGCCCACCGACGGCTCACGGCAGACGTTGGGTCTGGAACTCACTATGCCTGGTAGTGATCTAGAATATGCGCGTATCAGTTTTAACTCAGAGATTTATTGGCCGATCACCAACGATAACACCTGGGTAATTGCACTCAAAACCAGGCTTGGATACGGCGCAGGCTATGGCAATACAGGTGAAATGCCGTTTTTTAATAATTTTTTTGCAGGCGGGCTGAGTGCCGCAGGCACGGTTCGGGGATTTGAAGAGAATAGTTTGGGGCCGCAAAGCACGCCGGGTGCTCGTTACCTAACCGAAAGAGGGCTTACCCTGTTGAAGGATGAAAATGGTAATATAATTCGAGATTTAAGCGGATTTGCTAGTGGTCTTAACAATGATTTTGGCTATACAACAGAGCCTTTACTTGACGATGCAGGGGTGCCAGTACTTGATGCAAACGGAAACCCGGATATAGCCCTTGCGATACAAAGTTTTTACCTAGATGAGGATTATGATAGTTTTGGTGGTAATATATTGACCACGGGTAGTCTGGAATTATTGTTTCCGATTCCATTTGTACCTAATTCGAATCAAGTAAGAACGGCGCTTTTTATTGACGCCGGTAATGTTTTTTCAAGTAGTTGTTCAGAGCGGCAAACTTTGCTGACAAATTGCACAAATTTTGATATGGGGGAAATAAGGTACTCGGCAGGAGTTTCGGTAACCTACATTTCGCCGATGGGACCTCTCACTTTTTACGTAGCTGCGCCATTTGGTAAGATTGGTGATGATACGAAGCAATTTGACTTCACAGTAGGTACGGGGTTTTAAGCCGAATTTAACGTGCAGATTGGAATTTGATCAGGTGATATAGTATGAATTGGAGAATGATTGTGAATATTATGAAGAAATTGATTGCCTGTATTGGGTTGACTTTAGTGACCCAGGCTGGCGTTGCTCAAGGCACCAAGATAGGAATAGTTAATCTTGAACAAGCCTTGTTCAACTCCGATGCAGCGAGGGTCGTTCAGGAAGAGCTTCAACAGGAGTTTTCTGCTGACGAAGCCCGGGCTCAAGTGCTTTCTGAGGAGCTGATTGCATTGCAGGAAACATTTCAGCAGGATCAGGCGGTAATGAGTGAAGAGGAAATTAGACGCATGAATTCTGATGCGCAGGATTTACAAGTGCAACTGCAATTGATTCAGGAAAGGGTTCAGACGGCACTACAAGAAAGAAATCAGGTATTCGTGGAAGGAATGCGAGAAGAGTTAGCTGCTGCGGTAAATGATGTGGTGGCCGAAGGTGGCTATGATCTTGTGCTCAATTCGCAAAGTGTTGCCTATATGGCCCCGGTACTTGATATTTCCGCAAAAGTAACTGCTAAATTAAATGAAAATTCGCAGACTGTAAATTAAGGCTCTGCAAGCCAACATCAATATAAGGTTGGTGCCAGGTGACACATAAAAAGAGTTACACGCTTGGCGAGTTAGCTAAGATGCTGGAGGTTGAGCTGGTAGGTGATGGCCAATGTCTAATTAATGGGCTCGCCACGTTAGAAAGTGCCGACACCGGCAAGTTAAGCTTTCTGAGCAATCCAGCCTATCTAGGAAAATTATCTTCTTGCAGGGCCTCTGCAGTAATTGTCGAACCAAAATTTTCGGAAGCATTCGACTCTAATAAGCTTCTCTCAAATCAGCCGTACGTGAGTTATGCGCGTGCGTCTGAAATTTTTGACAAAAAACTAATTTCAAAGCAGTCTGTTCATGCATCGGCCGTTATCGATGAGACAGCAACAATGGGCTTCTCTGTATCAATAGGTGCAAATGTTGTTGTGGGTGCAGGTTGCATTATTGGTGATGGTTGTGTAATTGGGCCAGGCTCTATCCTTGCCGAAGGGTGTGTGTTAGGAAAAAACTGTGAGCTCAATGCCAATGTGACGCTTTACCATGCTGTAATATTAGGTGAGAGGGTTGTTGTTCACTCCGGTGCAGTATTGGGTGCAGATGGTTTCGGGTTTGCATTTGACGGTGAGAAATCCGTTAAGATTCACCAGCTCGGCAGTGTGCGTGT
>CAVOCG010000173.1:0-5509 GCA_963694095.1 Gammaproteobacteria bacterium
CAAGAATGGACGCTGCTGATGTTATCAAGCTGGTGCAGCTTTTCGAGAAACGGAAAGCCGAAGCAGCTCAGAAGTAATAGGGAATTACGCGCGCCGGCCGGCAGGGTAAATTACTAATAAACTCCGCACCCTCGTATGCGGTTACACCCTTTTGGAAATCAGCAGAGAACACAGGGGTTCCCACCAGAAGAGTGAGGAGCAGGACAGGAAGGATGAGTAATCTGTTCATAGGGGAAGTGTCGCAGAGAATGTCTGCGGTGGATAGTCTGGGGGAGTTCTGGGTGGATGCAGGAGAATGACCCCTAACCAGAACTCACAACCAAATCGCAACCTACAAACCACCATAGTATCCAGAGAGAAATCTCAGGGGAACGGCCCACCCCCGTTCCCTCAGCACCTTTTGCTTCCTTAACTCGGAAAAAAAATACGGGGGTGGCTCAAATCCTCACAGACCTTTGCTGACTTAACGGGTAGATCGACCAATGAGGGGTGCTATCTCTGTTGAGAACATCTCATAAGTTGGTATAAACGAACCCAATGGAGAGGTGGCAGAGTGGTTGAATGCGCCAGTCTCGAAAACTGGTATACCTGCAAGGGTATCGAGAGTTCGAATCTCTCTCTCTCCGCCAAACCCTTTTTCTGTATAATTTACCGTTGTCGCACTGTGTTTGGTGACTCGACTTACCAACACTATTACCAACAATGTAAATCATTCCATATATATCAATGACTTACATATATCTCAGTAGTCTCGAAAACTGGTATACCTGCAAGGGTATCGAGAGTTCGAATCTCTCTCCCTCCGCCATACTATAGTCCGCTAACACCCATGGACATCTAGTAAGCACATATAAATCAATCAGTTAGTTCTTATTGAAACGGGTCCCAGGGTCACTGGCCTTTTAAAGATCCTCCCTGTTAAGCTAAAAATAACCGGGAATCTATCATCTGTAATAAAACGAATATAAAGTGAAAATTATCGCAAATACAATTTGGTTTCTTTAATTCGTTTGCATTATAATTTTGCGACATATGAAGTAATTCGATAATCGAATATTTCGAGGCCAAGCCTTGTGAAACCAGTATCACCCCGGCAACACGACATTGTAGAACGCGCACGCCAGCAAGGCCGTGTCGTCGTCGATGAACTTTCAAGTGATCTTCAGGTCACCCCACAGACGATTCGCAAGGACTTGAACGAGCTATGTGACAGGGGAATTATGCAACGGGTGCATGGGGGGGCTGTTCTTGTTTCAGGAGTTAGTAATTTCGCCTATGACGCCCGACGCACATTGGCGGCCGATGAAAAAAGGCGAATTGGCGTCAAAGCTGCATCCCTTATTCCTGACAACAGTTCTTTGTTTATCAATATTGGCACAACGACCGAGCAAGTGGCTAGTGCCCTGCGTGGAAAACGTGGAATTCTTGTTATTACCAATAATATTAATGTCGTAAACCTGCTTTACGCAGCTCCAGATATACAAGTAATCGTCGCTGGAGGTGTTGTTCGACCAACAGATGGTGGTGTCGTTGGTGAGGTGACGGTTGACTTCATTCGCCAGTTCAAGATGGATTATGCGATTATTGGTGTTTCTGCCATTGACGAGGACGGGTCCCTTCTTGATTACGATTACCGGGAGGTTAAAGTTGCCCAGGCGATTATCGAAAATGCCCGTCACACAATCCTTGTCGCCGATAATTCCAAACTGGAACGCACCGCCCCGGTGCGGATTGGCCACCTCTCGCAGCTATCTAATTTTGTAACTGACCAGCCATTACCTCACTCTATCGCTGACATATGTTCAGAAAAAGGAGTAATCCTTCATATTGCTGACGAAATATAACGAAATTATATATTTTCACTTATTTTCATTGTAGGTTCACTTTTCTTCTAATATTGTCCCTTTTGTTCAGTTTATGAACACCTGATACAGGTGCCGGGAGGAAAAGTGAGCGACACGGTCTACGATATCGCCATTATTGGCGGTGGGATCAACGGTTGCGGTATTGCACGTGATGCCGCGGGACGTGGACTGTCTGTTTATCTTGCTGAGAAGGACGATCTGGCAAGTGGAACATCATCGGCATCGACAAAGCTGATCCATGGCGGTCTCCGTTATCTTGAACATTATGAATTTAAACTTGTTCGCGATTCACTTCGTGAGCGTGAAGTGCTCTGGGCAATGGCGCCACATATAATTAGGCCATTACGTTTCGTCCTGCCTCATGCGAAAGGATTGCGTCCCACCTGGCTGATCCGGCTGGGACTATTCTTGTATGATCACCTGGGCGGGCGAGGTCGCCTTCCCGGTTCCCACTCGGTCGATCTACGCATCGACTCAACTGGGTTTCCGCTTAAATCAACCTTGACCAAAGGTTTTGAATATTCCGACTGTTGGGTCGATGACTCCAGGCTGGTTGTGTTAAATGCCCGTGATGCGGCTGACAGGGGTGCGGAAATTAATACACGTTGCGAAGTAATCGCAGCTACGCGGCAAGGCAATGAGTGGAATCTGGAAGTCAGGGATACCCAATCGAACTCTACTTCATCCATTCGAGCTCACGTTCTCGTCAATGCAAGCGGTCCCTGGATCAGTAACGTAATAGAAAACCGTATAGTCGCTCCTGGGAAATCTAAAATCCGCCTGGTGAAAGGCAGTCACATTGTCGTTCCCAGCATGTTTGATCATGACAAAGCTTACATTTTTCAAAACTCCGACCGGCGAATCGTTTTCGCCATCCCCTATCAACATGATTACACTTTGATTGGAACGACAGACCTGGATTATTCCGGCAATCCAGAGGATGCCGTCGCCGATTCATCCGAGATAGCCTATCTGTGCGAAACCATAAGCGAATTTTTTTCCAAGCCCGTCGTACCCGACGAAGTTGTGTGGTCCTATTCTGGTATCCGCCCGCTCTACGCGGATGGTGCTTCAGCGGCGCAGGAAGCGACCCGGGATTATGTTCTGGAAGTGGAAGGCGACAATAACAAGCCCATTGTCATCAATATTTTTGGTGGGAAAATTACGACTTACCGCAAACTGGCTGAAGATGTGTTGAGCAAACTGAAACCCTGGTTGCCGGCCATCAAATCAACATGGACACGGGGGATAGTATTGCCAGGCGGCGATTTCCCTATGGAGGGTGCCGTCACCCTGCTGAATGACCTGAAGGATCAATATCCGAATTTCGACGCTAGTCTGCTTGAGCGGCTTGGGGAAACCTATGGAACCCTGAGCACCTTTATCCTCAAGGATAGCAAAATTCAAAGCGACCTTGGGCAGCATTTTGGGGCCGGACTTTATCAGCGTGAGGTCGAATACTTAATTCAATTCGAGTGGGCTAAAACCGTTGAAGACATTATCTGGCGGCGAACCAAACTGGGCCTTAAGATGAATGATGAGGAAATTGTCAGCCTTTCTTCTTGGCTGAAAGACACTCTTGGTGATGAAACGCTCCCTGTAGATTGAAGTTGCCGTCTTTAGAGGGGTGGGGGGGATGCTCTATGTCCAGTTATATTCTAGCCATTGATCAAGGTACGACTTCTTCACGCGCCATCGTGTTTGATGGATCTCATTCACCAATTGCCACCGCCCATAGCGAATTCGAGCAGCATTTTCCCCAGTCAGGATGGGTCGAACATGAACCCGAGGAAATCTGGGACACCACCCTGGCAACATGCCGGGAGGCCATCGCGAAAGCCGGAATCACATCAGGTGATATCGCGGCAATCGGTATCACCAATCAACGTGAAACCACTGTTGTATGGGACCGGAAAACCGGAAAACCTATCCATCGGGCGATCGTCTGGCAGGACAGGCGCACTGCGGATGTATGTGCAGAATTAAAAAAATCCGGGCATGAAGCGACTGTCACCGCATGTACCGGGTTGTTGCTGGACCCTTACTTTTCTGGCACAAAAGTCGCATGGATACTGGACAACGTTAATGGTGCTCGTACAGCGGCCGATGATGGGCGTTTGGCATTTGGCACTATTGACAGTTTCCTGCTTTGGCGATTGACGGGTGGCAAAATCCACGCAACCGACGCTACCAACGCAAGCCGAACAATGTTGTACGACATCCATAAAGGCCGGTGGTCTGACGAAATGTGCGACCTGTTGAAAGTTCCCAGGTCAGTCTTGCCCTTGGTCATGAACAGTGCAGATGATTTTGGCGAAACCTCCCCGGATATCTTCGGTGGTGCCATTGCCATTGCGGGTGTTGCGGGAGACCAACAAGCGGCAACGGTCGGTCAGGCATGTTTCAAACCGGGCATGATGAAATCGACTTACGGAACGGGATGCTTTGCCATCCTCAATACCGGCCAAACGGCGGTTCCTTCCACCAACCGGCTTTTGACAACGATTGCCTATCAGCTTGAAGGTCAGCCAACCTATGCCCTTGAAGGATCAATTTTTATTGCTGGTGCCGCCGTGCAATGGCTTCGCGATGGCTTAAAGGTTATTGACGACGCGGCGCAATCGGGTGAGTTGGCAAGCCAGGCCGACGATACTCAAGATATTTATCTGGTACCTGCTTTCGTTGGATTGGGCGCTCCCTATTGGGACGCCGAGGCCCGTGGCGCCTTGTTCGGTATAACCCGGGCGACGGGTCCCGCCGAATTGGCTCGCGCTGCCCTTGAAAGTGTTGGATACCAGACCCGCGACCTGCTTGAAGCAATGAAGGGAGATTGGTCCGGTGCGGGGTCAGATACCGAGTTGCGGGTCGATGGCGGCATGGCGGCATCGGACTGGACTATGCAATTCCTGGCTGACGTTTTGGGTGCCCCGGTCGACCGTCCCCGCGTTCTTGAAACCACGGCTTTGGGTGCGGCCTACCTCGCCGGGATGTATAGTGACGTGTATCCTGACCTTGATGGGTTTGCAGCTACATGGGCCTTGGAACAACGGTTCTCCCCCGAAATGACAGACGCTCATCGTGATAATAAATATGATGGCTGGCGTGATGCAGTCAGACGAACCTTGAGTATCTAAATTTCAGGAATCCGCTTGGGGTCAAGGCCCGACCTTTCTGTAGATAGGGTTTCGCTTCCACATAGAACTTGAAATGCCATTCGCTGTAGCAATGCTGAACCATACATGAGCATTGAGTTTGCGAACTTGACCCTTGGCCAGAGAGGACTGATCAATGGACATAGGAAGCTCCTTATGGAGATACGGAGGGAGGTTCTGAGGGGAGTTCTACTCAGCACTTATTGTAGTTCTTAGCGACGCATTCACGGGCAAGTTTCTGTGCAGCAGAGATGTCGGCGGGGGTCATCTGTTCCGCAACGATGTCTCTGTTCTTGACCGCATGCTTGTTCCCAGTTGTTGCGGCGATGTTTAACCACATATGGGCACGGACATAGTCCTGTAGGATACCTTGTCCGTTACGGTACATGAAACCCAGATTGTACTGAGCATCGGCATGCCCCTGTTCGGCAGAAAGTTTGAACCACTTCACCGCAGTCGAAAGACTCGTCCGAATACCTCGCCCGTGTTTGT
>CAVOCG010000174.1:0-5504 GCA_963694095.1 Gammaproteobacteria bacterium
AAGTTGGTTTTCAGGGGTATGATGCAGTTTTCAAACTCTCCGATTGGGGGCTCTCATGGGAAGAAGCGGATGCACTTGGTAATCGACTCTGGGGCAGAAATTATCATTTTCTTTTTGCTTGGATATTTCTCATAAATGGTCTGATCTATTTGACCTGGAATTTGTGGAAAAAGAGCTTTTATCAAAAGATGCTGCCACGACGTGAGGAGCTTGGTTTTAACAATCTTAAAACAGAGCTGGCTAGCCATTTGCGATTGTGTGCTCCTAGAGGTGAAGCAGCACGTAATTACAATGTGCTGCAGAAAATTTCTTACCTGGTCGTCATATTCATTCTCTTTCCTTTCATGCTCGTCAGCGGTTTTGCCCAGATGCCTGCTTTCACCGCGATCTCCCCTGAGTTAATTGACTTGTTTGGAGGACGACAAACGGCGCGCACACTGCACGTAGTTTGTACGCTGTTATTGGTGTTATTTGTAATCGTTCATTTGGTCGAAATATGCGTTGCTGGTGCGGTAAATAAGATTCGTTCTATGATTACTGGAAGCTATGCACTCCCAGCTGAGGAGGATAAATGAAAAAGGCCAAGGCAAGCACTCTCTCGCGCAGAAAACTCATCGTGGGAGCGGGTGCATTTGGTGGACTTCTGCTCACCGGTTGTGATTCAGACATTTATACACCGCCCCAGATGCGAGGCGGAATAATGGGCGTGGCGGATGTGTTAACCATGGCCACTCAGCGGCTGCTGCTTTCCGGTGGGCAGCTTGTTCAAGAACATGAGCTTCATGAGATCACCAAGAATTTTCCGGTATGGAACCAGAGCAATCCAGAAGATGAAGAATATCAAAGGCTAAAACATGGTGGGTATGAAGATTGGCAACTCCCAATAAGTGGACTTGTTAATCGTCCAATTTCACTCTCGTTAGCAGACCTAAAACACTTTCCTCAGCGCACACAAATTACATCGCATATCTGCGAACAAGGCTGGTCGGCTATTGCTCAGTGGACAGGGGCACCTTTGCTGCAGGTTCTTGAAGCCGCAGGTGGTATCATGCCTACTGCGCGTTATGTGGTAATCCAGGCGTATGGTGGGTTCTATGAAGGTTATGACATGTTTGATGTAGCACATCCTCAAACCATTCTGGCCTACGGCATGAACGGAAAAGATCTGCCTTCAGGCAATGGTGCGCCAGTTAGACTTA
The DNA here is from genome assembly GCA_963694095.1 of Gammaproteobacteria bacterium. Classification (GTDB taxonomy): domain Bacteria; phylum Pseudomonadota; class Gammaproteobacteria; order Pseudomonadales; family Pseudohongiellaceae; genus UBA9145. The sequence continues at coordinate 1,200 of CAVOCG010000174.1, forward strand.
GAGTAGAGCGGCATTGCGGCTACAAACAATTAAAATTTATTAAATCTATTCAGGTAGTTTCGTCCATGGCAGATTTTGGAAGGGGAACCGGCGGCACTAACTCTGATTTTAACTTTCATTGGTATGCAGGTGCTTGAGGGTAGCGTTACAGGCAGCTTGAAAAAGGAGTGCAGGATCATGAAAAATTATAATTTTACACATTTCTTCTCAATGCGAATCACAGACATTGTTACAGTGCTATTAGTACTGACGCTGGGAGTGCCCTTGTTTGTCGATGCGCAGGTTCTGGATGCTCCAGATCCTGCGCAAATGGAGGATGCTCCAGATCTTGGCTATCGAGCAGTTGAACATGGGCTTCAAATTCCGGCCGATGTCGAAATGGGCGCCCCTTCCAGTGTGGTTTGGACTTCCCAGAATCGGTTATTGGTGTTCAATCGTGGGCCAAACCCGTTTATGGAATTTGATTCGAGCGGCAATTTTATTAGGAGCTGGGGGCAAGGAGAGTACGTAAGGCCACACGGAATGCGTCTCGACCCGGAAGGTAATATCTGGGCTACAGACGTTAATAACCACGTGGTGAGAAAAATGAACCTTGCAGGAGAGGTTTTGCTGACCATCGGCACAGCGGGTCAAGCCGGAGAACCGGAAGACGGTTTGCTCAATGAACCAACTGATTTGACAGTGAATTCAATCGGTGAAATATTTCTTTTGGTAGGGCATGGTCGCGGTATACCCCAAGTATTGAAATTCGATCGTACAGGGAACTTGATGATGAAGTGGGGAGGGCCTGGGGCACGACCGGGTCAGTTTGATACGCCCCATTCGATCGTGGTCGATCAGGCAGGTCTTATCTATGTGGCTGATCGGCAGAATCGACGCATTCAGATTTTTGACGACGATGGGAATTACATAAAAGAATGGGCCTACAAGGGTTTGCCTTGCGGCCTGCATTTTACGAAAGACCATCAGCTCTATATGGTGAGTGGGTTTTCGGGCGAGATTTTACGGCTGGACGAGAATGGTAAAGCGATCGGAGCTGCCGGACAGCCGGGCAAAGGGCTCGGAGAATTTGGTGAAGCTCACTACATGACGATATTGCCCAATGGTGACATCTTTGTCGCCGATACAATTAAGCCGGCGTTGCACAAATACGTTAGAAGGTAACAAATACCTTTGGGCCCCGACCCTGTTAGCGCTAAAGGTTTTGAGCGAACCAGAACTCAATTTCAGCAGTATTTTCAGTGAATTCAGCGCTGTGCTCTTTTGCCGCAGGTACGTGATACCACTCGCCTTGGTTTATCAGACGAGTTTCTCCATCCATTGTAAGCAATAACTCACCCTTTGTGATAATGCCAATGTTTTCAGTCTGATGATTATGGGGAGCGATTTTTGTGCCTGCCGGGTAGGAGGCGAAAAGAACATCGCAGTTCTTTGCCTCCAGTTTGTGCGCTTCGAATTGTCCTGGATATTTGGGTAAAGCTCGAATGAGCTCGTGGTAATAGGCATTCAGAGACATGGAGAATTCTTCTTAGGTTAGAAAATTAGTCAGATAGACTAGTTTAGGCAATTAGTTTTGGCTACCTTTAATTTTCCGCGAGACAAGCAAATAGCTTTGAAAGGCAGGCAGAATAGTCTCTATAGAGGGCTTGGCGTGTAAGGTCAGGGGCTTTATACTGAAAGCCTTTTAAAGCCACACCTACTCACTTGAATTATTTTAGAGTGCTGTGGTAGGTAAATTCAGCTAATCCTCGCTAGGCATCGCCATAGACTACACCTGTGCACCGGAGCACTAAAGATGACACTACCTGCAATCGCCAATTTAATGCTGTTTACCGCAATACTGAGTCTTTTGTTTCAGTTAGGAAAAAAGGATGTTGGACTATCCAAACGGGTTTTTCTAGGCTTGATACTTGGTACCGTATTAGGGTTCTTCCTGCAAATTGCCTACAGCGCCAATGAAGTGGTAATGCAGGAAACGCTGGAGTGGACCAATGTGGTGGCGAATACCTATGTGAATTTACTTCGCATGATGATCATACCTCTGATCTTGATCACCATGATAGCGGCGGTTTTGAAAGTAGATGAGATTAAGTCGCTGGGGAAAATTGGCGGGTCAGTGATTGGTATATTGATGCTTACTACCATGGTCGCTGCGCTAGTTGGTATTGTGCTGGCAACAGTATTTGGTTTGAGCGCTGAAGATTTAGTTGGCGGAGCCAGAGAAATGGCGCGAGCCGAGGTTCTGGAGGCAAGGCGAGGAAGTGTGGCTGACATGAGCTATGCTCAATTACTGGTTAGCTTTGTGCCAAGAAATATTTTCTCCGATCTCGCCGAAGCCAGACCCATGTCAATTATTGGTGTGGTGATTTTTGGCTTGTTCTTCGGTATTGCCGCTTTGCTGGTCTGTGAAGAGAATCCCGAACACGGTCAACGGATAAGAAGTTTCGTTAATACAACTCAGAGCGTAGTTATGAAACTGGTGAAAATCATTATGGCGTTAACGCCTTATGGTGTCGCCGCACTTATGATTAACGTGATAGCGTCTTCAGATGGTCAGGCCATAATTAACTTGATCACTTTTGTGATTGCTTCCTATCTGGCTATCGCAATTATGTTCGGTGTCCATGCTCTGATGATTATGTTGCTTGGTGCCAATATTAAAACGTATTTTCAAAAGGTATGGCCAGTCTTGACTTTCGCCTTTGTGACGCGCAGTTCGGCAGCAACGATTCCTCTTACAATCCGCGCGCAAATCGAAGAGCTTAATGTGCCCGCACCAATTGCCAATATATCTGCTTCGTTTGGGGCCACCATTGGCCAGAATGGCTGCGCTGGAATTTATCCTGCCATGCTCGCGGTTATGGTTGCACCGACCTTGGGTGTGGATATCAATATCAATTTTATTGTGAGTCTGCTTGTTATAATTGCTATCGGGTCGTTCGGTATTGCCGGTGTTGGCGGCGGGGCTACAAATGCAGCGTTAGTGGTGTTTTCTGTAATGGGGTTTCCAGTGACAATAGTTGCGCTGCTGATTTCCGTCGAACCGTTAATCGACATGGCGCGTACAGCCCTTAATGTAAACGGTGCTATTACTACTGGTATGGTTACTTCTCGGATTCTAGGCCATCAAGTAACCGTGCAGCCGACGGATGTCTCTGATCAGTCTCTACAGGAAGGGTGAGAGAGCCACTATTTGGGAAGAGTGAGTTGCAGAGCGTGGTAATCCGACGCGACATTCTCAGTGCTTAGGAAATTAGTGCCGCAACCTCTCCCGCCTCAGAAAAGCGGCCTGATTTAGATTTGGAGAAAAGCACCTTGCAACCTTTTCTCACATCAACAGCGCCACCGGCCATCAATACCGGTTTGATACCTGCGATAGATTCTATTCCTGATGACGCATGGCCAGCCTCGGGTTTGTAATTTAAAATCGCACAATAGGTGGTTTCAAAAACCTTTTTTAGCGCCTTTTAAAATTCTATTCGTTATAGAGCAGCGGGTGAATTTTCAAAGGTAAGTTGTCTTGATTATCGATTAAAAATACCGCCGTACTTTGGTCTGCGTCTGCCGGTAAGAGTACTAATAGCTGACTACTTTGTGCCTGGTTGAGATAGCAGAGGATTTCTGCTTCTTTTAGCTTATCGTCTCTGCAGTAAGTTGCGACACTGCTTGGCTGAATAGCGTAACTGGATTCTAGCTTGGCGTAAAACATCCGCAGTTTGGCATTACCCCGGTAATGCATTCGCGCAATAATTTCCTGGCCTGTATAGCAGCCTTTCTTGAAATCAATTACACCCGAGAGGTCATAATTTAACAGCGCAGGTGTATATTTTGCCGACAGATCAGAATCGACGTGCAAGATGCCTGCACGAATATCTTCTGCCAACCAGCCCTCGAGTTGTCCATTGCCGGTTTGGTTTTTTTGTAAGGTGAGGTGATCGCTAGACTTGTCTGCCAACCAAATGTCGAAGCGAGGTCTTTGCTTAGAGAGGCATATAACCTTGCCTCCATCCTTTGCCAAGAGTTCTCCAGGTGTAGTGGGGCAGCTGCCAAATAATGCGCCTATCTGCTCATAGGCTGCGTCACCAAGAAGGCCGTAGTGCCTGAGATTCTGAGCATCAATAGTAACCTCTGCTTTCGAGAATACGGCGTATTTGCTGAGCAGCTTGACCACCTCTGTAGCTATTCCCTTTGAAACGGCTAGCAGACAGTCATCGCCATCTGCAAATACTCTAAAGTCGCTTACGACTCGACCCTTAATATTGCAAATTGCACCTATGAGGCTGTATTCATCACTGAGCAATTCCA
>CAVOCG010000175.1:0-5422 GCA_963694095.1 Gammaproteobacteria bacterium
AGCCTGGTTGCGCACTACACTGGGGGTGTAGTGGTCGCAGGTTCAAATCCTGCCGTCCCGACCACATATCAATCCATTAGTATCCACTAATGTCCTCAATGCCCTGTTATTCAGGGCTTTTTTGTTTATACTTAGTCCATAGCAGTCCATTTGAATCCGGTACAATCCCGGAGTAAATACGGTACAAATTGCGGTACTTTATATCTCATGGCTTTTTATACCGTAAATATTGGTGAGTAAAATCTTATGTCTAAGTTAACAGCAACAGCCGTTGTCAAAGCAAAGCCTAAAGCAAAGCAATACAAGCTAGCTGATTCAGGTGGAATGTATCTACTTATCTATCCTTCGGGCAGTAAATACTGGCGTTATGATTATAGTTATGCAGCTAAACGCAAGACACTGGCATTGGGTGTATTCCCCGATATTAGTTTAGCCGGTGCACGTAAATTGCATCAACAGGCTAGGCAAGCTATTGCGTCAGGTCAGGATCCGAGTGCTAAAAAGAAGGATAAAAAATTGGGGAGATATTTGGAGCAGGGGAATAGCTTCGAGGCTGTCGGTCGAGAGTGGTTTGAGAAAAAGATGGTAGATAAATCGGCTAGCTACAAGGTTCGAAGTCTCCGAATTCTTGAGAAAGACCTTTACCCTTTTATAGGGGCTCGTCCTATAAAAAGTATTTCAGTGCCAGAATTGCTTTCCGTTCTTAGAAAAATAGAAGCCAGAGGGGCAGTTGATATAGCTCACCGTGCCAAGCAAACAGTTGGACTTATCTACAGGTATGCAATTGCCTCTGGCAGAGCTGAAAGTGATCCGAGCCGTGATTTAACTGGCGCTTTACAATCTCACGTTAAGAAGCATCATGCAGCTATAACCGATCCCGCCGAAGTGGGAAATCTTATGCTCTCTATCGATTCATTTCAGGGCACTCCAGTGGTGAAGTCTGCCCTTCAATTATCTGCCTTACTATTTCAGCGACCCGGAGAAATCAGACATATGGAATGGGCAGAGATTAATTGGAATGATGTGCAGTGGGAGATACCTGCAATTAAAATGAAAATGAAACAGCCTCATATAGTCCCCCTAAGCAGTCAGTCAGTGGCAGTCTTGCAATATATGCAATCCCTTAAGAGCATCAGTAAGTTTGTATTTCCAAGCGCAAGAGGGGCTAGTCGTTCTTTAAGCGAGAATGGCGTTAGAACAGCGTTAAGGACAATGGGATATACGAACGACCAGATGACCGCGCATGGTTTTAGGGCTATGGCTAGGACGATTCTCGACGAGCAGCTTAACTACCGTCCGGATTTTATTGAGCATCAGCTTGCGCACGCGGTTAAGGATCCCAATGGCAGAGCTTACAATCGGACTAAATACTTATCTCAACGAAAAGAGATGATGCAGAAGTGGGCTGATTATTTAGATGAATTACGGAATAGTATCCAATAAAATAGTTTTGAAATTACCACTATGACTAATATTGCTATTTTGGTCATTTTTAATTTATAGCCTAGAAGGCCCGCCATTGCTGGAAAGTATCACACCTTAACGTGTTATCAGGTGTCCCCCGGTTTAGCTATTGCATGTTGCTTTTTTGTTTGTTTCTATGATTCTCATACCGACATGAGGAGTAGAAATAAATGGAACAAAACATCCAAAATAGAACTCTGCTGAGGCTGCCCCAAGTCCTTGAGCGGTTCCCTGTGTGCAAATCAAAATGGTGGGCTGGTGTAAAGCTAGGAGAGTATCCTCAGCCTATTCGCCTTGGCTCTCGCTGTACTATGTGGCGCGCAGAAGACATCGACCAACTGATAGATGAGGTGTCAAAATGATAAAGATACCTAATGATGCTGAACGCCTAATGAATAAATTACCGCAAGCTGTTCTGGACGAAATTCAGGTAGAAATGATCCTTTGGTCTGGTATTGCGATGATGGAAATGGACTCTAGGGAACCTTCAGAGAAGCAGTTTAAAAGGCATATGAAGCGAACAATGAAGAAGCACATTGGATTACTTCGCAAGGCAGAGACCAGGTTAGATAAAGGGGGGAGTGTTTAATGCAGGTTTATCCTGATCAAATCCCTCTTGAGTTAAAAGCGCTGGAGTCATTTATTCTCTGGGAAAATTTTAATAGGGGCGATGGGAAAATGAGTAAGTCGCCTGTTTTAAGTGCAGGGGCTAAGACTCCCTATGACACTGCTGAAGCACTTATGCCTTTTGAATCTGCTAAGGAGAAGCTCTCTAAGGCGAAGGATTTAGGCTTGGGGGTGAGCCTTCTGGGCGGTATAAAAGTTAATGTAGATAAGGCTGAGGGTTATCTGTGGTGCTTAGACTTTGATGGCTTCGCTAAATCAGATGGAGATGAAGTTGATGATGGTGTTGTGAGCTTTGTAGAGTCATTTCCTTCGTATACTGAGATATCTCCTAGTGGAACTGGTTTCAAATACTTTTTTGTTTGCGATCGAGTACCCCAGAGCAAATACAAGATCAAATTTGGGCCTTCGGAATTTGCTGATGAGTACCCAGACGTTACTAAATATGTCCATCGAGAGATCGAGGTATTCAGCTGCAATGGGTTTTTGACTTTAACAGGTCAGCTTTTTAGCCCGTCGACAGACGCTATTAAGTTTTTATCAAGCGCTGAATTGGATACCACCTTAGATCACCTAAATAACTGGGCGACGAGCACCGGTGGTTCCGGTACAACTACTCCAAGTAAACCGGCTCAAACATCTATATCAACCTCGTCCAATACATCTTATAGCAAGCTGTCTAAATCCTCTCTAGAGGCGGTTTTGGCTTGTGTGGATCACGTCGATGAGCAGGTTTGGTCAGATACGGTTAACGTGCTGGCAAGAGTCTACGGCGAGGAAGGATGTGCTTATTTTCAGTCATACAGCTCAGGGGACTATGCGGGTATTACCTATCCTGATTACAACTGTGACGAATGTAATGCGCGTTTTGATCGAGCCCTAAATGAACTTAAAGGTAAGCCTGATGGCTACGGAATAAGTCACCTACTGTCTTTGGCTAGAACCCACCCTGACTGGCAGAATCCAAAGCTGGAGTACGAGGAGGTTAATCCCTTTGAGGGCTTAGTGCCCGAGATCGGGATGTTTGAGCCAACCACCGCGGTAGTGGGAGCCCCTGAAGGTCTCAACACGCACATAGTCGCTGCGGATAAGCAAGTTGTTGAGGTCAATGGATTGTTGATACTTCAAGCTAGATTCGCGCTAAGTGAGATTGGCGGCGAATTAAGAGTAATAGACCTAGAGCAAGTTGCTGAGATACAAGACGGAAGAGGAGACACAAATCTAAACCTATACAAACTTTCCGATGCAAAAATATTGATGAGAAGACACCTCCAAGGGCGGTCCATAATAACCACTGAGAATGACGACGTTAAAAACTTTTTCATTCAACGTACTACTCAGGCATTCCGAAAGATTTGCTTTCGGCCAGGCGAGAGCTCTAACTCCGAACTCAACCTGTGGGCTGAGCCGCCTATCCGCCCACAAAAAGGTGACTGGAGTCTTATTAAGTCACATATCTACACTATTATTTGCGATTCGGACGTCAAGAAATACGAATATCTCATAGGGTTTCTCGCTCACATGCTTCAATGCCCCAAAGAAAAACCCGGTGTGATGATCGTTCTGCGCTCTGGGCAAGGGACGGGCAAAGGGGCCTTATTTCAAGTTATACAGCGAATATGGCAGGCAACTACCTTATTTGCATCGCAAATTGATTCTGTTACCGGCCAATTTAACAGCGCACTAGAGCGCAGCTATGTGGTTTTGTTAGACGAGGCATTGTTTAGCGGAGACCGTAAGGCTGAAGACCAAATGAAATCGCTTATAACTGAACCAATATGCCGTGTGGAGGCTAAATATCAGCCATCTAGGCAGGTGGCCTCGATACACCGTTTTTTTGCTACGACTAATCATGAGCAATTTGGATCAACTGCATCTGATGACCGGCGCCATGCATTCTTTGAGGTGTCAGACTGTAAACGAGGTAACGCAGGTTATTTTTCGGATCTGTTTAGATCCATCGAAGATGACAGCACAATTTCCGCGATGATTTACGATCTTTTACGCCATGATCTAACCGCATTTAATGTTAGAGATAGGCCAATTACCAAAGATCGAGATGAGCAGGTCTTAAAATCGCTTACGGGCTTCAAAAGGTACTGGTATCAAGTTTTGTATAGCGAACTGATCGACTGTTACGGAGATGGGTTTTCTGAGTATCAGGGTGACTTCGTCCCAAGCGCCACTCTTGTAGGCGAGTGCAACAAAGCATTAAAAAATATCATTAAAAATCGTTCATTTGGTTATGTGGAGCTAAAGGCAGACCTAGCTATGTTGTGCCCTAGTGCGCGGACAGCTTGTAAAAAGCCTACCGGAAGCACTATTCAGCGAAGAGGTTATGATCTCCCGTCGATCGACATAGCAAGATCCGAGTTTGAACATGCTCTTAATGTAAGTGTAAGTTGGGGCGATGACAGCTAATACAGCACAGTTACACCCTGCTGTCAGCGCTATATCCAGTGTATGTAGGGGTTTCAAGGCCGTTGACAGCAATTACACTAATTCTGGAAAAGTTTATAAAAAAGAATAATAAATAGAGTTCTTAAACTGCTGTCATTGCTGCAGCTATTACCAGCTATTACCAGCTATTGCATGTCGTTGTTTGAGCGCTGGCTTTGCGGGGCATCGTCCAAAACACCCCAGTGACGTTAAGTCTTCGTTGGGTTACCGATCAATTAACAGAGGAGTTCATGTCTTGCCGCTACCTAACCTAAAAGCACAGTGCACAGCAAAGAACCGCAAGACAGGGCTGCGCTGCAAAAATCCGGCTGCGTTTGGCTGTAAAGCGTGCCGTTATCATGGAGCTAGGAGGGTAATCAGTGGTTTAGAACATCATAATTATTTGCATGGAGAGCGTACGCTAGAGGCACTTAGTAAGTACAGTCAGAAGGTCGCAGAGTTGGATCAGTTAGAAGATATTGCCCATCGTGCTGGTGTAATGGCAGGCCCTAAAAGAAGAGGTAGGAAGCCAGTAGTTGACTAAGTGTCTCAATCTATGCCGAAACCAGTTGCCCACAAAAACCTTCAAAAAATGAAGGCATATTTAGTGCTGCTCCGACCAAATATCAACCCACTTAAAAACGTTAGCGCAATAATAATTGCCTATTGACAATATACTGAGGGCGGAATAGCCTGTCAAGCAAGTGCTCGTTGCTCTAGGACGCTGTTTAAATAGAATTGTTGTTTTGTACCCCTCGATACCAAAATGGGCTAAAGATTATTCAAAACAGCAGGGGTAATCACTGAGCATGACAAACTTATGTAATTCTCAGTTAGGAGATCACAAGATGCGTGAGAATATTTTACCAGTCTATCAGGGGCCTGAAGCACTCTT
>CAVOCG010000176.1:0-5327 GCA_963694095.1 Gammaproteobacteria bacterium
GCCGTGATAAGACAATTGCTCCGTATTAAATAAATGGCTAGAATGTGCATAACCATGGGTAGCGGAAGCTACCCTTTTTATTTGAAACTGACTAGTGCCCGTCTATAAATAGAGCCGCTACGAGAGAGGCTCCATTAGATCCTATTTAGGGATCGGCACCGGCAAACGAAGACTTAGCAGATGAGTGTTAAACATTTTCTTACCTTGTTGGATCTGGATAATAATGACGCCAGACACATTGTAAAGCGAGCAATGGACCTGAAACAGGCTCCGGCACTGGGGCAGAGCCTTAAGCACAAAACCCTGGGCCTGATTTTCGAAAAATCGTCAACCCGAACCCGAGTTGCATTTGAAGTCGGCATGGCCCAATTGGATGGTTCATCTATCTTTTTGTCGATGGCAGATTCCCAGCTGGGTCGGGGTGAGCCCATTGAAGACGCTGCCCGAGTTCTCTCCAGCATGGTTGATTGCATTGCTATCCGCACCTTCGAGCACACTAAATTAGAACGTTTCGCCGCACACTCCAGCGTCCCAATCATCAATGCGCTCAGCGACGATTTTCACCCCTGTCAGCTACTGGCCGACGTGCAAACCTATATGGAGCACCGAGGCGACATTACTGGTAAAACCGTTTGTTGGGTCGGTGATGGGAATAACATGTGCCAGTCCTACATAAATGCCGCTGCAGTATTCGATTTCGAGCTGAAAATCGCCTGTCCAAGCGGCTTCGAACCTGACAGTGAACTTCTTCTCAAGCACAAAACTCGGGTAAGCCTGATGCAGGATCCCAGGCAAGCAGTGGCTGGAGCCGATCTCGTGGTTACCGACGTGTGGGCTTCGATGGGTCAAGAAGAGGAACAGCAGCGACGGCAAAACAGCTTCGCCAACTACCAGGTTAATCTGGAATTAATGACGCTGGCTAAAACTAATGCATTATTCATGCATTGCCTGCCGGCACACCGTGGTGAAGAAGTAAGCGCCGAATTGCTGGCAGCCGAAGACAGCGTAGTCTGGGACGAGGCCGAAAATCGTATGCACTCGCAAAAAGCTTTGCTGGAATACCTCTGTTATAGCTAAGGTTTCCTTGTTCCACCGCAATATTACCAACCACAACATATGGTATTGGGTTTTTTTCTGGTTGTGGCCCAATTATCTGCTTTCCAGAGTTGCTGTGACACTGCAAGTACAGGTGTCAAGGAGTTAAAACCCCTATCCCGTGGCTATTTCAAACTTTTCCTATGACAACAACAAGTTATTCACAACTTGCCCACAATAATTCCACATAAAAACTACTTGCAATCACCCTGCAACCCCATTATCTTGTGCTAGTGGTTTGTAGCCTGTCCATATGTTGTATTGACTGAGCTTAAATCAAGGGCTTATTTCTTTCTCGTAAAACAAAAAATAATGAATTAAAACTAGTGGTTAGCGAGGCCACCTACTAAATATAATTAGAAAAGCGCTTGATAAGATAGGGATATTAATATCTTTTTGTAGGACTATTTTGGGAGTATTAGCGATTTCTAGGTCGCATAAAAAAACAATTAAAGTCCAGCCGAAAAAACACAATATATAGTATATGGCTTTTACGCTGAACAACTATCTGGCCCCACTGTAATAGTTAGAGTGCGGAGTGCAGAGCAGTTCAGATCGGCTGTGTCTTACGGTGAAAAATATCGGCCCGTGTGGCTCAGACACGGCTAAGCCAGCAATAAGACCAACAGGCTAATGAATAGGATAGCTAAAAATAAAAAATGGTTATTGACCAGCTTTCGGAGATAAAAATGCAAATAGATGTCCCTACTACAGATGGTTCCCGAGTACCCGCCGCAACAAAGAATCAGGACAATCCCAGCTCAGTAGTGTCGACCGCACCCGGGCAATTGCGGGTAATTAAGCGCAATGGTGCCGTTGTTTCCTACGATGGATCTAAAATTTCCGTGGCGATAACCAAAGCCTATCTGGCAGTAGAGGGCGGCAATGCGGCCGCGTCATCCCGGATTCATGATTCAGTAGCCCAGCTAGCCTCCCAAATTAGTGACATTTTCCGACGCCGGATGCCTTCCGGCGGTACCATCCATATTGAAGATATCCAGGATCAAGTTGAATTGGCGCTAATGCGCAGCGGTGAACACAAGATTGCTCGGAGCTATGTGATCTATCGAGCAGAGCACACCCGAATCCGCCAAAAAAAATGTGATACGGAAAAAGCTCAACAAACAGACATCATGGTCACCCATGTCGATGGTAGCCAGCATCCACTAGACACCGCTCGTCTGCAAACCGTTATCGATGAAGCCTGCGCAGGGCTGGAAGATGTTTCTGCCGAAACCATCTACAGTGAAACCTTGAAGAACCTATATCCTGGCGTGAAACTGGAAGACGTTAGAACCTCACTGGTGATGACTGCTCGCACCATGGTTGAAAAAGACCCTAATTATTCATTCGTTACCGCACGCCTGCTAATGGATACCCTGCGATCGGAGGCCCTGAGCTTTCTCGGTATCGCCGATACCGCCACGCAATCAGAAATGCACTACCGGTATGCGACAACACTTAGACCCTATATAGAAAAAGGTGTTGAACTTGATTTATTATCTCCACACCTGCTCGAGTTTGACCTCGGTATTTTAGGCGAGGCTCTCAAAGCAGAACGGGATCAGCAATTCACCTATCTAGGCCTGCAAACACTTTACGACCGTTACTTTATTCACAGCGGTGATGTCCGGTTTGAACTACCACAGGTATTTTTTATGCGTGTGGCCATGGGGCTAGCCTCCAATGAAGAAAACCGAGAAGAACGAGCCATCGAATTCTACAACTTGATTTCGAGCTTCGATTACATGGTATCTACCCCGCAACTCTTCAATGCAGGCACCTTGCGTCCGCAGTTGTCCTCCTGTTTTCTGACCACGGTTCCTGACGATCTACACGGCATCTATTCAGCTATTCGTGATAACGCCATGCTGTCCAAATGGGCGGGTGGACTTGGCAATGACTGGACCCCAGTTCGGGCACTGGGCGCTCATATCAAAGGCACTAATGGTAAATCCCAGGGCATCGTGCCATTTCTGAAAGTTGTCAACGATACTGCAGTAGCTGTCAACCAGGGCGGTAAGCGCAAAGGGGCCGTGTGTTCCTATTTAGAAACCTGGCATATGGACATCGAAGAATTTTTAGAGCTGCGCAAGAACACCGGTGATGACAGAAGACGAACCCATGACATGAATACAGCCAACTGGATTCCCGATTTATTTATGAAGCGGGTATCCAATGACCAGGAATGGACACTGTTTTCACCGAATAATGTGCCCGATCTGCATGACTTACACGGCAAGGCTTTTGAAACAGCTTACGAAGAATACGAACGCAAGGCTATAGCAGGCGAAATCGAAGTATACAAGACAATTAAAGCCAGCGATCTTTGGCGCAAAATGATCTCCATGTTGTTTGAAACTGGCCATCCCTGGATCACCTTCAAGGATTCCTGCAACGTGCGCTCTCCACAACAGCACACAGGCACGATTCATTCCTCCAACTTGTGTACGGAGATCACTCTAAATACCAACAAAGACGAAATAGCTGTGTGCAATCTGGGCTCGGTGAATCTAGTGAACCATGTAGATGAGAGTGGTCTTAATCAAGATAAACTGAAAAAGACCATCACTACAGCAGTGCGCATGCTAGATAACGTTATTGATATCAATTACTACTCGGTAGATCAGGCAAAAAACTCCAACTTGAAGCACAGGCCAATTGGCATGGGCATCATGGGATTTCAGGATTCTCTGTACAAACAGCGACTAGCCTATAGCTCGGATCAAGCTGTGGAATTCGCTGATCTGTCTATGGAAATGATCAGCTACTATGCCATTAACGCCTCGTCCAAACTCGCCGAAGAAAGAGGCTGCTATGAGACTTACCCCGGCTCACTCTGGAGTAAAGGCATACTGCCCATTGACTCGCTTAAATTATTACAATCCGAACGTGGTGAAGACTATTTGGATGTCAACCTTGAGCAACGTCTGGATTGGGATGGATTGCGTACACGCATCGCTGAAACAGGTATGCGCAATTCTAACGTATTGGCAATTGCGCCTACTGCAACTATCGCAAATATTAGCGGTGTCTCACAGTCAATCGAACCCACTTATCAAAATCTGTTTGTGAAATCGAACCTGTCCGGCGAATTCACTGTGGTGAACCCCTATCTGGTAAATGATCTAAAAAGATTGGACTTGTGGGACAGTGTGATGGCCAATGATCTTAAATACTATGAAGGCAGCGTCCAGAAAATAGACCGCGTGCCTGATGATATCAAACATATCTATGCGACAGCATTTGAGATCGAACCCCGTTGGTTGGTGGATGCAGCCAGTCGTCGCCAGAAATGGATTGACCAGGCACAGTCACTGAATTTATACGTAGCCGGCGCAAATGGTAAAAAACTGGATATCACTTACCGTATGGCCTGGCTAAGGGGGCTAAAAACCACATATTACTTGCGTGCTCTGGCCGCTACGACAACGGAAAAGTCAACCATATCAGACACCAGTTTAAATGCTGTCTCGAATGAACCGGCTACTGTACCCATGGCTTGTTCAATCGATGATCCTGATTGCGAAGCTTGCCAGTAATCATGAAAAGAATATTACAACCAAAGATTCAGAAACAGAGGTAACACTATGCTGTCATGGGAAGAATTCCACCAGGAAGGTAGTTCGGCTCAAGCCACTGATACCATCATGAAAACAGTAACCGAGCCAGAGCAAGTGATGGAACCAAAAGCGACTACTGATAAGCCGGACAAATTCCCGAACGAGATGACCCCACCGGAGCCCCTAAAGGAGCCAGTTAAGGCCAAAGCCGAAACTGAAGTATCAGCATTTAACAAGGCCATCACTGATCTAGCATCCCTTGATGCGGATGCAGGCATGGCTGAACTGGAAGGTGCCGCAGTACGAGTAAATGTTGACGATAAGCGCATGATCAACTGCCGCGCAGACCTAAACCAATTAGTGCCATTTAAGTATGACTGGGCCTGGCAAAAATACCTGGACGGTTGCGCCAATCACTGGATGCCTCAGGAAGTTAATATGACGGCAGATATCGCCTTGTGGAAAAGCCCCGGCGGCTTAACCGAAGACGAACGCCTGATTGTAAAACGCAATCTGGGCTTTTTCTCCACGGCAGATTCGCTAGTGGCCAACAATCTGGTGCTAGCGGTCTATCGACTTATCACCAACCCGGAGTGCCGCCAATACATACTACGCCAGGCCTTCGAGGAAGCGATTCATACACATGCCTATCAGTATTGCATTGAATCG
>CAVOCG010000177.1:0-5298 GCA_963694095.1 Gammaproteobacteria bacterium
GTAGTGATGGGGCAATAATATGAAAAGAATCTTCAATATTGCCACCATAAGCAACCGGGTCAGTTAGCGGGCCAATGATTTTGGTGAATTCGGCAATTGATCCGGGCCAACCATGTACCATCATCAAGGGTATGGCATTGGGGTTTGCCGAGCGCTGATGAATGAAGTGTAGATCCAGGCCTTCAATCTCAGTTTTAAACTGATGAAATTGATTTAAGTTTGCTTCTTGCTCTCGCCAGTTGTAGTCGTTTTCCCAATACGCCAAGAGCTCTCGCAGATAGCGAATATCCATACCATATTCCCAACTGGTGTTGGCGATCTGATCTGGTAATCGGGTGCGGGACAGTCGCTGTTTTAAATCCAGAATATCCTGATCGGGAATGGCTATTTCGAACGGGACAATGGCCGTTTCTTCTGCAGCAAAACTGGGTATGCTTGATGTGCCGGCAAAGAGTAATACTATAGATATTAGCTTCAAACTATTGCCAGTCCAATGCACTAATGATTTATTCATGTAAGCCTCGTGGAGCGTTAAATTTTTAGTTAATAGTTTCTTACTGTTATAGTTCTTTACTTTAACGCAGTAGCTGGAAAAACTGTCTCAGGTCCTGCAAATAAAGTTCCGGTTGTTCCAGTGCGGCAAAGTGTCCGCCCTCCGGCATCTCGGTCCAGTGCACAAGATTGTAAGAAGCTTCCGCCCAGGAGCGTGGCGTGATGTAAATTTCGGCCGGGAAAATTGATGCCCCAGTCGGTACAGCAATAAACTCCATGGCCTTCTCTGGCGGATTCTTGCTACTCTCGTAGTAGATGCGCGTAGAGGAAGTAATTGTTTGAGTGAACCAGTAAATTGAGACGTTAGTGAGTAGCTCATCTTTGGTGAAATGATTATCTAGATCACCCGTTGCACCTTGGGGCATATCAGTCCAGCCATGAAATTTCTCGACAACCCATGCCGCTAAACCGGCAGGGGAGTCATTTAGTCCATAGCCCAGACTCTGGGGTTTGGTACCCTGAATTGCCTGATAACCGACTTCGTTCTGCATATAAGCAGCCCGGGCAGTCCGACTTTCGGTTTCTTCCTTGGTGACAGCATCGCGTTGCTCCACATCAGAAGGCTGGTCTGCAAGAATCATGTTGGAGTGCAGGCCGATTAATCGATCCGGATAGTTATTGGCAACATGGCGGTTAATAATTGCACCCCAATCCCCTCCTGCAATTGCATATTCTTCATAGCCCATCCTTTCCATTAATGCCGCTAGTAAATGGGCAATTCTTTCAGGGCTATATCCTGAATCGGTCGGCATGTCGGAAAAGCCAAAGCCGGGAAGTGAAGGTGCAATCACATGAAATGAATCCTCTATATTGCCGCCATAAGCAACCGGGTCAGTTAGCGGGCCAATGATTTTGGTGAATTCGGCAATTGATCCGGGCCATCCGTGCACGATCATCAAGGGTATGGCGCTTGGGTTTTCAGAACGCTGGTGGATGAAGTGTAAGTCCAGGCCTTCGATATCGGTTTTGAATTGATCAAATTGATTTAAGTTTGCTTCCTGCTCCCGCCAGTCATAGTCATTTTCCCAATAATCCAGCAGTTCGGTTAAATAGCTGATATCCATGCCATATTCCCAACTAGTATTGGCGATTTGATCTGGTAGCCGGGTCTGGGATAGTCGCTGCTTTAGATCTAGAATATCTTGGTCCCCAACAGAAATTTCAAATGGGCGTATAGCCGTTTCGGCTGCTGCTAGCTTGGATTGGCCAGAAGTCATATCTGTTTCCTGGAGTGAAAAGTTGGTTGAGTTTCGATTTTCGTCTGCGCGTTGTGCTGTGTTGTAAAAGGTAGCACTTGATGTGCTTGCAAATAGTAGTGCGATAGATAGCAGCCTGAATGCATCGCCTAATCGAAACATTAGTACTTTTCTCATATCAGCCCCATTGGGTTCGCCGCTATAGTAGGGATATTTATTACCACTTTGACAGTACGTCAGAGAGGGTATCTAAAGCTGAATTTACTTCATCTCGACTGACATTCAAAGGGGGTAATAACCTTATCGTGTTTGCTCCTGCTTTGACAGCGAGCAGTCTGTTTCGCTGTAGCGCGTCAATCAGGTCGCCATTATTAATGACGCAGCTAAGCCCTATCATTAACCCAATTCCAGTAACGCCTTCGATCTGTCGAGGGTATTGCTCGCAGAGCCGGTGAAGAGCGGCCCGGATATAAATGGCCTGTTGGTTAAGGTGCTCCGTGAACGCAGGCGCTGTAATTAAATCAAACACTTCGTTGGCGACGGCCATCGCTAATGGGTTACCGCCAAATGTGCTGCCGTGGGTTCCAGGACCCATACTTTGGCTGAAATTTTCCTTGGCCAAACAGGCGCCAACTGGAAAACCACCGCCTAGACCTTTTGCGGATGCTAGCAGGTCTGGCTCTACTCCCAACTGCTCGTAAGCATAAAGACTGCCACTTCGGGCCATGCCGCATTGCACCTCATCAAACATTAGAACCAGATCATGTTCGTTACATAAGCGCCTGACTTCCCTCAGGTATTCCTTCTCAGCTACACGAATTCCACCTTCGCCCTGAATCGGCTCCAGAATAATCCCGGCTGTGTTGTCGCCAATTACCTGCTTAAGCGATTCTAAATCGCCGAACTTCGCTTGATCAAACCCGCAATCACCGGCCAAAAAACCTTCGCAATGAACCGGGTTGGCCGAGGCGTTGATTGCTGCGATGGTTCGACCGTGAAAGGATTCAGTCATGGCGATAATACGATTTCGCTGTGACTGCCCCTTATCGTAGTGATAGCGTCTGATTAGTTTAAAGCCACATTCAACCGCTTCGGTACCTGAGTTACAGAAGAACACCTGATCTGCAAAGCTGTTGTTGGCCAGCTTACGCGCAAGCATTTCGCTTTGAGGAATTCGGTAAAGATTGGATGTATGCCAAAGTTTGCTCGCTTGATGATTTAATGCCCGCACCAGATCAGGGTGACAATGGCCAAGGCAATTAACGGCTATACCCATGGTGAAATCCAGATAGCGGTCACCCGCTGGGGTATACAGATAACTGCCAATACCGTGATCAAATTCGAGTTCGGGGCGCCCGTAGTTGCCCATTAATGCTGAAGTCATGCGTTGCCCTTATATCAGTATCGGTCTCTATACCAAATCGAAGAAAGGGCGGCATGATGACCCATTAAGAGGTATGATTCAACAAAGTAAAACTTGTTTGTGGACTCTACTAATGCTATTCAGTTCAAGCCCTAAAAAAACCAGTTTGCCTGACAAGGCAAGTGCATTACCAGATAGAACAGAACCCCTCAAAGTTAATCCAAAGCATTTCGTTACAGGCAATCCAATAGTTGAGCCAGTGCCGACTGGGCTTGAGAAAGCGGTATTCGGGCTGGGCTGCTTCTGGGGCGCTGAGCGCTTATTTTGGCAACTCGGTGGTGTATTCAGCTCGGCGGTTGGCTATGCTGGGGGACTGACGGCCCACCCTAGCTATGAAGAAGTCTGTAGTGGTCAAACCGGGCATACCGAAGTAGTGCTGGTTTATTTTGATCCGACCCTAGTGTGCTATGAGGAATTGCTTGTCACTTTCTGGGAGTCCCATGACCCTACCCAAGGTATGCGCCAGGGGAACGATCGGGGCACACAATACCGGTCAGCAATCTACACTACATCGCCACAGCAAAAAGAGGCTTCCAAGGTCAGTCAGGCTCAGTTTCAGACCACTCTGGACAGCAATGGATTCAGATTAATTACTACTGAAATCAAAGAATTATGTGATTTTTATTATGCAGAAGATCACCACCAACAATATTTGGGAAAAAATCCAGCTGGGTATTGCGGCCTAACAGGTACAGGTTGCCTGGTCAGTTCAGCGACAGAAGCGCTTAAGCAGCAGAAAACTCAATAATACGCCCTTCCTGCTCCATGACATACTCATACCTAAGTCGCCAAAGTGCGCCACAAAAATCTTTATCAAATAGCAGCAGGCTAAGCAGAGTGCAGGGGAATAAGACTGGAATTGCATAAGATGCCATCGAATGCTCTATGGTCAGTTGCGTCCGAATTCCTTTGCGGTGGGGGCCTTTCCAGTCAGGCAAGCCCTTCATTGCCTGCAAAAAAGAAACCGATTCGCCGCTGCTATAATTTGAAGCAGTAACGCTAACGGCATCCAGCAGGCCCATATCGATATGACGTTGGATCCGCTTTAAATTTACTGCACGGGTTAGCAAAGCACGAAGGGGGGTAGCTTAACGGCCTAAGCACATCTAAGTGTGAAAAAAAGTTGGTTTGTGTAAGTTGTTTTCACCGTACTACATTATAATCTAAGCTTTAAAAGTTGGCGCCACGAATTTAATTGGTCTATATTCATCTATAAGGTTCTATATAGACTTTAAATATCTGATACTTATAAGTATACCTATAGATGAAATTGGAAAATGAGCAATTAGTAATAGGGATCTCTTCACGCGCACTCTTCAATTTAGAGGAAAGCCATCGCGTATTTGAAGAAAAGGGGCTCGATGCTTATCAGCGGTATCAAATTGCTCACGAAGATGAACCCCTCAAGCCGGGCGACGCATTTACCTTGGTGCAGAAATTACTGCGATTAAACTCCTTGCTTGATCAAGACAGGGTCGAGGTGATTTTGCTATCGCGTAACAGCGCCGATACAGGCCTGCGGGTTTTTAACTCGATTCAGCATTATAAATTAGATATAAGCCGCGCCGCGTTTTGCGGAGGTGACTCGCCTTATCGTTACATTTCTGCTTTCAATGGGCATTTGTTTCTCTCGACCGATGGCGCAGATGTGCGGCAAGCGCTTGAACTAGGAGTTGCCGCAGCAACGATTCTACCCTCCAATAGTGCAGCAGCGCAGCAGGAGACGCTAAAGATAGCGTTTGATGGAGACGCTGTGCTATTTACGGATGAATCAGAAAAGATATTCAAGCAGCAGGGATTAGCTGCATTCACCGCAAATGAGCTAGATGCGGCTAATGAGCCCATGGGCGGCGGCCCTTTTAAACCTTTTCTTGCTGCACTGCAGCAACTTCAAAAAGCATTTCCTACCGGAGAATCTCCGTTGCGGACCTGCCTGGTAACTGCACGCTCCGCGCCGGCCCATGAGAGAGTAGTCAAAACACTTCGAGCATGGGACATCCGCATTGATGAATCACTGTTTTTAGGCGGTTTGGACAAGGGTGAATTTTTACGCGCATTTGATGCGGATGTTTTCTTTGACGATCAGCAAAGTCACTGTGAATCTGCCAGGAATCACGTGGCAACTGG
>CAVOCG010000178.1:0-5157 GCA_963694095.1 Gammaproteobacteria bacterium
ACTCAACCTTGAAGTTGCGGTAGACCTTGCCGTGTCGAGGCTTGTGGTTGACACCGTATCCAAGTACATCTTCCGTGAAGAGGTATTGCGCGTCTGCGCCACTCCCAGCACCCATGCCTAGCATGATAAGGCTGGTGTTCTTCGAGATCCACTCGCCAATCCTATCAGGCACAACTTCAAGTTCTGCCCCAAAAGCACCGATGACCTCGAGTCGCTTGACGTTTTCCCAGAGTCGATATGCCTCGTCAGCGGTCTTGCCGACTGCACGCCAGCCGGTCCAGGTGATGTAAGAGGGGATGAGTCCGACATGGGCAACGATCGGTACATGATTATCACAGAGCGTCTTCTGAATATCATAGGACGCTGCGCAATAGAAACAGTCGCCACCTATAGCACTAAATTCATAGGCTGATCTCAGGTAATCGTCCGCATTCACTAACTTTGAGTTTAACGGACCATGTGGCCCATAGGGAAGGCCCACCTGAATAAAACAATCCCCGGCAGCCTCGCGCATCTCAGGACTAAAGAACCGACTTTCGATGGAAAGCATGTTGATGCCGGCTGCTGCTGCTGCTGCTGCTTCATCTATCGTTGTGACATAGAGCATCGAGATTTTTTCTCCCCGTTTCTTCATCGCGCGAATATCCTCAACATGAGGACGGTTGTGATACATATTCATTTTCATTCCTCCTTCTTCAGATTATAAATACGGCCCGGAAAAGGTCCAAAGCATCTCAGCACATGCTGCAATGGTTGGGTCACAGGGTCAAATTAAAGAATTCACCATGTGCCTTAGATCTGAGATTCAAGATCGGCAAGTCGAATACCCGGGCTGCTTTTGTAAAGCCGAAGGCATGTGCATTACCCATGAACCTGGTGCCAATCAGCCCGACTTTGAGCCTAGGTTTGCTATGAAACATTGATCTTTTCTCTATTTACGATCAGCGTGTGATCGATCGTTCCGTTGAAGAAGTTCAGGATGATCTCGGCTGAAGAGATTGTCATGTCTCCAGTATCCTTTCCGGAACAGGTGCCTCGTCAAATGCACCCCAGATGGATTGGTCGAAATTGAAGATGGCACCCGTTATCATGCCGTTATCACTTGAGGCCATCCAAAGAACAGTCATCTTTGATCACATTAAATCAACCGGCCTGAGGGTGCGTTGATGGCCGCTTCAAGGTCTGCCATGCTCTCACCACCTGCCATAAGGTCTGCGATTTCTTCTCGTGTTTTTTCGCCCTTTTTGAAGTCCGCGGCGACTCCCCCGCGGATAAGCACCACGAAATGGTTGCCTATCGAAAGGGCATGCATGATTTGATGCGTGATGAAGATCACCGCGAGCCCACGGCTTTTGGCTTCGTTCACGATACGCAAAACGTGCGCTGATTGCTTTACACCGAGGGCCGCGGTAGGCTCGTCAAGGATCAAAACGCGAGCTCCAAAGTAGACTGCCCTTGCAATTACTAGTGACTGACGCTCGCCACCTGATAATCCCCCTACCATTCGGTTACCGTCGTCGATCTGCGTGATCCCGAAATTGCGCACCTCACGCACCGTAATCTCATTGGCTTTTGCGCTATCAAATATTTTGAAAGGCCCCCAGCCCTTAGACGGCTCGACACCGGCAAAGAAGGTGCGGCTGATCGACATCAGTGGAAAGGTTCCGCCGAACTGGTGCACACAGGCGATGCCCATATCTTGAGCGGCCTTTGGATTCTTGAACGAGATCGGCTGGCCATCCATAAAAATTTCACCGCGCGTGGGCGCATACACGCCCGCCAAGATCTTGATCAGCGTCGATTTGCCGGCTCCGTTGTCGCCCAGAAGGCAGAGAACTTCGCCCTCGCGGATCAACAGGTTGATGTCATGCAGAGCATCGATTAGCCCAAAGGATTTATCGACTTTGCGGAGTTCCAAAACAGTTTTTGAGTCAGACATAATTATTCATCTTTCTTATTGGTAGAAGCGTTGGTGGCCAGTTTCTGGAAGTTTTCGTTCATCAGAACCGCGATCAACAGCATCGCACCGATGATAAACATGGAGAAGTTCCGGTCGATATCGGTATAGTTAACGCCCTGCTGCACGATGCCCAGCGTCATGGTCCCGAAGACCACGCCGACAACCGAGCCAAAACCACCATTGAGCAGCACACCACCAACAGTACACGCAATGATTGTTAAGAAAATGAGGTTAAAGAAGGTCGCAGATTGGGCTGCGTTGTATTGGATCACCTGAAACATTCCAGCCAAAGCCGCGCAAACCGCACTTAGAATGAAGAGCCAGATCTTCATCTTGTTTACTGGAATACCGGCATTGCGCGCACTTTCAAGGTCTCCACCCATGGCAAACACCCAGTTGCCCCAAGGTGATTTGTGCAGGAAGAACCAAAAGACGACAATCAAACCTAACCACCAGAAAACGGCCGAGCGGAAACCAAAGTAGCGCGTCCCGAAGACTGCCTTGGCCCATTCCGGCGCATAAAGCGCGACGTTTAAGTTGTTAGTGAACAAGTCCGACAGGGCCAGCGACAGTCCTCCCACCGCAAACAGCGTGGCCAGCGTCACAATAAAGGATGGCACTTTAGTGCGGGTCACCAACAGGCCGTTTATCAAACCAATACCAACAGCCATGGCCAGCGTCGACACAATGCCCAGCCACATCGGGAAGTCATAGTGGGTGACGGTAATCCCCAGCATCATCGCCGAGGCGGGCAGAACGGCTCCGGTCGAGATATCCAACTCGCCCGTGATCATCAGGAACGCGACCGGGATTGCGACGATGCCCACGGTGCAGGCGAAGTTCATCCAGTTGGCAAAGCCTGCGATTGTTAGAAAATTCCGGTGGTAGCCAAATATTGTGAAAATTATGAAGACGAACACCATCCCTACAAAGGCACCCATGGCGGGGGTTCTAAGGAGCTTTCCAAAGGAAAAACCGGACTGTTCTCTTTTGGAAACAGCGCTCACTGAAGCCGCATTATTTGTATCTGGTTTTGACAAGGTATCTCTCCTAGTTTTTTATATTAATACTAGTATAGTACATCATAAAAAAGGACTTTAAAGATGAAATATACTAATATTAATATCTCTTCTGGCTCGGTCGGTTCGTTCGAACTTTAGGAAAGCCTAAGCCTAAATTAAAAATCCGACCGCTTCAAGTGAAACGGCCGGACCTTTTTCATGCCGCCTTAGCGTGTGCCGGCCGCAACGCCAGCGAAAGTTGCATCGATGTTCGATGAGTCAACGATCGCCGGGCCGGTAAGTACCGGCGCAGTTGCGACCTTGGTGCCGAAGTCGATGTTGGCTGCAAGTGTTGAGACCGACAGGAAGCCCTGGTAGTAAGGCGTCTGGTCAATGGCCATGGTCTGGGTGCCGGCCTTGATGCGATCCAGCGTAGCAGGGCTTAGATCAAACTGACCAAGTTGGATATCACGACCCACTTGTTGAATCGCAGCAAATGCAGCGCTTGCAGACCAAGATGCAAGTGTTATCACTCCATCAATACTAGAGTCGCCAATCAACTCATTTTCGATGGCGGAGGACGTAGCTGCAAAGTCTCCATCCATGCTTGTTGGAAGACGCAGAATGAAAACTTTTGCGCCAGACTCAGCTGCGCCATCCTTAACACCTTTACAACGCGATTCTAGGTTAACGGTACCCGGTATTTGGATGTGGCATAGAATGTGCTTAGAGCCATTATTTGCCAAATACTTTCCACCAGCAACACCAGCTACATACTCATCAGAGCCAAAGTAGTTTAGAGCCCGAGACTCTTCCAGAGAATCACCACCGCCGTTCAGCAGGGTCACTTTGATACCAGCGGCCTGAGCGGCATGGATCGCAGGGATCATCGCCTCCGGAACAGGCAGAACTGTTGCGATGCCATCAACGCCCTGAGCCGTTGCCAGCTCGATCAACGCGGCCAAGTCAGGGCCATAATTGTCATAGCCATTAGTTTGTAGAATGTTTAGCGAACCTCCACGCGCTACGATGGTCACAGCCGCGTCTTCGGCGCCTTTCTTAACAACGTTCCAGAACGAGTCCTGGCTCGAACCTATCACAAGGGCTATATTTGCCGCCATCGCGGAACCTATAGTCATGGACATTACTACTGAAATCATTATAATTTTTTTAAATAGTTTCATTTTTAACTCCTATTAATTAATTTACCAATTTATTAAATTTACTTTTTAACAACAAACCTTAATGTTGTTTAACGAAGTATATCTCATGCAATTTTTTTTGTCAAATAATTATAATGCAATAAAACTTGTTAAATCATTACTTATTGCATAATACTAGTTTAACAAGTTTTATTGCATTATAATTATTAGAAGTAATTAATATCAATTTAGGCACAATGATATTTTTATTTTCGACTCAAAAAATAATTTTTTAATTCTATAAAATTTATATTATGCAACAAGAAAAATATGAAAGTTTGATTCAATTGATTGAATCAAATTTTGATAAAATGAGTAAAACCTATAAAGAAATAGCACACTATTTAACTCAAAACCCAAATGAAATTCCTATTATTTCATCCAAAGAACTTGCTAGACGATGCAATACTCATCCTTCCAGCTTGGTTCGGTTTTCCCAGTTTCTGGGCTATAAAGGGTTTAAAGAGTTACAAAATATATTTCGTATACGTTTATCTAAAACTGCTCCTGGATTTGAATCGCGAATTCAATCACTAGGAAATGATCTTATAAAAAAGAGTAAATATTCTGAGCTTAGTTTTTTGAGAGATCTAGTCCTAACAGATATTGCCTCACTGGAAGAGCTTTTAGAAAACATCGACACTAAGAGTCTATCAAGGGCTACTGAAATGATGTTAAAGGCCGAGAATATATATCTTATAGGGCAATTGCGCTCTGCGCCAGCTGTAGAATTATTACGCTACTTGCTTACTATGCTTAATATAAAAACAGTTTTACTTGATTCTAGTGGTGGTCTGTCTACCCACATGGCTCGATTGATTACCAAAAAAGACTTGCTAATTGCTGTTTCTTTTCGACAGTACGCAACCGAGGTTGTAGATATTGTGCACGAGGCAGCTGATAGGGAGATAAATATTATTGCAATAACAGATTCTCACCTTTCACCTTTATCACAAGCGGAAATTCTTTTTGCTTTGCCCGAGCGGAAATTCTC
>CAVOCG010000179.1:0-5028 GCA_963694095.1 Gammaproteobacteria bacterium
GTTGATTCAAATGATATATCTCTAAATATTTCCAGAGAGATTCTACAAAAAGATCCCACCGTCGATTCTATGCGCAGCGCGTTGACCAAGCGGGCGTTAGATATGTTGCAGAAGCTAAGGAACAAAGATAAAGAGAAATACAATCTGTTTTGGGAAGAATTCGGCCAAGTACTAAAGGAAGGCCCAGCTGAGGACTCTGCCAATCGCGAAAAAATAGCTAAACTTTTGCAATACACCACAACTGAGTCTACCGATGAAAAAGAAAAGCAGGGGCTGGATGATTATATAGTCCGTATGCAAGACGGACAGGAGAAAATTTATTACATATCCGCAGAATCGGTAAAAGCCGCCCGCAGCAGTCCTCATCTGGAAATTTTCAGAAAGAAAGGCATTGAAGTCATTCTTATGCATGACCGGATCGACGAGTGGTTAATGGGGCATCTAACCGAATTCGACGGCAAGCAATTTCAAGACATAACCCGTGGCGAGCTGGACCTGGGTAAATTGGAAGATAAGGAAGATAAGGATAAGCATGAGGAAACAGAAAGGGAGTTCAAAGCACTAGTCGAAAGAGTAACAGAAAATCTCGGTGACAAAGTTAAGGAAGTGAGGGTTAGTCACAGGCTAACCGATTCTCCTGCCTGTCTAGCCGTTGATGAACAAGATATGGGGCAACAAATGAGAAAGATCATGGAGGCTTCGGGGCAGGCTGTTCCGGATAGCAAACCGATCTTTGAAATTAACCCCCAGCATCCTTTGGTTTCCCGGTTGGATAAAGAGTCGGATGAAGACCGCTTTGCCGATTTGATAGCTATCCTGTTTGATCAAGCCAGATTATCCGATGGAGGCCAGTTGGATGATCCTGGCAAGTTCAGCGCCAGATTGAATAAACTACTGCTGGAGATGCTAGCATAGCTCTCAGAGTCGCTTACATCTGCTCAAGCGGTTCAATACCCAGTAAGTCCAAACCCTGGGCAAGGGCCTCGGCTGTGAGAGCGGCCAGCGCCAGCCGAGATTGGTGAGTTTCGCCCTCCGCCTTCAAGATCGGGCAGGCTTCATAGAAGCGCATGAACAAGCCAGCCAATTCATAGAGGTAATTACATAGCTGGTTGGGGAAGCAGTCTGCAGCTACTGCTTCCACCGTTTCTGGTAGCTGCAGTGCCTTTATGAGAAGTGCGCGCTCTTCTTTACTGGGTAGTAATGTAATACAGAAATTATCATTCGTAACACTTTGTTTCTTAAGTATACTTCTTATCCTGGCATAGGCATACATTAGATAGGGTGCGGTATTGCCATCAAATGAAAGCATGCTCGACCACTCAAATATGTAATCACTGGTTCTGTTTTTCGACAGCTCCGCGTATTTGATAGCTGCGATACCCATGCGCTCTGCTATTTTCAGACGCAGCGCTTCATCAAGCTGGGGGTTTTTTGCCGTAACCAGAGCGAAAGCCCGCTTTACCGCCTCATCAAGCAGCTCAATTAGTTTGACTAGATCTCCAGAGCGAGTTTTGAAAGGCTTGCCATCTAGGCCCATCATAGTGCCATAGGTTATGTGTTCCAGAGAGACCGAAGAACCCACAAACCCAGCCTCACGTGCTACCGCAAACACCTGCTGAAAATGTAAAGATTGTCTGGCATCGACCACATAAAGTGTACGGTCTGCATGTAGCTCCTGAGATCGGTAGCGAATAGCAGCAAGGTCAGTAGTGGCATAGAGATAGCCACCATCAGATTTTTGAATGATGGTCGGCAGCGGGTCGCCATCCTTGCCTGTAAATTCAGGTAGGAATACGCACTTCGCTCGGTCAGAAATAGACAGCAGTGATTTGTTATATAATTCATTAACTATATTTTCCAACTCTTTGTTATAGAAGCTTTCTGCACATAGGTCAGATCGTGAAAGTGTAATCTTTAGCTTGTCATAAATCGTCTCGCAATGAGCAAGTGATTCTTCAATAAACTGTTTCCAGATACTTAGATAGACAGCATCTCCGTTTTGGAGTTTAACAACACATTGGCGGGCTCTTTCAGCAAATGACGGATCAGAATCAAACTTCTGTTTGGCTGCCCGGTAGAATGTCTCAAGATCTGCCAGCTGGGTAGATAAATCTGAAGCATCGATCGAGCTTTCTTCAAGAAAGGCTATGAGCATTCCAAATTGGGTACCCCAATCGCCTACATGGTTTTGCCTGATGATCCGATGACCTATTTTCTCAAGCACCCGGGCCAAACAGTCACCAATTATCGTGCCCCGCAAGTGACCAACGTGCATTTCTTTGGCTAGATTGGGTGAAGAATAGTCAATTACGATAGTTGCAGGCTCGTCAATCTTGGTAACCAACGGGGCAGTTCGTTGTTGAATAAGGTTGGCCCGTTCGCATAGGCCCTTGGTATTTAGGTGTATATTTATAAAACCAGGGCCGGCAATATCGAAAGCTGAAACTAATGGCGCGTTAATAGCCTCGAGTGCGGTGACTACCTTTGCCGCCAATTCTCGCGGATTAGTTTCCAATTCTTTAGCGATCGCCATGATGCCATTGGCCTGATAGTCACCAAATTCAGGGCGCGACGCGGTGATTACATTGGCATTACAATTCGATAAGCCGGCTACACTGCCAAGGGCTTGACTCACAAGTTGGTTTAATTGCTGCTTAATGGTTTCCACGATTACAGGTTCGCTAAAAAGGAAAGGATTGTACACCATTCAGCAACTTAACTATTGGTGTAAAATGAGGCTCAAATATTCGTTAATCTTCGCTCCCGAAGAGGTAAAGGTGTCAAAGTTTGAAAAAGTACAGTTTATAAACGTCACGGCAGCTGGCGATGGGCAGCGACTCGATAATTTTTTAATCAGACATCTTAAAGGTGTCCCGCGATCGCGTATCTATCGTTTAATACGGAGGGGTGAGGTGCGAGTTAACAAAAAGCGAAGCAAACCTGTCAATAAACTGAGTTTAGGCGACAGTGTGCGCCTGCCGCCAATTTCGATGGCTGCAGCCCCAAAAACCAACAAGCCAGGGGCTGAGCTGGTAAAGCGCTTATTGGAAAGTGTGCTATTTGAAAATGACGATTTGTTGGTAATAAACAAGCCTGCCGGGTTCTCCGTGCATGGTGGCTCGGGAATCAGACTAGGGCTGATTGAGGCGTTTAGGCAAATAAAGCCTGAATGGAGGACTCTGGAGCTGGCGCATCGACTAGACAGGGATACTTCAGGCTGTCTAGTTATATGTAAGAATTCTATTTATTTAAAGTATTTACATTCTGAATTTAAAGCAAAATCTGTAGCAAAGCATTATCTAGCGGTAGTCCACGGTTATTGGCCAGACTCGCTATGTGAAGTTGATGCTCCACTGCTAAAGAATGAGCTCGCATCTGGAGAGCGCATAGTAAAAGTTGACAATACCGGGAAAGCCTCTAAAACGCGTTTTGAGTTAATTAAGCGTTTTACCAAAGCGACTTTAGTAAAAGCGCTGCCTGAAACCGGTCGGACTCATCAAATACGGGTTCATTGTCAGCACGTAGGCCATCCCATAGTTGGCGACTCCAAGTACACAAGCCGGACCAAAGTCCTGCATTTACCTGTGGTAAAACACCTGTGCCTGCATGCTTCTAAAATTAGTTTCATAGAACCACAATCCGGCGTTCTCTTGAGCTTTGAGGCCGAGTTAGATCCCCAGTTGGCAGAACTCCTGAAGGCACTGACATAAGTGTCGCAATATCAAGCTAATAGCAGCAAAATTAAAGTGTGGAAATAGCAATATTTCTTTGACAGAAAGAGGCGGGGCGCCTATTATGCGCGCCTATGTCAAACAGCCGATTGCCAGAGTATGTTGACACCAGAAAAATCTTCCAAAAACAGGGAGAATTATCAGGCACCGTGGCCATAGAAAGGTTGGCTGGTTTTCAGCAATATTTGATCAGTAAATCTGCTGAGATAGAGGTTGAATTAAGCTTCAGCCTTAATGAATCATCGAAGAGAATTATCTCTGGCACTCTAGATGCGAGCGTTTCAGTAGCATGCCAGCGTTGTCTTGAGCCTGTTAAAATTATCCTGAAAGATAACTTTCGGCTGGCTTTGGTAAACGATGAATCACAGATAGGGGGTCTAGGAGCTGACTTCGAGCCATGGATTTGCGAAGATAAAAATCTTATCCTGACCGACGTGATTGAAGAGCAGTTAATTTTGTGCCTTCCTATAGTGAGCTATCACGCAAACGATAGCTGTCAGGCAATTACATTCAGTACCCAGACCACCGAATTAAGGCAGAAAGGCGCTAAAAAAGAATCAAACAACCCATTTGCAGTGTTACAGACATTGAAGAGTGATAAAACGAAGTAGTTGACAAATTACTCGACAAACTATTAGCAGGAGAAAATGATGGCAGTTCAAAAGAGCAAAGTAACAAGATCTAGGCGTGGTAAGAGACGTGGCCACGACTCTCTCTCAGGACCCACGCTTTCCACGGACAATACAACAGGTGAAACTCATCGCAGGCACCACATAACCGCTGACGGGTTCTATAGAGGCAAGAAAGTAGTGGATACTGGCACAGAGTAATTTTGAGTTATCACGAACCCATAGCAGTTGATTCTATGGGTTCGTGATAGCGGTATCCAAGTGACGGCACCAGCGTCTTTGCAGACTTTAAAAGAGTTCTCCGATTTACTTCTTCATCTCGTTGGTGATAAGCCTCAAATTCAAGCGTTATTGGGTGACTTGTCTGTGGGCGTAGCAGTACGGCTGCAGCGTTTGAAGGTATGGCTGATGTTGTAGTCTGTGTTGGTTTTGTTGGCAACGTAACCATTAAAACCAGTGCAGGTGTGGCCAACGTCGTAAACACTGTGCTATCGGAGCGGGTAGCAGAAAGCTGGCTCAATCGAATAGCTGGGCTATTGGTTAAACCTCTAATCGATAAAATTCGTCACCAAACCAGATCCCACCGCTTTAACGGATCTAATTTATTGGGGTTACAGGGGCGTATTATCAAAAGTCACGGTAATAAAAACGCTCAAGGGTTTTCTTTT
>CAVOCG010000180.1:0-5019 GCA_963694095.1 Gammaproteobacteria bacterium
CGTTGCCACGGCGCTGGGTAACGGCGATTGCAGCCCCGGTAATGCAGCAGCGCCGGCCAATAAAATAACAACATCGCGTAAACGCATCAAAACAATTAGGCCGGCTGCCGCCGGCATTGGCAAAGCCAGGGCCTGAAACGCCCAAAAAAGACCGGCCTCGACACTGCCAACACCGCCAGGTAGTGGCAGCAGGAAAGCAAGGCGCATCACAGTAAATAGAAAAACAAAAGTCACTAGATCAAGTGGCACTTCGACAAAGCTGAGCAACAGCCAGAACTCCGCTATCATTCCAGTCCAGGCCAGCAATGATAGACCCAGAGCCACTCCGAGAGCTGGCCGCTGGTTTGTAAATATCTTTTGCAATGATTCATTCAATTGAGAAACATTAGTATTTAGGTTGCGCAGGCGTTCATGATTTTGCCAGCGGCCGGCTAACCGGGTTATCCAATCGCGAATGTTCAGTGGTTTCTGTAAAAAAGCCCAGCCAATTATGCCCATCAGTAGTAGCAACCCTAATAAAACGAACGCTATGATCTGCCAGTTCACAAAACCGATAGAACGCGTAGCCAGCAAGGTAAGCACTGCTAATAATAGAACAGCAAAATTAATCCACAGCTCATAGAAGCGGTCAAGACCAACGGCGAGGAAGGCGGCATGACCGGACACACCATACCTCCGCCATAACCAGTAAACCTGTAGTGGTTCGCCACCAAATTGGGGGCCAGGTGTCACAAAACTGATTACCTGGCACGCCTGACGCAAGCGTAATAACTGTAAGAATTTGCAAGGCAATGTCATAGCCCGAGTCAGCACCAGCCAGCGTCCGGCAAGCAGCATGATGACAATCAGGTTGAGGGTAATCCAGGCTATCCACTGCGAGGGAAGAAGATTCGTAATGGTTTGGATTAGCTCATCAAAGGGAAGCGCGGACAGTATCCATCCCGCGAGCCCCAGTGCCGTTATCCAAGTGAGGAAAACCAAAGAGTTAGATGAGAATTTCAAGCGCCATCGTATCCATTGAGCCAGCGGTCATCTTCTGTCCAAAGGCTAAAGTGCCCGGTACCGAGCAACATCAACCAGACCGTGCTGCAGAACAAAACATAGTCCACCGGTAACAGTGGGTTAGCCATATAGTACCAGCTCAGCAGAGTGATGAGGATTAGGCTGAAGTAGCGCCCCGCAATCCCCAACAACACCATAACCGATGCCAGAATGAAACCACCGACCATTACATTATTCATCAAGTCAGGGCTACCCGCAGGCAGAGGCGGGAGTCCGGAATCAAGCAGAGACACTGCCAGCGTCAATGCCACGACAATGCGCAAAATGGGTTGTAACACGGCCTGACTGAAATACGTAAGTTGTGCAAAGCGCCGATCCACATGATCTGCCTGCCGGTTAATATGGCCGCTAACAATCAGCCAGTCGATCAAGAAGCCGATCACCGCAGGCAACATAAAGGCAAAGCCGGCAAGCGTTGTCAAAGGTGGATAAACCATTGGCCAAAGCACGACTGCCAAGAAGCCCATCTGAAATCCGGCCCAAGTGCGCCTATGCAGTGCTGGCGGCAGGGGATAGATAGCTAAGCCACGGGATTTGCGCCAAAGTACCCCAGCGTGGAACAGGTAGTAGGCAGTGCCCATTAATAGGTAACTCCAGTGCACTTGGCCATAATTAAATGCCAGTAGGGAGGCAATCGCCAGGCCGAGTGCATCAGAAATTGTATCCAATTCAATGCCGAGCAGACTACTCTGGCCATTTCGGCGTGCAACGTATCCGTCGACTCTGTCCAGCACCGCGGCGATCAAATACAGTACGCCTGGCAACCAGGCCAGCGCAGGTCCTTCAGGCCATGGTTGAAACAAGAAGCCCGCTACGGCAGCGATCAGCCATGCTCGCAGTAAGGTGACTCGGTTTGCCCAGCCTAGGTCTTTATAGAGTGGTTCTTTTGGGGTTTGACGGTTGAGAGGGAGGCGCTGCATAGTCTGATAACAGAGAAAAATCCAAACCAGCTGGGCCTGCACGAACCACTGCAGTGCGCCTTGCCAGAACCAAGTTATTCCTAGCAGGAAACACCCGCCAGCGATCCCAGTGGTTCCCAACCATCCAAGGCGAGTGAGTTCGCGCCTAAGTAATCTGTCGATCGGTTGTTGTGTATTTGTAATCAAAGTTTCTAGCATAAGGCAACAATACCAAACCAAAGGTGATGGAGGA
The DNA here is from genome assembly GCA_963694095.1 of Gammaproteobacteria bacterium. Classification (GTDB taxonomy): domain Bacteria; phylum Pseudomonadota; class Gammaproteobacteria; order Pseudomonadales; family Pseudohongiellaceae; genus UBA9145. Next base: position 2,215 of record CAVOCG010000180.1, read on the forward strand.
ATTTACTTCGCAGATTAAAAGACGAACAGGCGGCAAGATAAGTTTTGCGTACAACGGCCGGCCTTATGCTAAGTTAGTTAAACATAAATCCCACCGTCCATTTTAAATGATCTATTTCGCGTACCCTGGTGATATCGACACTCCAACCGGCGGCTATCACTACGATCGTCGCTTGATTGACGAACTACGCAGCATAGGCGTCAGAGTGGAAACCGTAGCACTGCCGCACTGCTCTGTGGCGCCGAATCAAAAAATCCTAGCGAGCGTCCAGAAGATATTTGCGGCTATACCGGATCAGGCAATTGTCGTGATTGATGGGTTGGCCTTTGGGGTTTTGGATGAGATGGCAGTCGCAGAGGCAAAGCGACTGCGATTGGTAGCGCTATGTCACCACCCGCTAGCATTGGAAACCGGGCTCGATGAGCCGGAGAGGCGGGCCTTAATGGTTTCGGAGCGACGCGCATTGAGTTGTGCGCTAGCCACGGTGGTTACTAGCGCCCATACCCGCCAGATTCTGATCGATCAGTTTGCCGTGCCGGCGGCAAGAATAATCGTCGCGCTTCCCGGCACCGACCGAGTTCCCTTCGCGTCCTGCGATGGCGATCCGATTCGATTGCTAACTGTGGCATCATTGACTCGACGCAAGGCTCACGATGTAATTATCGACGCTCTTGCCCCACTTAAATCTATCTCCTGGCAGTCGCGCTTTGTAGGTGGTAAGGATTTCGACCCCGCTTGGGCCGCTGGACTGGAAAAGCGGGTGAACTTGCTGGGCTTGTCGCCCCGCATCCAATTCGTTGGCTCGGTAGAGAATACGCAAGTTGAATATCAGCAGGCAGATGTATTTGTCTTGCCCTCACGCTTCGAGGGTTATGGCATGGTTTTCGCCGAAGCTCTAGCGGCTGGGTTGCCGGTACTCGCGGCGCGCTCTGGTGCCGTGCCGGACGTGGTGCCTGAAACGGCTGGCCTGTTGGTGGCCCCGGATGATACCCAGGCATTGACAGAAGCGCTGCGTCAAATATTGACAAGTGAGGCATTACGCCGGCGCCTACAAGCTGGTGCCAGGCAAGTGGCCGCGACGTTGCCTACCTGGACTGACGCGGCAACCATCGTTGCCCTAAAGCTAGAAGAGGTTAGCAGCTCATGAACGGATTCAGCATCGACTGGCTGGACTTGCGCGAAGCGGCAGACCGGCGCTCACGCAACGATAAATTGCTTCATCAGGCAAGACATTGGTTGGGAAGCGATAGGGAGCAGACAGCAGAACTGAAAATGGTGGACCTTGGCGCCGGCACCGGTTCGACTCTACGTGCCTTCTCCACCGCCGTTGAATCTGACCAAAAGTCGTTGTCCTGGCATCTGCTGGATCAAGATGCAGCGTTGCTTGATGAAGCCACTTCTCGCCATGGGGCTTCGCATCGGCTGCAAACTTATGAACTCGACATTACCAATATTTCCGCGTTGCCGTTGGAAGACGCGGACCTAATTACTGCCTCGGCGCTATTCGATCTAGTGTCTGCCGACTTTATCGACACATTAGTCACTGCGCTAAGAAGCAGGTGCCAGCAAAAGCCGGCTGGCCTCTACGCTGCGCTGAACTACGATGGCACAACTCGTTGGACACCCACTCACACTCTGGACCAAGCGGTACTGGACGCTTTTAATCGCGACCAGCGTAATAACAAAGGTTTCGGGTTAGCGCTGGGGCCGGATGCTGGCCCCTACATGGACCTGATGTTCAGCCGTTCAGGCTTCAGGGTATTTTCCGCAAATAGTCCCTGGGTGCTAGATGGGGCCGATATCAAGCTGGTAGATGCACTAATCGATGGAATAGGCGATGCGGTGTCAAAAGACCCGGCGCTGGACGCGTCTGAACTTAAGGACTGGATTCTGTTCAGGAAAGCACACTCACTGACCGGGACCTGCGAAGTAGGGCATACCGACCTATTGGCCTTGCCCGATACGGTTTGAATGCGCTAAGGAATCAGTAGGCGCTTTCTACCCTTCTTTATTCAGCAAGAACACTTCACTGTGTTAGATTGATGAGCGTACAGCGTAGTAAAAAACGTTTATTGCAAACTATGAGGAGGCTCCATGCAAAAATCCTACTCAAGACCGGTTCAGTTGGGATTAGTCCTGTTGACTTCTTTACTGGTAGTTGCCAGATTGGCTCATGCTCAGCCAGCGGTTTGGGAAATAGATCCCGAACATTTTTCAATCGCCTTTGAAGCTGGCCATATTGGCTATCAGAAACAACTCGGTCTATTCCTCGAAGGGTCGGGAAATTTTCGCTATGACCCTGATACTTCTGAGTTTACTGCAGGTCGTGTCGAGATTCAGGCCGGCAGTGTCTTCACCAATCTCATTGCTCGTGACAACCATCTGCGCGGCAGAGATTTCCTAAATACTAGAAGAAATCCTCTTATCATCTTCGAGGCTGCTGAGTACGTCCCAGGCAATTATGCTGCGCCCGGAACACTGGCCGGCAATCTGACTCTGCTGGGAGAAACCCATCCTATCGTGCTGGGAGTGACAATTAATAAGCAAGCAAAGTATCCATTTGGTCACCGGCGCGAGACGCTTGGTATCTCGGCTCAGACCATCATCTCCCGCAGCAAGTGGGGCATGGACTACGGTGTGGCAGGGAGCCTAGTTGGTGACGAGGTAACGTTGCGCTTCGAGTTTGAAGCGCTGCGTCAGTAACGGGAACAAAGGGATATACTTATTAACCAGTTTTCGCATTGCAATCAAATTAAATTAAATTAAATTAAATTAAATCTCTTCGCCCCTTTTAATCATGTCTTG
>CAVOCG010000181.1:0-4988 GCA_963694095.1 Gammaproteobacteria bacterium
CGTCGAGTGAGGTATTGTTCCGACAACACTTGCCTGTTTTATTGGCAACACCAGTGGCTATTTTGCTCGGGACTTACTTCTTTTCAACGAATATAGATTTCATTGCGGTTGGAGTTGAGACGTTAGCAGTCTGGATTCTGATTTTGCTCGCCCGACATCGGTGGCAGGCTGGGTTGACTAGTTCCGCTTCACAGCTTGGTATGACGCTGGCGCATGCTGGTATTGCGGTGGCAATCCTAGGTGTTGTGGTGACCATAACTTATTCTGAAGGCCGTGATGTGAAAATGAACCCTGGTGATTCGATCGCCCTTTCTGGGTATGAGTTCACATTCGAAGGTGTGCAGAAGGTGCGGGGCCCTAACTACTTGGCTGACCAGGCAGAGTTCAATGTGACACGTGATGGCGAGTTTGTAGCAAAGCTGCGTCCCGAGAAACGATTTTATTCAGTCGCGCAGAATGTCATGACAGAAGCGGATATGGATCCAGGGCTACTACGAGATGTTTATGTGGCGCTGGGTGAAAAGGTCGGCGATGCCGCCTGGGGCGTACGAATTCATGTAAAGCCTTTCGTGCGCTGGATCTGGTTAGGAGGTTTGTTGGTTGCGTTAGGTGGTTTTGTAACGCTCCTTGACAAGCGATACAGGCGAGGAAGAGAGTTAGTGAGCAATAATGTAGAGGGAACCGCTGCATGACTTTCAACAAAAGCTTGCTAATTCCGCTAGGAGTATTTTTGCTGCTGGTGGTGTTCCTAGCTTTGGGATTCAGGCTACAGAACCCTCACCTCTTGCCGTCGGCCCTGATTGATAAACCGTTCCCGGAGTTCGAGCTGGAAGATCTGCGCCAGCCCGGGCAATTGAGAACGTTAGCAGACTTATCTGGTGAGGTAAGCCTAGTAAATGTCTGGGCAACCTGGTGCCCGAACTGCTTGGTTGAGCATCCTGAATTACTACGAATCAGTCGCGAAACAGATTTACCCCTCTATGGTGTTAACTATAACGACGATAATAGAAAAGCACTTCGCTGGCTACAGCGACATGACAACCCTTATGAGTACAGCATTGTTGATAACAAGGGAACGCTTGCAATCGACCTTGGTGTTTACGGCGCTCCTGAAACCTTTGTGCTAGACGCGAGCGGTGTTATTAGGTTTAGGCATGTAGGGCCTGTAACGCCAGAGGTCTGGCGGGAGAAATTATTGCCAGTGGTGGAACACTTGCAAGGAAAGTCCGATGGTTAAAATACTAATGGCGATAATGTTCACGACCTCGATCAATTGCTTTGCAGCCATTGATGCTTACCCTTTTCCAGACGACCAATTGCAACAGCGTTATGACGGTTTGATCGCTGAATTACGCTGTCCGCAATGCTTGAATACTAATCTTGCTGGATCAGATGCGATGATCGCTCAGGATCTGCGTAGGGAAGTTCACAAAATGCTGCTGGATGGCCATGCAGACGACGATATTCTAGAGTTTATGCATGAGCGTTACGGTGATTTCATTCTTTATCGACCCAGGCTGGGAGCAGGCACGCTCGTTTTGTGGCTTGGCCCGTTGCTACTTTTGATCCTTGCCGGGTTTATATGGTTTAGGCTGGCTCGTGCGAAACCCGAAGTGCGCGAGATCACAGCAGCGGAACAGGTGCGCTTGGATGAACTCCTGAAGGAGAGCCGGCTATGATGTTCTGGTTGATTGCAATCTTGCTGGGTTTCATTGGCAGTGCATTCATTCTTGCACCACTGCTGCTTGGTCGCTCACGGACCTATAGGGATCAGCGAGCAGAGATCAATTTGTCACTATACCGAGAACGGGTCAATGATCTCAGGATGGCCGGAAACGCAGAAGAGGTTATCGCCCTTGAGCTGGAGGCAAAAAAAGCCCTCCTCTCTGACACGTCGGACGAGCAGGAGGCTTCGTTGCCCCTCGTTACTGATCGCAGATACAGCATTACAGCGGCTTTTCTGGTGCCGATTTTTGCCGTAATTGTATATGCGGACTTTGGACTTGGTCGCGGAGCCTTGCCTGACGTCGGACTCGCACAAGCGATGTTGGAAAGCGATCCTTCTGACCCCGCGGGGTATCGATACTTTATCCAACAGGTCGAAGAGAGGGTCGAGCAGCGACCTGATGATCCGGACACACTCTTTTTACTGGCGAGAGGTTATACAAACCTTGGAAATTATGGAAAGGCAGCCCCGGCGTACCGTAAATTGCTCGAATATTTTCCAGGCGACCCTAACCTGTTGTCTCAATATGCAGAAACGCTTTATGTTGTTGATGATAGAAAACTAACCCCCCGAGTTTTGACTGCGGTGGGTAATGCGCTTCAGGCCAATCCGCAGGACGCCGCAATGCTGGAGCTTCGAGGGATAGCCGCGGCGAACGCAGGTGATATCCCGTTGGCTTTAACCTGGTTAAACAGGGCGCTGCAAACGGGCGTTACAGGGCGTCGGGCAGAGCTGCTCCGTTCCGCGATCACTCGGCTTAACAGTCAAACAGGATTGTCTGGCATAGAGGGAAAGGCAGAAGCAGAGGCCAACGTCGAAGAGCAGTTACCTGGTCGATTATTGAATGTGAAAGTGACCGCAGCTGCGTCATTGGATTTCCCGCCCAGTTCAGCTGTATTCGTCTATGCAAAAGCAGTTAATGGCCCCCCCGCCCCGCTGGCTGTCCAACGTGTAAGGTTTGATCAACTGCCGATGGTAATCAGGTTGGATGAATCTATGGCGATGATGCCAGGAATGGGTCTTGCAAACTTTGACCAGGTAATCGTCATAGCCCGGGTCTCAGCTTCCGGGCAAGTCACGCCTGCGGCCGGTGATTTTGAAGCCCGGTCCAACGTTTTGGATCTTAATGGAGAGTTACTGCCGATAGAGCTGAATATTACTGATCCCCTGTAGTTGCCAGAAAAACCGTTTTAGGCTTATTGGATTACTTGCTTTTCCAGTTTTTCTGGTTGAACGCCGGCCAAGGTTCCGATCCGGTCATGGTTGATTGACATCCACAGCCGCACTTTTTTCCCAGGCCAAGATGAGTGTTCAGTTCAGTCGCGAGGACGTTCATAAACTATAGAAGCTGTTGCTGTGTTGCTGTGTTGCCTTGCTCTTGCCATGGTCAATGCCCAGCGGGAATTTATTAAAGCGACCTCTTGCCATCTTGAAAAACCGTGTAATGTCGTCGGGGATCAAGACGGAACTCCGGTCATCGCGATGCCAGCTGTCCTGAAGGCTTTGGTTACTGCTCGTCACTATGCTCAGATTGTTCTTGTCTTCTCTCTTTAATTGCGGGATATATCATTAGCCCAAAAAGACCGAAGCCGATTAAAAGGCCAAAGCCAATGCCAAATACGATAAGTGCCATAATTCTTTAAGTCGGTGTTGTTGTCGGGCCAGTTTAGCGCGATTTCTATTTTTGAGAGCAAATATTAATTTACAATAGATTCAATAACTTGTAAGTTTTTCACCCTCAAAATATTGTTAGTCAGGAAGTCTGTTTGAAGCGGTTCCACCTCTTGGTTTTTTCTTTGGTCTTTGCGTTGTTGCCAAACCAGGCGCATAGCGATAGTTTTGCGGCGAAATTTGAATCTGATCATGTTCTGCCGCTGATTAAGAAATCTCCCGGTGGTGCCTTGGTGATCGTTGAGAATGGCAAGGTTGTCCTGCAACAGGTCTATGGGGTTAGAAGGGAGGGGGAGTCTCAACTGGTTACGGCCGAAACGCTGTTTCGAATAGCATCTTTATCTAAAACTTTTGCTTCCGCCGCAGCTTCGATTTTGGTTAAGGAAACGCCGCTTACCTGGAAGGAACCCCTGAGGCCTAATTTGGCGCATGTGAAGTTCAAAGAATCGAGTTATGGAGGTCAGATCAGCTTGAGGCACCTCATGTCGCAGTCGTCTGGACTGATGCCGCATGCTTACACAAATCTGATCGAAGAAAATATGTCCTACCGACGGATAATCGACAGGCTGGATAGAGTAGATTTTGTTTGTGCCCCGGGCAATTGCTACGGTTACCAGAATGTCGTGTTTAGCCTTATTGCAGACTTGGTGGAATCGGAAACTGAATTCGGATATCCGGAGTTTGTTGATGCCAATCTGTTCAAGCCGTTAGCGATGAGTCGTGCGTCCTTTGGTCACAAGTCTTTTGTCAATGACCCGAACCATGCGAGACCACATGTTTGGACGGGCACTAGGTGGCGTTCAGTCAAACCAACAGCGCACTATTATAAGGTTGCGCCGGCTGCGGGAATAAATGCAAGTATTTCTGATATGCGTGAATGGTTGCTGGCGCAGTTAGGTAACAATCCCGAAGTATTGCCGGTTGATATGCTTAATGAAATGCAGCAGGGAGTTATAAGGACGTCTAGGCGTGAGGCTCATTATCCCTATCGCAAAGCGCTCGGTGATATTTATTATGGTTTGGGTTGGAGGGTCTTCGATTATGGTGGCGCGAAAGGTTTTGTTCACCATGGGGGGTACGTTAAAGGAATGTGCAGCACGATGGTATTTCATCGAGAATCTGGAATCGGCATGGTCCTGTTAACGAATTCAGAGGCCCGTGGAATGAACGATCTGGTGCTGAATTTTGCTGCTACCCACGCTGCTCGTCTTTCGAAGATTCCACTAAGTCTCGTTAAACTCTGAAACCTTCGAGTGGGGTGACGGCACGAAGCATCCTTCTGTCATTCTCTCTGAAGCTTCCCGTTGGGTGATCTGTGGCAGGGAAAATAAGTTAGGGTTTACACCACTGGGTCTTATGATCAGTCTCGGAAACCTACGCGCTAGTTTCCTAATAAACGTTTCGTCGGTGTGCGCCATGACGTTGACTTGGTCGGTGCCGGTCACATCCAGTCTGTGATGGCAAATCGCGCCATCGATTGTCATGTCGTAATCCAAGATGAAGGTCGTCAGTTGCAAAACAGCGGGAAAAATCTTTCCTCTATCTAAGGTGCCAATGGTGGTAACGGAACCATCCTGAGCTTGCTGGATCA
>CAVOCG010000182.1:0-4985 GCA_963694095.1 Gammaproteobacteria bacterium
CCAGATCGCTTCATATTCGCTCTCTAGTCGAGAGCGAATATGAAACCGTCAGTGAGGACTTAAGTTAGAGGTTCTGCAAAAAAGCCAAAGAAGAAGTACATAATAATGGTGCACGTTGTTAGCGTAAGCAGCATCACCGGCAAAGCCTTCCTGAACCACAAACCTGGGGTAATCGCCAAGCTAGGATCACCCGCATCTTTTGCCATCTTTTCTGAAATAGTGACGATGAATACATTTGCTGATACCAACATTTGAGTATCCCACTCAAGCATTTCCATATTGTGCATTCCTCATTAATGTTATACTTCAGGCCTTATAACCATGCCCTGTGTTAGTTGTACATTGCGGCCGTTACTACGTGCGGCTTAAATTCGCAACAAAATCCAGTGTTAAAACCCGCTGAATAATATAGGTTCTCATAACCGGATTCAAGAAATACTCACCTCTACTAGGTCCAGTTGGACCTCTTAATTAATGAAAAAGGCGCATTGACGATTTGGACCGCAGAAAACCTAAGCGCCCCGGTCAAGACTCAGCCAGAGACAACCATTGTCACTATTGGCATCAATTTTTTGCAAGCGCTCTTTATGGGCAACTAGCTCCTCTTCAGTAGCTATCACTACCGGCAGAGGCTTACGTTCGGAAACCCCTCGCTTCTTCATCTTTCCCGATGGTTGTTGCCTACCACCCTCCGCTTTTAGCGAGAGACTGGATTGTCCTGTGGTCATGAGCAGATATACATCGGCTAATATTTCCGCGTCCAACAATGCCCCATGCAACTCTCTTTGCGTATTATCGACGCCATAGCGTTTGCACAATGCATCTAGGCTATTGCGTTGCCCGGGGTGCTTACTTCTTGCCAGCAAAAGAGTATCAAGCACTGAGCAATGATTTTTCATTGGCTCACGCACAGCACCCAGATCACCTAATTCGTTATCAAGAAAGCCAATATCAAACGGGGCATTGTGAATTATCAGCTCCGCATCTGTTACAAATGCCAGAAACTCATCAACTATTTGTGCGAACGAAGGCTTATCAGCCAGGAACGCATTAGTAATCCCGTGCACTTCTATAGCGGCGACGTCTATCGCACGCTGTGGGTTGAGGTAGCGTTGAAACCGCTTGCCAGTCAGACGGCGATTATCTATTTCCACACAACCAATTTCGATAATACGGTGCCCTTGCTGCGGGTCCAGACCCGTAGTTTCTGTGTCCAATACCACTTGCCGCATATTAAGTAATTCCTTGTTCCCAAAATATCAAAACCAGGGCATCCTGATTAATCAGCCGGCACTAGTCATAATTGATCTATGCCCAAATTCGCCAGTTCATCTGCGATCTCATTTTCACGATGACCGCTGTGCCCCTTAACCCAATTCCACTCAATTTGATGACCTGCCACCAGTTGATCCAGCTGTTTCCATAGATCCACATTAAGTACAGGTTTTTTCGCCACAGTTTTCCAATTACGCATTTTCCAATTATCAATCCATTCGGTAATACCAGACAACACGTATTTGGAATCTGTGGTAATTGCTACCTCGCAGGATTTTGAAAGTGCTTCTAGGCCCTTGATGACCGCCATTAATTCCATTCGATTATTCGTCGTCATCAGTTCACCACCGTGGAGAGTTTTCTCTGTCTCGCCATATCGCAATAGCACACCCCACCCCCCATTCCCAGGGTTACCACGGCAGGCTCCGTCCGTGAATATCTCAACTGTTTTCTTCACTATTGTATCCCTAATCCCATTAGTGAATTTTCACTCGAATACTTTCTCCCGCTGGGATCGCAGAGGGCCGCGTACGTAGGCCCCTCCACCGAGGAGTTATTGGTGTGAGAGGGAATACCTGTTTGGTGCATAATATGACATAGGCTCCACCGAATGGACTATTAAATTTATTACCCAGTTTTTCCATGCCCGTGGCATACCGCAGAATTTTGGCAAATTTCAGCGGTAGAAAATGCAAGCCAAATTGCACAGACTCAATGTGCAGGTCCAGCAACTTTAACCAATCGGATACTCGCCGCTTCGAAATAAAGCGTCCACGCCAAGGGATATGGACTTTTCTCTTAAATAGTTTCCAAAGCCCCCAACTGCTGTAAGGATTAAATCCAATAACCAAAAGGTGCCCTCCAGGCCTGACCACCCGGGTTACTTCCCGTAAAAGCTTGTGGCTGTCCTGGGTGAAATCTAAAGCATGATGCACCACAACCACATCAATGCTGTCGGTGGCCAATGGCAGATCTTCATTATTCGCAACTACGCCCTTCGCTCCAGGACGATAAACTGGTGAAAAGAGTATTTTCTGCCCTGCCGGACTAGACTCGATTAATGAGCACTCTTCGCTGCAGCCAACTTGAAGAATGTGGTAGCCAAATAAGTGCGTGAGAATCGGTTCCACTAGGTTCTTTTCCGCAGCAAACACCGCTGCACCTTGAGGGGTTTGAAACCAGTTGCTAACAAGAGGATTTAGCGCCTCAAAATCTGATAACCCTTTCAATAAACGGCGCCGGATTTCGTATTTTGATAACAGATTCATATTGCGTCCACCTTAAACAATTACATTAGCCAAATCCAGAAGTTCCGATCCGCTAATACACTGAAGTGTAAAGAAAAAGGCTTGTTTTAGCTGACCTTATCTATATCATGTCGATTCTCATTCGGAAAATTAATTATATGATAGCCAAAATACACCCAATCCCGGCCTTTACCGATAATTATATTTGGGCAATTTTAGATCGCGATAGCAATAAGGTTTGTGTCGTCGATCCAGGTGATCCTCAAGTTGTAACGGATTTCCTTAATGCCCATAGTCTGAGCTTGGCAACCATTTTTATAACCCACCACCACCCGGATCACACGGGCGGCCTAGATCAACTGACCGAGCAATTTCAACCTACTGTCTATGGCCCAGAGTCGAGTGGGATCAAAGGCATTACCGATTTTGTCGCTGAAGGCAGTCAAGTTGAGCTTTTTGGCAAGAGCTTTACTGTTCTTGAGGTGCCCGGGCATACGCTCGACCATATTGCATTTTATTGTGATAGCGACTCGCACAAGCCTATCCTTTTCTGCGGAGATACGCTATTTGCAGCCGGGTGCGGCAGAATTTTCGAGGGGACGCCTGAAGTGATGTACCAATCGCTGGTTAAGTTGGCCAACTTAAGGAGCGATACTATTGTCTATTGCACCCATGAATACACTATGGCCAATCTGGCATTTGCCCGGGCAGCCGAGCCCTCAAATCAAAAACTAAAAGATCGTTGTGTTCAGGAGCGCGCCAAAAGAGAAGCGGACCAACCAACTCTCCCGTCAAATATGGCAATAGAGCTGGCCACAAATCCATTTTTGCGCTGCAATGAAGCAACTCTGAGGAAAAGCGCCGAAACTCAATTGGGTAGCATGCCCAAAAATGAAGTTGAGGTATTTTCAGCGTTGCGCGGCTGGAAAGATCATTTCTAGGATTCTATGAAAATTTTGCTTAGCAGTACTGTAAGTCTCACTGCAACACACATAAAACTAAAGTCTTTTTACATTGCTCCCCTCCTAGCATTACTTATCGGGTGCCAGACAAGCGTCATTGAAATTCCACGAGAAGGCGCAGCAGTCATTCAAAACAGCACCACAGCCCCACCTGCAGAAAATGTCGCCTCTACACCTCGCATCTCCAGTCCGGTTATAAAAACCGTTGACCAAGAGATTGTGCCAGAAGCCTATGAAAACTTATGGGATCGAATTAGAGCCGGTTTTAAATTGCAGGACCTTTATTCAAATGCAGCAATTGATCACGAGCTGCGCCTTTACGCCACCAATCAAAAATATTTTGATCGTGTTGCCGAACAAGCCACTCCCTTCTTATTTTGGATCACAGAGCAACTTGAAAACCGAAATCTGCCACTAGAACTTGCTCTCGTGCCAATCGTAGAAAGCGCCTACAACCCAAATGCTTACTCGAGAGAGCATGCCGTTGGCATGTGGCAGTTTGTCGGCGCAACCGGCCGTAGTTTCGGCTTACAACAAGACTGGTGGTATGACGGCAGACGTGACCCACTTGCATCCACACTTGCTGCACTGGATTATTTAGAACAGTTAAATACCCGGTTTAACAACAACTGGTTGCTGACATTGGCGGCCTATAATGCAGGTGAAGGTAGGGTAGTACGCGCTATCAACAAAAGTAATAGCACAATTAAGAATGTTGACTTCTGGAGCCTGCCCCTGCCACAGGAAACCCTTGCCCATGTGCCAAAAATCCTTGCGTTAGCCAAACTTATAGCCCAGCAGGAGCTCTATGTAGCTGGATTACCTGCTATCGCCAACCAGCCCTATTTCGAACGCGTTTCCATCGACTCACAAATCGATCTGGGACTGGCCGCTAGGTTAGCAAAAATTGATGATAAATTGCTTAGAAACTTAAACCCAGGATATTTGCAATGGGCGACCCATCCGGATGGCCCGCAATCTATTTTACTGCCGCTTTCAAGTGTTTCCACCTTCAATAGCGGGCTGGTATTGCTCCCACAGGGTAACCGCGTAACCTGGGATCGTTATGAAATTCGCCCTGGTGACACCTTAAGCACCATTGCTAGGAAGCTTGGCACCAGGGCCGATATTTTACAGCGGGTAAATACTCTTCCAAGCAGTAGGATTATAGCGGGAAGGTCACTACTTATTCCGCGCACAGACGACCCATTGTTACTGGCTTCCGCACCACAGTTTAATCAATCGAATACACTACCCGCAGCCGTGCCCGATAATTATCGAGTAACACGTGGCGACAATCTCTGGAGCATTGCACGCCGATTTGATTTGAAGTCCAAGGATATAGCTGCATGGAATAAAATTGGTATGCAAGCGCTACTGCACCCAGGGCAATTGTTGAAATTTAACGCTACGCCCCAGGCGAAAATACTGAGTTTGCCTAGCCCTCAGGAGGATAGTGAATATGAGGTTGTCAAGGGCGATTCTCTGGCGAAAATCGCAG
>CAVOCG010000183.1:0-4941 GCA_963694095.1 Gammaproteobacteria bacterium
TTCGAATCCACTTAATATGTCTCTCTATGAAAGATGTGGTTTTGAAACCATGGGGCGAATCCAAATCGGAGACTGTCCTGTAATTCACCCCATGATTAGAGAGAAAAAGTAAAATACCTTTCAGTTCCAGATTTGAACCAATTCATGCCATAATTTTGATAGTTTTCGAGTTATTCCGTCAGAACCATCTGCACCATGACGGAGCCGACAATGAGGAGCAGACAATGAAAAGAACCAGTGTTCCAGACTTACCATCATCAAGCGTAATTTCGAAGTTTTTAACTATGCTCGGCATTTTTGGAATTATGATGTTCCAAAATTCCGTGTTAGCGCAGCTGACCGGCATCGAAAACGGCGATTGGCGTTTCCTTGGTGGCGACGCCGGCCACACCCGTTCCAATCCACACCTGACTCAGATCGACGCTTCTAATTTTGCCGATCTGGAAGTGGCCTGGACCTGGCGCGGAGATAATTTCGGACCTGCGGTTGAATACACTTCTCGATCCACCCCGGTTCATGCGGACGGTATTCTCTATACAGTCGTGGGTCAGCGCCGTCAGGTGGTAGCCATTGACGCCACTTCAGGTGAGACTATCTGGACTTTCCGTGAACCCAAGACCATGCGTTACCTGCGTTCGCCCCGGACCGACTTTGGTAAGGGCGTTGCCTATACCGAACTGGATGGTCGCGGTGTGGTGCTGGTGACTTCGCCGGCGTATTTTTTGTGGGCTCTGGACGCCATTACCGGCAGGCCACTGGAAAATTGGGGTCGTGCTACTGGTGTCGCTGGTTTTTCAGAAACCGGTGTAGTTGATCTAATCCCCGATTTAGTCGACGACTGGCAACGCTGGCAGGACTGGCAGCTCGGTGGGGGAGTTTATGATCCGGATCACGGCATTCCCCAAGAGTTGGGTATGGTAACGGCCTCGTCACCGCCTATTGTGGTCAATGGCGTAGTGGTGGTGCTGGTGGGTCATGAGCCCAGCTACGATCAGACCCGTATCGAGAACGTGCCAGGGGATATTATGGGTTACGATATCCGGACTGGCGAAAGGTTGTGGAAATTTCATTCCATTCCTCGTCCGGGCGAATTCGGGCACGAGACCTGGGAGAACGATGCCTGGCAATTCTCGGGAGACATGTCTTCCTGGGCACCGGCAGCTGCCGATCCTGAGTTGGGGCTGGTTTACATCGTTACCAACGCCTCCACTGTGCAGTCCTATGCTGGGCATCGACCGGGCCATAATCTGTTCGGGGGTAGTGTCCTGGCCCTGGATGTGGCCACCGGTGAGCGCCGCTGGCATTTCCAGATTCACCACAGTGATCAATGGAATTACGACATTCCAACCGCTCCAATACTTTTAGACCTGACAGTAGACGGGCGCCAGATTCCAGCATTGATTCAGAATACCAAGCAGGGGCTGGTGTTTGCCTTTAATCGTGAGACCGGCGAGCCGATCTGGCCCATAGAAGAACGACCTGTCATGCAAACTCAAGTGCCGGGTAATTACACCGCAGCTACCCAACCTTATCCAACCCGACCCGAGCCGCTGGATCCAATAGTCACTAATGGTATTACCGAAGAATTCATCATGGATTACACGCCTGAGCTCAGGCAACAGGCAATGGCGGTACTGGCAGACTTTGAGGTGGGCGGGCTGTACATGCCACCTTTACCTTTCGATCACACAAACTCTTACCGTAACGTCGTCGGTTGCATGGGTGGGCTGAACATCTATCACCCACCGGTGGCCGACCCCACCACAGGCATCATGTATGCTTCGCACAATCGTGGTTGCAGTGCGCCGGCATTTATGGAGCCAACCAACGGTATTGATGAGCCACGGGGTTTGCCTGGATTGTCGGAAGAGGCCTGGCGTGGTCGTGAACGCCATACGCCGACTACCGGTACTACTGTTGCTGCTTGGGCACCGGGTCGTAACCGCGCTTTCCTGCCGCAAGTTGATCGGCTTCCCGTTTACAAACCATTGTTTCAGGCGCTGGCCGCCTATGACATGAATACCGGTGAGAAACTATGGGATATCCCTATTGGTGAAACGCCTGACAACATCAAAAATCATCCAGCTCTGCAAGGTGTAGACATTCCTCCAACCGGCGGCACCGGAAATTCTATCCAAATGGTAATGGGAGACCTGCTGCTTCAGGCCACTGAAGATCTAAGAGGGAATACGGAGCTTAGCGAAAACGGCAATCCGGTGTTGAATGCTCGTAACAAGTTCACCGGTGAAGTTATTGCCCAGGTGGAGATTCCAAGGCCAGGTCAGTATGGCATGATGACTTATATGCACGATGGAGTGCAGTACATTCTCATGCAGACCGGAAGCGTAAAACGCGGTCAGCCTGGTGCGCTTGTGGCGTTAAGGTTACCTTGATCGTTGGAATCGAACCATCGGCACGAGGATTTTCAGTAGACTGCGTGACCGATTCTTTATTTGAATCAATAGGTTACAGGAGCTAAATCAGAGTGTGCTAAGAAGTGTGCTAAGAATTTCGGCACTTCTTAGTCTAAAACTACTGCATTTTTAATTTGAACCCTCGGTTTTAGCCAGTGTGCTGATCTGCCAGAATTGCAATTTGCTCATTGTAGAGCTGGATTTACCATAGCATTCGCTAGCGTTGCGTTTTTACATAGCACACCTTCTAGCCCGTTATCAGCCTTTCTGATGTATCCGTAAAATCAGAGTTGAATCCATATGAGAAAATGGCAGGTAAGAGGGGGCCGGATTAAGAGCGGATTAAGAGGGCAGATTTATTATTCCTATTTCTCGAAGATGGCCATATTCCCTTGCGTGGAGTACTATCTCTCACTGTAACTAATCGAATCCCCTGTAGGAGAAAATAAGATGAAGAGCTCTAAAAGCATTGGTCTAGTGCTTGGCTCTCTGTTGTTCAGTGGGCTGGTCAACGCGCAAAGCACCGTTGTGTTATACAACGAGCGTGTTGTTGAAATTGATCAAACCCTAGCCGATGCAACAGAGTTATGGGTCAAGCCCGATGACCTGACCAGAATAAACGATTTCGTGCTGAAACCGCAGGGAGTCTGCCTGGATGAGTTATGCATACCAGTTCTGCAAGATCGGGACAGCGATATGTTTGTAACTCGGTCGGATCAAGCCTGGTTCAATGTCACCGGCCTGGCGGACAAGTTACAGCAGGCACACATAACAGACTACAATGATGGGATTTGGAGCTTCGGCACTATGCCATTGGAGCGTCAGTCGTTTTTCCGCGCTGGTGAAGCGCCGGATTTTGAATTGCCTGATCGTGATGGCAATATTGTAAGACTCTCAGATTTTAGAGGTAAGAAAGTATTGCTTTTGACCTGGGCATCTTGGTGAGGATGTCGTTTTGACGTGCCCGTGTGGCAGTCCATTTATGACGAACTCAAGTCAGATTCTTTTGAAATTATTTCCGTTGCCCAGGATACTGGCGGCGAGGACGTAGCTGGCGCTATTTTTGATGACGCTAATGTTAGCTACACATCGATAATTGATGTAAATCACCACATCAGTTCTCTCTATAACTTGCTGAATGTACCCTCGGGTGTTTGGATCGACGAGGCCGGTAAGATTGCACGAATAAACGAAGGCACCTACGCAAAGACGCATTTTGATGGGGCATGGGGCACCGACGACTACGTACCCATCGTACGTGACTGGGTCGAAAATGGCGCAGACAGTCAATATGTTTGGGATAGTAAGAAAGTGCGTGAGAATATTTTCCAGCGCACACCCGAGGCAGAAATGGCCCAGCCCGCGTTCCGACTAGGTACTTACTACTTCACTCATGACAATGACGAGAAGGCAGAGCAGTACTGGACCATGGCCCAAGAGCTGGACCCGGATAGCTGGAACTATCTACGTCAGGATTTGCAGTATGAAGACGGTGGATCGGCAGGGCCTCAATGGCAGGAAAGACGCGAGCGAATAGAAGGTGCTGGCGGTACTTACTATGCGCCACTGAAAATTGAACAAGACAACTAGTTACAGAACTTTTAAATTACGTCATATCGAGCCAGCATAGAGAGAGGGTGACTTTGTGCTGGCTTATTTGGTGTAGTCTTTAAGATAGCGCTTAATCAAGGAAGTTTGTAATTCAATAAGCGTATCTTTCTTATTTTGACGATAGTGGAAAGGCCTTAACAATTTAAACCGCTATCTTTCATCATATTGTAATGTCCGCTGTTGGCCGAAAGCTGCCGTTCGCAAGATTGAAAGTCGGCTATAAATGAGGAAGTGACTTTTTTACCTGGCCAAGATTTACAGCTAACACACCTAGATTATGGTTGGCATCAGGGTGTTTTGGCTGGGACTGAAGAATAGCTCTATAGAGCCGTTCTGCTTCAGGAAGCGCCCCTTCCTTATGTGCAGCTATGCCTTGCTGCAGAGCTTGCTCGATGGTTAGTTCCATTGGGGACTATTTTAAACATAGCTATTGGGAAAATAAACTCTGGGAAGTCTATATTTTGCTTCTCTCAGTGATAAATGGGGCGAACTAGAGGAGGAGACCTTAGAAAAAGTATACAATTTTAGCTGGGAGTTACTAGCTGCTTTCTCAAGCTCCTTCCTTCGCGCATTCATGACACCAGTTCCCTTGCTTTATAGCCTGTGGTGTCGCTTCCCAAACATGACCCTCATCACATTCCCATCTAAGTTTGGTAGAGGAATTAACATATTTATCAGATAAGCACTTACCCTTTCTCTCAGCGGCAATTTCCTGCATCTTCTCTATTGTTAAACGTTTGGACCCTGAGCATTCAAGACACCAGCTTCCTTGCTTTATAGCCTGTGGTGTTGCTTCCCAAACATGACCTTTACCACATTCCCATCTGAGTTTGGTAGAGGAATTAACATATTTATCAGATAAGCACTTACCCTTTCTCTCAGCGGCAATCTCCTGCATCCCCTCTATTGTTAAATG
>CAVOCG010000184.1:0-4925 GCA_963694095.1 Gammaproteobacteria bacterium
TCGGCTGGCCCCTGAACACCCCTTTCCAGCCGCTCTCTACGATGTCATGGACACCGTCCTGGCTATTTCCAACGGCGCCCTGCCGCAAATTCCTGGCAAATCTCTTGTTCTCTCGGGCGACAGTGCCGGTGCAAATTTGGCCACGGTTACAGCCCGCAAGCTTTCAGAAGACCACCAGATCATCGCCCAGGTACTGTTCTATCCACTTACCAACTGCGAATTCGAAACCGACAGCTACCTGCGACACGGCACGGGCCTACCCCTGACCAAAGCCCAAATGCTCTGGTTCTTCGGACACTACGCGCCTCGGGAGCTCTGGCCCAACCCCGACATAACGCCACTCAATGCCAATGACCTTCACAAATTACCACGATCGGTCATCGTGACCGCGGAATATGATGTCCTGGCATACGAAGGGCGACACTATGCAGAGAAACTCATCCGTGAAGGTGTTGAGACCACCTATGTGGAGGCCAAGGGCCTCGCTCACGGATTTCTGCGCCAACACAATTTGCTGAAACCCGCCGATGATATTCTTATGCATGTGGGCGATACGATCCAGCAGATCTACGCCTCCCAATCGGGCTTTGCAACAAAATGAACGCATCTGAGAGACCAAATCCCAGCTGAACCCTACGCTGGGGTCAGACAGCCGCTGATCGCAAGCTGCAGCAGACGCGTCAGGCTTTCCACACCAATGTCGACATCCGGCTCTGGGCTTTCGAGCCACTGGCGGTTCTCACTGAGGAAGATGTCGTGGATCATATGCGCAAGCAGAACTGGGTCGCAGGCTCCGTCGACCTCCCCTGCCACTTGCCGCCGCACCACCAGCATCCTGATCTGGTTGACCACCACAACTCGCCTGCCGCGAAAACGCATTGTTTCGACTGCGGCTTTGTGATCCTGGCCTAAGGGCTCGAACACCTCTCGCACCACATAACGCGAGAGTTCCGGGTGCCGACCCCACAATACAAATCGGGGCCGATAAAGCGAAACAAGCTGCTCGATCAACGGCCTTTCGTCGTCGGTCGGAAGTGCAGGAAGGCTTTCCAGATCGTCGTTATAGACCATCAACAGCAAATCGCGCTTGGCCGGCGCATAGACGAACAGCGTCCCAACAGACACCTCCGCCTTATACGCAATCTCGCGTGTGGTCGCAGAAACGTAACCCTTTTTCTGAAACACCTGACGGGCCGCCGCACGGATACGCCGCAATTTGTCCTTTTTGGCTTTTTCTCTCAAATCCATCGACAGTTTATTTTCCTTATTTTTGAAGAATATCACCTAACATGCTAGTCGATGTTTGTATAGGTTAAGGTGTTTTAAAAACCATGCAGCTTTAGCTTTGATGGGTTTAAGGGATTCTATTGTTGTTTCACCTTTCAAGGTGTAATTTGGTCTGAATGTGCTGTATTTTTCAAAAGATTTCCGAGTTTCTGGTGCAAACTTTTTCTGTAGATGGAATAAGAGGTATCACTGGACACAGTTATCCTGAGAGGGCCACGAATTTCTGAAAGGCCAGTTGGCCTGACGCCCCGAATTGTTGCTTCCAGATCATGCGTGCGACCCCAATGCCTTCCAGGGTTGCAAAGGTTGAATTGAAGGATTTGAAGTCCTTCATCTGTCTTGTCAGTTTTTTGAAAAGCCTGTGGTCCTGTTCAATGATGTTGTTCAAATACTTGAACTGAAGGGTTTCGATCAACCAATACCCTCCTCTCAAAATTTGTAGGCAGTTCATATTCTGTAGTCTGGCAAGATTAGCACCGCTTTTGTCGATCACGGCCCTGTCAGGAAAGCTGTTGTTTCCAATTGTCCAGATGAAGAATGCGGTCGCTGCAGCCTCATCTCTCTTCTTTTAGAATAAAATTAGGGGTTTTACCGAACTTGTTGATTGCGCGGAAATAGTAGGTCCACTTGCCCGTCACCTTGATGTAGATCTCATCTCTCACCTGGCAGGGCATTGCATAGTAATGTTCTGAGAAGGCATGCGTCAGGACACGGCTGCTTTTGTTTCTAGACTTCTATCGCGATCAATGGGGAAAACTTGACCACCCAGCGGTTCAGCGTCGATTCGTTAAGCTCAACACCACATTCCACCAGTTTCTCTTCCAGATCACAGTACAAAACCGCATATCAAATACAGAAAAAAACGCGTAAAGGATCACGCTTTTGGGGAAATGGTTCCCTTTGAAATCAATCATCACAGCTACTCGCTCAGATCCTTTTAACCTCTGGGCCGATTATACCACCGAAATGCTGGCTTGATCCTGACTTTGCCAATACTTCACAATCTGACATAAATAACTTGGCAAAACCATTATTCTTACTTACCACAAGCACGGCGTAGAATTTGATCAGCTCCCTCAATCGCGATATCACCAGCCCAAGCAACAAACCCGTCAGGGCGTAATAAAATAAATTCGGCTCCGTAGGTGTTTCCAGCTGCTTGTTTCGGGATTGACACGATCGAAAATGGCATATTAAATTTCTCAGCAGCTTTGGTAAAATCCCGTTTAAGTTTGGAGTTAGCACCGAATTCTATCAGCGTAAAACCTGAGTTGCCTGTCAATTTCAAAGGTATTTCAACATTGTCTTGCAAGGGAGCCAAATGGTGTCCTGCCCGGGCCTTGAACATATGCGTGCCGGTCGCCCCAGATTTCGCACCCTTTTGCCCGCTTATAATGGACGAGCCCGCGTAATTAGGCAAGTATTGTGTGACATCTTGGTTTCCTGCTGCCGCTCTTTCCGCCCATGCAGCCTGAAATGCCAAAAGAGCTTTATCTGGTGCGTAAGTATTACAAAAATCCCGGTCGTCCGAAATCATTCGGGCGATGAAATCTCTCAATGTTGAGGTAAAAACTGGTTGACGTTCTTGACTA
Organism: Gammaproteobacteria bacterium; assembly: GCA_963694095.1. Taxonomy (GTDB): domain Bacteria; phylum Pseudomonadota; class Gammaproteobacteria; order Pseudomonadales; family Pseudohongiellaceae; genus UBA9145. The sequence goes on from CAVOCG010000184.1 coordinate 2,880, forward strand.
TATGACTTCAAAAGTCCTTCGCCAGCCCAGCCCTGAAGAGAAGCGGCAAGTTTCCAACTAAGGTTCCTCACATCTTCAAACCCATTATTCACCCCAAATCCACCATATGGTGGATGACTGTGAGCCGCATCACCAGCGATGAATACCCGGTTATTTTGATAGGTTTTTGCGACAGCCATACGAAGATCCCAAAATCCGATATGTTGAAATTCGATGTTAAACTCTGCTCCAATCACGGAGTGCAAATAAGCGCTGAAATCGAAATTCTCTGCCGTTGTATTTAAAGGTACAGGGGCATGATAGAACCAAGTTCCATCCAACGACACTCGGCCAAGAAATTGCCAATATCCATCAAGTTCTGGCGCAAGCGTGTTGTAAATGGATTTGCCTGGATATTTCTTAGTTAGCAAGGCATTCAATTCAGTTGATTTGAACACCAAAAGCACCATGTTTCGATCATGCGGGTCGATGTCCTGTTCAATGCGAATGGCTTTACGCACAAAAGAGCGTGCGCCGTCACATCCGACCAAATATTGAGTTGTAATATTGGAAATCTTATCCGTTTTTTTGTTTTGAAATTCAACAGATGCAGCGTTATCATCTTGGTTCAATGCGGTGGCAGTGCACCCGTAACAAATTGTTATCTCATCAAGTTCTGCTACACGGGTGCGCAAAACACGCTCCATTTCATATTGTGGTAAGCGCTCATTCTCAGCCGAATAGAACTGGTTGACGGCTGATCGTTTGAACCAGTCGTAGCTGTACTCGCCCAGCAGATGTCCATAGGCAACCACTCCAGCATTACCGTAATCATGTGGGATCGGGCTGGCTGCACGCACTTCTTTTGAAACACCCCAGGCTTGAAAATGTTCTCCAGATCGTTGCGTTAGATTCTGGCCTTTGGGAATACCATGGAGTTCTATGCTGCGTTCAATCACATAGCTAGTAACCCCACGTTGTGCCAAATCAATCGCCAAACCCAAACCGACTGGGCCTCCACCAACAATTGCCACATCTGCGTCGAAATTCATCATCTAATAACCAATGAAAGCATTAAAGGAGCCAGTAACTTAATGCCCATGTGAGTAAGTTGATCTTCAATTCGCGACATGATTATTCTCTCCTTGTTGAAATACCTAAATTTTTTTTACTGAGTCTAGCCTTGGTGAAAAACTTCTTGTATTGTAGCCCCTTTTCTGCCCACTAGTACAGAGCGAGGTGGAAACAAACTTCAACCGAGTTTCAAAAAAGCAACCTGCACCAAGCAATAAGGAATCTAATAGATGAAAGTTCTGGCAGCTCTCTTTGATGGTAATACCTCGACGCCTCAGTTAGTTAATGCCGAACTGAAGGAACCTGGGCCGACGCAGGTTCTGGTGAAGATGGTTGCTGCAGGCATTTGCCACACGGACATTAAAGCCAGCAAGGCGGGTGGCCTAGTGCCTCATCCGGTCGTTTTGGGCCATGAAGGCGCAGGTATCGTTGCCAGGGTCGGACGCGAGGTTACGACCCTGGAGGTCGGTGATCATGTTCTCTTGACCTTCGCGTCTTGCGGCAGTTGTGCTTCCTGTACCGCCGCCGAGCCTGCCTATTGCCACCACTCGTCCGACCTCAACTTTGCCTGCACAACGTCTCAAAGCCTTTCCGTTGATGGCGATGCAGTATATTCTGGATTTTTTGGACAATCGTCTTTCGCCACCCATGCGGTCGCTGACGCTCGCAACACCGTGAAAGTTCGCAAGGATGTATCGCTCTCACTTTTAGCACCTCTTGCCTGCGGAGTTCAGACTGGTGCAGGTTCCATTCTCAACGTACTTAAGCCAACGCCAGGCTCGCAGTTAATCGTTTATGGCACTGGCAGCGTCGGATTGTCTGCCATCATGGCAGCGCGACTGATGAAGGTCAGGACAATCGTTGCGGTAGATCGTAATCCGGATAGGCTGGCAAAGGCACTGGAATTGGGAGCAAGCCATGCCATCGAGGCCGATGAAGCACTGGAGAAAACCTTGCGAAACATCGTGGTAGAAGGTGCCCAGAACGTCTTTG
>CAVOCG010000185.1:0-4876 GCA_963694095.1 Gammaproteobacteria bacterium
AACCATTGTATCAACGACGTAATCGATGTTCATGCTGGCGTAGGCCGTCCGGGTAATTCCAGCGCCGGAAGTCACAGTCCAGGTCACCTCTTCGTCTTCATCCCAGCCTCTGGGCATATCAACCTCCCAGGTAAAACGATTGCGGCGCGGCAGAAAATGGGTGGGTTGCCCACGGTCCGGATTACCTGGAGAGAAAAAATTATTGTCACCTACCGGGACATTAGGTTCCTCTTCCCAATTCTCGTTAAAATAACCAAAAATTAAAGTAACGGTGCCGTCTTCGTTTCTTTTCCAGCCCTCATAGGCCGGTTCAATATGCTGTCCCTTGCGATAGCTGGGCTGAGCTTGCGCTACCTGGATCAAACTGAAGCTTATCAGTACCAGAGCAAGACTCCAGGAAAGAATTTTAGGTAGATTTTTATTAATGAAAATCATAATCATTCCTCTTTCGCAATCGTGTAACTGATTCTAATGAAGAAAAAGCCCCAAAATGGAGCTTTTTCCAATAAACACTGCGCACTGCTCAATTATTACTTAATCGGCGCTATCTGCTACTTCAGGTAGTGGTGCTACCAAGGGAGCAAGACACAATGGGCAGCCAATGACGTGGTCATTAGGTCCTAGGCTCAGGTTTTCACGGCGGTTTGCCATCTCTATGAAAAACTCGTCTTCATTCATCTTTACCCGTATACCCAGGTCGATGAACATATTGGTCACCGAGCGATTGCCAGAACCCTGCCAGTTGCGCGAGTCAGGCACATTGAAATTAGTTTCGGTGTTATTCATGTATCCGACGATATGCAAGATAGTGCCCGGGGGCAGCAATGGTGCATAGTCATCCTCATACGGGTAGCCACGCACCCAGTTGTGGTCATAGCCTACGCAGGACAGCGTTTCAACCGTGTAACCCCAGATCGCTTCCAGACACATACGCTCGCCAGGGGCGTGCAGATGGGGCTCGAAAGTAATTATCTTGGTGTAATCCTCTAATACGGTATAGGCGTGTAATTCCTGATCTTTCTCGTTACCAGCAATGCTGATATCAACCCCATTACCCAATCCAAGTGTGGCGCGCTCATACTTCGGCTCATACCCTACAGGGTGGAAGCGATAACCAATTTCCAAGTGAGCGGTTGTATCCCTGCCGTTGGAGTGCATATGCACAGAATCGGTAGCAAAAACCGAGCCCGCTCTGAGTAAACGGCCCGCTTCAGGATCAAAGATGTCAGCGTTACGGCCCACTTCGTGAACTGGCCAGCCAGTGCGAGTATCTTCAACTACGTCGCCATTTTCGTCCAGCACCTCTGTTCGCCAGATCATGTGATGGAATATCCACAAGCCGCCCACGGTGTCGCGCCCGGAGCCGCTTCTGTCGACATCGTTCACTTCAACAATTTCTACGGACTTCACATAACGGTCTTCATCCAGTCCAACTGGAACCCGGGGTACTTCACCCCACCAGTCCGGCGTACCGGCCAGCTTGGTAAAATCCTCGGTGTTAACAATGAGATCAGGCATACCGAGTGACCACTTAGTGCTGTCATCGAATGTCAGAGCATCCGGTGCATCGGACATATTGCCCTCGGGTGTGCCACTGCGCGCCCAGGTGGATATGGCAGCTACTTCCGCATCGTTGAGCGAAGGGTCATTTTTGAAATGCTGAATACCTATGTCTTTCTCCATATACCATGGGGGCATGGCACCTGGCTTGTCTCGAAGGCCAGTTTTATACTCAATCAGGCCAGCATAGGGAGCCACTTCTTCGTACGTCACTAGCGACATCGGCGCGACGCCACCGGGTCGGTGACAGTTCTGGCAGCTGCGCTGCAAGATAGGTGAGATGTCCTGGTGAAAGGTGACTTCCCCGGTCTGCGCAACAATGCTGGCAGACATGCCCAAAGCTACTAGCACAGCTATCGGGTAACCAACAGCAGATAAAGCATGGAGTAATCTAGAGTAGGTGACATTCATTGCTTATTCCTCATTGAAATCATTATTCGTTAAAGGCGCTAAATATTAGGAAACCGCTCAAACCATTCAAAACCCAAGTTTTAGTAAGTCAGATGGTACCAGATAGTTACTAACCTTTGCGATCATAATCTATCTTTAAACGGTTAATGCAAAAAACTCCTAAGCATCTGTCTTCCATATATCTGAAAGAAAATAGCCTAAATCCCAAGATTAATTACTAAATCGCAGATGAATTATTGCGTAAATTTTGAAATTCACGAGTAAGTACCCTGGGAGGCCAAAATAAAAATTATGCGGCTTGCTTCGCCATTTTTGCCCGGTAAGTAACTAAATTTACTTGCTAAAAAACCCAAGAGAGGGCATAAATGGATTGTTTTACGGAGTTTTATCTAAATTTTTTTTTGCAATGTTGGGTGGCATATAAACGGGAATAGGTTAAAATTAACACCTGATCAGTTTCTTTACTATAGTTGCAATAAATAAAATACCACTCACACAACTCACATATTTACGAAAAAGGTACCCACAACATGTCAAACCTGTGTAGAAAATCTAATATTAAACGAAATCTGCTGTATACCGGCATTGTGCTGGCGTTATTCCAAACCGGTAATACGTTTGCTCAAGACGATGATGATATTGAAGAAGTAGTGGTAACCGGCTCCTATATAAGAAACAGCTCCTTTAACGGAGCCTCTCCTGTTGACACGCTGACCGCCGAAGCCATTGAAGATTCAGCGACTATACAAATAGGTCAATTTATGCGCGACCTTACCTATACAGCAAACACAGATGTTGTGGCTAATGTTCTCGGTGGCCCAGGTGGTGGTCAGGACGGAAATACTGCAGGGTTCAACTTGCGAGGCTTGGGTGGAAGCAGCACCCTCGTTATGCTGGATGGATCTCGTGTAGTTAACCAAAGCGAAGTAGGTGCCCTAATTCCAAGCATCGCTATTTCCCGTATGGAAGTGGTTCTTGACGGTGGTGCAGCACTTTATGGTGCGGATGCTGTAGCCGGTGTTGTTAATATTATTCCGATCAAAAATTTCGAGGGCCTTAAATTCCGCAATTTTTATAGCAGAGATGACGGCGGCGATTTCGAAGAAATGGCTTCATCCATTCTGTATGGTGGTAGCGCCGGTGACTTCAATTGGGTAGTTGCTGCAGAATTTACAAAAAATACGCCCCTGAAACGTGGTGAACGACCTAAATACTTGGCAATGGACAATGACCAGTTCCAAGACGGTCCTGCAGGCACATTTAGAGGTGTTCCTGGGACTTCCATAGATAAAGCTACCCTCATAGACCCATCATGTGGCACTTTTAACCAGGGAAATGATATCAAAGGCCAAGACGGCGCTTTCCCTAGCGGTCGTTTAACCGATGCATCTGGTGGTCGATGTATCTTCAATTACGGACAGTGGATTCAATACAATCGACCGTCTCAAGAGAATGCACTTTGGTCAAATCTGACCTGGCAGGCTACAGACTGGTTGGAATTGGAAGCGCAATTCGGCGTCAGCCAGCGTCTTTCTACATTTATCACCGAACCTATCAGCCCTGTATCCAGTGCCTGGAAGACATCAATGATATTTCCAGGCGCCCATCCCGCCAATCCATGGGGAGAAGATGTTAGACCTCTTGCCCTGCGCTTGTTTAGCGGATACGGACAAGGGCCAGGAACTCAGGCCAGCTATGTTACAGGTGGGTCCGCTGAAGATGACTCAACTTATACCACGGATCGAAGCAAATTTACGGCCAATTATGACTTTGGCAATACCTCCTGGACTGGGTCAACTTCATTAACCTATCAGACTAGAAGGTGGAATTATGAAACCTATGAGCCTCAATTCGATCATTGGAATGCGGCCATGGCTGGTCAAGGTGGTCCTGCTGGTAATGAGTATTACAATCCCCTGTTATCCTCAGACCCGCGTTCTCCTGAATATGTCAAAGGTGTAACAAATAACTCTCAGGAAGTAGTGGATTGGATGTTCACTAAAACAGACCAGGAGCTTAATCGGGACCGATTGTTGACATTCGATACCATGGTAACTGGTGAAGTTCTTGACTTACCTGCAGGACCTTTACAAATGGCCGTTGGTGCCCATGCCAGGAAGTTCATTGATACAAGGCAGTATCGATATCTTTCCAATATCGGTAATAACTGGACTACCTCTTATGGAGCGCCTGGACGTGCAGTACCTACACCTACTTACGATACACAATACGTAAAGGCTACGTTTGTTGAGCTTGAAGTGCCCATACTGGATAACCTGTCGGCACAGATAGCTGCGAGGTATGAGAAATTTGAAGAGATTGGAATTCCAACAGCGACTCCAAAAATTGCCCTGCGTTACCAACCAATTCAATCTCTAGCTCTTAGAGCGTCTTGGGGAGAAGGCTTTCTGGCACCTGCACCGTCCCAGATCGGTGCGTTTCGCTTGACCAGTTGTGGCACTGAACGCGATGGTGCTGACCCTATTACTGGAACTACTTTATTAGGCGTTGAGTCATGTAACTCTCCTAACCCGGATCTAGGAGTAGAAGAGTCAGAAATCATCAATGTTGGTTTCACTTGGGAGCCAATTGATAATTTAACAATGGGCATAGACTATCAGGTCATTAAATACGATGGCCGCATAGTCTCGCCTGATAGCATTGATATTGTGCTTGAAGACTTTGATCGCATGTTGGCCGCTACTGGTCAGACTGTGGCCAGCTACGATCCAACTCCAGGTACAGCAAGTCGTGATAAAGGTAATGCCTGGCTTGATTCTAATCCCAACCCCCTGGTGCAGCGCGACGAGAACCGTGACGCGACACGATTTATTGAGGTGCCCGAAAACGTTGAATCAGTATCCTTAAAAGCAGTTGATTTTGCAGCTAACTACAACTGGAGCAT
>CAVOCG010000186.1:0-4876 GCA_963694095.1 Gammaproteobacteria bacterium
AATCAAGGGAACAGACGTCGATCAGCCACGTAACCTAGCGAAGAGCGTGACGGTGGAATAGTGGGGTTCGGTGGTAAGTCATCCACCAAATCACACACAGAAATCTACCTTATATTCCATCTCAAAGTTCGTGTGTCTCATCTGTGGGTCGCACCATACAACGAGTATCAACACTTCCTATTTGAGACTATTACCGACTTCCGTGAAAAGGGTTGGAACTTCCAACAGATTGCTGATTGGTTGAACGAGAACGATTACTCCACCGCAACGGGTAAGAGGTTTCGCAACGCACACGCGCATTCCATCGTCAAAAAGAAGAAGAGTAGGGATGTGCGAGAGACTGATTCTCCGCAGGAAAAAAAAATAAAGTTACAGAGAGTATTGGATAAATTAGAAAAGATTTTGCGCGACGGTTTATATGGTTTAATTTCTCTGCCTTAGATGACCCTAAACTGGAAATCCAAAAGTTGATCCAGAAGTAACAAATTAACGTATTGAATAGGTAATTGGGTATAAATATAAACCAATAAATAATTTACTAATGGGATGTTTTTAAAATGCCCGCTACTAAGACCACAGCATATTGCCGTAATGCCCTGCATATATCAATACAACTTAAGCCTGAGCTGTCCAAATTAAATAACCACATTTTATATTCATCAATATCAACTATTGGAGAACTTCGAGAGTTTATGCGGTGGCATGTGTTTGCCGTGTGGGATTTCATGAGTTTATTAAAAGCACTCCAAAATAAACTAACTGGTATGCAATTGCCTTGGCAGCCACCTAAAGATAATGCAAGTGCTAGATTGATTAATGATATTGTTTTGAACGAAGAAACTGACATCAATGAATGTGGGTCAACCTCTAGCCACCTTGAACTTTATTTAGATAGCATGCTCGAAATTGGAGCTGATAGATCTAATTTTGATCGTTTTAACGTTGCCTTATCCCAGGGAAACTCACTAGATAAATCTTTGGAAAAAGCTGATGTACCACAATTTGTTCGAAATTTTGTGTGCCACACGATTGATACGGCTAAAGGCGGCTCTTTATCAGAAATTTCTAGTTGTTTTGTTTTTGGTAGAGAGTCGGTGATACCAGGCATGTTCCAGAATATATTAAATAACTGGCAAATTAAATCTTCTGAAGCACCTCTATTGCATTATTATTTGATGCGTCATATTCAAATTGATAAAAATGAGCATGGGCCGGCTGCAATCACTTTGTTAAACAACATTATAAATCGCCATCAAGATAATGGATATGAAGCACTACGAACTGCTCGAGAATCTATAGTAATGAGAATAATGTTTTGGGATGGCATCAAATCTATTTTAGATTCTCATAAAGGCCATACGTCTTAAAATACTTCGTAGAGATAAATAAAGTTGATCACTATTATCGCCCAATATTAATTATCTATCGATTAAAGTTTTTTTGTTAATAAATCAAGGTGGGTTTATAAAAAAATAACTTCTAACATATTTTTTTAATTTTAATTAAATTTTTTTGAAATTATTATTTAGTTTATTATTGATAATTTCGGTTCACAATAAATCCCTCAAGCATGTGCTTTCACTCTATCAAAATTAATCGCAGTGAAACTCTCCCAAACTTGTCGAGGAATGAGGCTTGTTTGAGGTTTCCGGTTGATGGATCTCAATTTATCCCCCCTATTTTACCCTCCTGGTAACGGGAGTCCGGGTCCCTCTGACCCACCATGGTGGTATCAAATCGGGGTAGTCTTCTCCTCGCAATGTTCAATTACGGCCATTTTACTGGAATTAAAAGTTGTGGGGACGTATATCCTCATCCTGCATTAACACGCGCGTATTGAGGATGAAGACCATGCCCAGAACGTGGACGCCGGATTCATGGAACGGCCTGCCCATCACGCAAATGCCTTTTTATCCGGATGCGGCTAAGTTGGCGGAGGTCGAGGAACGACTCAAAAACTATCCGCCCCTGGTGTTTGCTGGTGAGGCGCGACGGCTGAAGTCTTTGCTGGCCAGTGCTGTTGATGGCAAAGCCTTCATTTTGCAAGGTGGCGACTGCGCGGAGAGTTTTGCTGAATTTCATCCTAATAATATTAGGGATACTTTCCGCGTTCTGCTTCAAATGGCGGTGGTCCTGACGTTCGGCGCTTCTTTGCCGGTTGTTAAGATGGGCCGGCTTGCTGGTCAGTTTGCTAAGCCGCGCAGCTCCGATAATGAAACTCAGGGCGATGTCACCTTGCCCAGCTATCGTGGCGATATGGTCAACGCCATGGAGTTCACGCCCGAGGCCCGGATGGCCGATCCGGAGCGTCTTGTTCAGGCTTACAACCAGTCGGCATCAACCCTTAACCTTATCCGGGCCTTTGCGCAGGGTGGTTATGCGGATCTGAACCAGGTGCACCAGTGGAACCTAAGCTTTGTCCAGGGCAGTCCGCAGGGGGAGCGCTACCAGGATCTCGCCAACCGTCTTGATGAAGCGCTGAGTTTTATGGCGGCCTGTGGCTTAAAGTCGGGAACGACGCCGCAAATTCGTGAAACAGACTTCTTCACGGCTCACGAGGCGCTGTTGCTGCCTTATGAGCAGGCAATGACCCGCGTCGATAGCACCAGCGGCGATTGGTACGATACCTCTGCCCATTTCCTCTGGGCTGGCGACCGTACCCGGCAGGTCGACGGGGCCCATATTGAGTTTTTGCGGGGCATTGGGAACCCTATTGGTTGCAAGGCCGGCCCCAGCCAGTCGCCGGATGAACTGCTGAGGCTCATAGACGCCCTGAACCCGGAAAACGAGGCAGGACGTCTAACCGTTATTGTCCGGATGGGTGCGGACAACTGGGAAAAGAATCTGCCTCCGTTGATCCGCGCCATCACCCGCGAAGGCCGGAAGGTCGCCTGGGTATGCGATCCCATGCATGGTAATACGATCCAGAGCGCCAATGGTTATAAGACGCGGCCCTTCGACAATATTCTTGCCGAGGTGCGTGGGTTCTTCGAGGTGCATCGGGCCGAGGGGACATGGCCCGGTGGCGTGCACTTTGAGATGACAGGCCAGGATGTAACGGAATGTGTTGGCGGAGCGAAGGCGATCACCGAGGCTAATCTCAGCTCTCGCTATCACACCCATTGCGATCCGCGGTTGAACGCCGAGCAGGCTCTTGAACTGGCTTTCTTGGTCGCCGAGATGCTGAAGGAAGGCCGGGTGCAACCGAACGGTTAGTCCGCGGTGGCATCGCCCTAAGGTGAAATCGGGTCGGGCTTCTTTTCCCGCAGCAGGACCAGTTCCTCAGCAGTCGTCGGATGAATGGCGATGGTGGCGTCAAACTGTGCCTTTGTGGCACCGCATTTCAGGGCGACAGCAACTCCTTGAATAATTTCGCCTGCTTCCGGTCCCACGATATGGACGCCGAGAACCCGGTCGGATTGACGATCGACTATCATCTTGATCATTGTTCGCTCGGAGCTGCCCGACAGGGTGTGTTTCATGGCGCGAAAATCTGAGATGTAGACGTCAATGCCACCGTGCTGCTTTCGTGCTTCCTGTTCGGTGAGGCCGACCGTGCCCATGGGGGGCTGGGAGAAGACGGCTGTCGCTACGCCGTCGTAATCGACCTTTCTACCGGAAGGTGCAAATAACAAATCGGCGACGGCATGACCTTCCGCAATGGCGACTGGTGTTAAGTTGATGCGGTCGGTGACGTCACCAATGGCAAAGATGTGGGGCACATTTGTGCGGTACTCACCATCGACCATAATGGCGCCATTCTTAGTTAATGTAACCCCGGCATTCTCCAGTCCTAAATTTTCGCTGTTGGGCATGCGCCCGGTAGCGAACATGATGCAATCGGCTTCCAAGATATCCCCGCTGGTTAAGGTAACTGCATAGGTATCACCCTCCTTCGTGATCTGTGTGGCGTTGCATTCTAGGCGTAGGTTGATCCCTTTGCGGCGCATTTCTGTGGCAATGAACGCACGGATGTCATCATCAAATCCGCGCAGAAACATGGGGCCGCGGTAAAGTTGCGTTACCTGCGTACCGAGGCCATGGAAGATCCCGGCGAATTCGACTGCAATGTAGCCGCCGCCAATAATGACAATGCGCTTTGGCAGATTTTCAAGAAAGAATGCCTCATTCGACGTGATGGCCAATTCACCACCTGGAATTTCAGGCACTGTTGGCCAGCCGCCCGTGCCAATAAGGATATTTGCTGCGGTGATTTCGACGCCGCCGGCGGTGACCGTATGGCTATCTTTCAGGGTTGCCCGCTTCTCAATGATCTCGACCCCAGCGCCATCTAGAAGCCGGCGATATATGCCGTTGAGGCGGATAATTTCAGAATTTTTGTTGGTGATTAGCTTTTTCCAAGAAAATTCCGGATGGCCGGTGTTCCATCCGAATCCGGCTGCGTCGCCAAAGTCCTCGCCATAGTGGGAGGCATAGACGAGCAGCTTTTTCGGCACGCAGCCGACATTGACACAGGTGCCGCCAAGGTAACGTTCCTCGAAACAGGCGACCTTTGCACCGTGATTGGCGGCAATGCGCGAAGCGCGAACCCCGCCAGAGCCGGCGCCGATAGTCACTAAATCGTAGTCATAGTCTGACAATGAATGCTTCTCCGACGATGCCACTCGTTGTGCACTGGTCAAACGGCCTCATTACGTTTTGAGGTCGCCCAGGGCGAGGTACTCGATCTCTAGATAGTCTTCCTTAACGAATTTTGAACCCTTGCAGCCCATGCCTGATCTCTTGACGCTGCCAAAGGGTACAATTGTGGTAGAAATTTTCCCGGTATAGATGCTGGCCTCTTCATCTTCGGTCTTGAAACGGATCAGCGGGGTAAGGGGTCCAAGTGTCTCTTTTCGGTAGATGGTCTGGCTTT
>CAVOCG010000187.1:0-4870 GCA_963694095.1 Gammaproteobacteria bacterium
AAGTTGCGAAGTCACAACTGGGCGTGTATCCATCGTGGGAAATGAATATGCCGCTTTCCATACTATTGTTGAAAACGCGAAAAAATGTGCGACCGCTCAGCTTGAAATAACCGCAAACATCACTAAAGACTATCGCAAGGTCAATCTGCCTGGTATGAAAGCAAATCCAGCAGAATACACTGCAACACAAGTGACTACAGGTTCGATCAATCCGCTGTTGGGAGCCGGTGTTATCCGCCCGTTGGATGATTTAATTGCCGAATACGGTCAGGATATCCCGGAGAATCAGAAAATTGTGATCGACGGCGAGGTGCGAGCGATCGCGTACATGGTAGCAACCCAGCATCTGGTTTATCGTCAGGACGTTTTGGATCAAGTCGGCGCCAAACCCCCGAAGACCTACGAGGAGTTTCTTGAAATCGCCGAAAAGGTACGTGCGGCCGGTATCATGCAGAACCCGGTTGGTGGCGCATTTAATATGTATGGTTTGGGTTCACATTTCGTGATGATGTACTTTGGGATGGGAGGCGAACTCTTCAAGCCTGGTACCGCACTACCAGCGGTGAACAACGAAACTGGTGTAGCGGCGCTCGAGATGCTCAAGAAGGTTTTAGGATATGCGAACCCGGATATTCTGACCCACAATACTCCCACTGCAACTGGAGAGTGGGAGGCCGGAAACGCTGCACTCATGATGATGTGGAGCTCGCGGACAAATGGCCTGATGGATGCAAAAGGTTCCGAACCTGTCGTTTATGAAAACACCCGTGTAGGTCCGCCAATGACAGTCGCCGGGGGGACGATTCCGGCATCTGCGTTGTGGTGGGATGGCTGGGCGATCGCCGAAAATATCTCTGACGAGGATGCAGCGGCGAGCTTTGTAGCAATGAAGAACGGGACAAGCCCATCGATCCTGAACGATGAAACGATGGGGCAAACCGTCTGGATAATCGAAGGATATGAGCCGGCACCCGTCAACGAGCCAGTACTCGCGGCGATTGAGATGGGTACGCGTCGCTGGCCGGCGACCCCGTATATGGGGATAATGAACGTAGCTGCGGGAAAAGAAATTGCGGACTTCATCACCGGAAAGCAAGATGCGGCGGCAACACTGGCTGACATAGAAGCAGCATATGAGGCCTCAGCCAGAGAAAAGGGCTTCCTAGAGTAAAAAAATGTTTTGTCGGTTGACCATTGCGGCCAACCGACAAAACCAATGACGTGATTTCACGTAAGTTAATTAATATCCTTAGTAGTGACTGAAAACTAACATGAAACACAAAACATTTTTCTGGTTTTTTTTTCCTGCAGCTATTGCACTCATTTCCTTCAAAGTATTTCCGATCACCTCGGTCATAGTTCAGTCGGTCCATGCCCCCCACCAACAAGTCCTTGTGGAAGTCAAAATATGCGACGCTTTCGGTTGTGCCGCGACGACAAAGGTGGATCGGTCGGCCACAGAAGAACTGAGGCGGGAAATGCCTTTGGGCCGATACAACGGCGCTGCCGTCTTTGCAGATCGCAATCATCTCGCGATTGAGGAAGTTGGATCAGCATGGAAAAGCCAGACAAGCTTCGCGGACTTCAGAGCTAAAGTTTTCAACCTTCCCTTCTACCGGGCGCTTGCATTTACCCTGACATACACCATCGTTGTGACCCCTTTTGCATTAATTCTCGGGTTTTCGGTAGCGGTTGCCGTCAATGCTATACCTCGATTCTACCGCGGCGCGATGATTTTTGCTTCGCTGCTTCCCATGATTGTAACCCCGCTCGTTGGCGCACTGTTATTGGCATGGATGATCGATTCTCGTGGCATCCTCGGGAATACACTTCAATATCTGCTCGACGACCCCGACCTGTCTATCAGAGCGTCGACACCACTTACTTGGGTCATGCTTATGGTTTATGGAATCTGGTCCAGCACACCATTCGCCTTCGTTATCTACTATGCAGGGCTTCAAACTGTGCCTCACGACACGCTTGAGGCTGCGATGATCGATGGTGCAAACCGATGGGAAAGAATCCGCTACATCGTACTTCCGCATCTAATGCCACTGACTGTCTTCATGGTACTGATCAAGATAATGGATAACTTCAGAGTATTCGAACCCATTATCAGCTTCGAAGCGGCTGCACATGCACAATCACTGTCTTATTATATATTTACGGATTTAGATCCAGATTCAGGTTTACTGTCGTCTGCAGCAGCAACATCTATACTTACCATCCTCGGCGTGTTGATTCTTCTTTCACCGGCCCTAGTTCAAACGTGGAAGACTTTTGGAAAAGGTCAGGCATGATGAGCAAAGCAACAAGAATTCCACCAATGCTTCGTTTCGTGCTAATCTGCTTCTCGCTCATCTGGCTAGTAATCGTCACCTTTCCGTTCCTCTGGACCTTTTGGGGTAGCTTTAAGGTTGAAGGTGATTTTTTCTCCAAAGTTGATTGGACCCGAGTTTTGACGGGACCGATGACTATACGGGAAACAGGAGACACCTTCACCGGGCAGGGGTACTATGGCGCCTGGATCGAAGAGGAGTTCTGGCGCTCCACTCTTAATACTGTCATCGTGGTTGTCAGCGTTGTCAGCGTGTCTTTAACGATCGCTACGTTAGGTGGATATGCCTTGGCTCGCTCCAAACATAACTATGCATTCTGGATACTCATGCTTGCACTTGTGTTCCGGGCGATGCCGCCGATTACGTTGCTCTCGGGCTTCTTGTTGCCAGCCTATCAATGGAATCTTTGGGGCCATCTTCCAACAGCCATCATTGTCCTTGCTGCGAGCAATCAACCCTTCACGCTTTGGATGATGACGGCCTTTTTCCGCAACATTCCCACGGAGCTGGATGAAAGCGCGCGGATTGACGGTTGCACGCCGTTTCAGGCCTTCCGGCTTGTTATCATTCCGGTGATGTGGCCGGGCGTTATTACCGCTGGACTGTTTGCGTTCCTGCTCGCCTATAACGATTATGCAACCACAGCGATGCTTCTAACGCGGGAAAACCTCACGATGATCCCCAAGATTGCGAGCTTCCTTGGGACGATACAAACGGAAGGGAATGTGATGCTCGCTGTTTCTGCTGTCGTTTCAGTCACGGTCCCCCTTTTCTTCCTGATTGCGTTCTTTCAGAGGCAGTTCGTTTCGGGGTTAACCGCAGGTGCAGTGAAAGGATAGGCAATGGTAGAAATTCAACTTCGAAATCTCGGCAAACGCTGGGGGTCTTTCGTTGGAGTTCAAAACTTCGATCTGACGATTGCCGACAAGGAGTTTCTTGTGCTCCTTGGGCCGTCGGGTTGTGGAAAAACAACAACAATGAGGATGATTGCTGGTTTGGAGGACCCAACCGAAGGCGATATTCTACTTGATGGGAAGAGAGTGAATGATCTGGACCCAAAGGATCGCGATGTCGCGATGGTGTTCCAGTCCTACGCTCTTTATCCCAACATGAACGTTTACGAAAATATCCGGTTTCCGCTGAAGGTCCGAGGTATCGACCATGCGACCCACGATGAAAGGGTTCGCCGTGCATCCGCTATGGTTGAACTGGATGAATTCCTGCATCGCAAACCCGCCGAGCTTTCGGGAGGTCAGCGCCAGCGTGTTGCACTTGCCCGCGCAATTGTTCGCGAACCGAATGTGTTTTTGATGGATGAACCGCTCTCGAACTTGGATGCGAAACTCAGGGTTTCGACCCGAGCGCAGATCAAAAACCTGTCTCACGAACTGGCCGTCACTACGATATATGTGACGCATGATCAGGTCGAGGCAATGACGCTTGCAGATCGCGTGGTCGTTATGAAGCAAGGAGTCGTACAACAGATCGGCACCCCGACCGAAATCTATGATACGCCCGCTAACGCCTTTGTCGCCAGCTTCATCGGCAACCCAGCGATGAACCTGATAGATGGTCGTATCGAAGAAGACGCATTCCTTTCGGATGGTATTAAGATCGGCAATCTGGGCCTGCCGGATGGCCCTATCACCATCGGGTTCCGGGCAGAGGATGCGAGTGTTGTGGGGGTCGGAGGTGATCTCAGCAAGCCCATATACTCGATTGAACTTCTTGGCGACGCCACCATGGTCACCGTTCGTGTTGCAGGAGCGTTGGTCAGCGTGAAGGCAGGCAAGAATTTTCGTGCGGAGATCGGTGATATGGTATCAATACAAATACCCGAAGATCAGTGTCACTTATTTGGTTCGGAATCTGGAGATAGGATTCGACCTGTGGAATCAAACAAGGTTTCATGACAACAATACATAGAGTTATACTGGAGATCAGAGCTTATGGGATGCCAGCCATAGCGATAAATATAGAGCTAGGGCTACTGGATTAAATATCATACCGTCGACTATAGGGGCTGTAAGTGCTGTCGGCCATGTGTTACCGGAGCTAATTGGTAAACTAGATGGGATCGCCGTTCGAGTTCCAACCCCAAATGTATCAGAAATTGATTTTGTTATTGAACCTTTGGATATTGCTAGTGTGGAAGAAATTAGAGAGGAGTTTGAAATGGTAGCACTGGGATCACGAAGTGGAATTTTAGCAGTTACTAATGAGCAACTTGTCTCATCTGACTTTAATCACCCCTGCGTCGTCTATTGTGCAACTTGATTAGATACGAGTAACGTCTACCGGAATGACTCGTGTGTTTAGCTAGTATGATAATGAAGGGGGTTTTTCTAATAGTATTCTCGATACAGTCACAGTTATGCTTCAGGGTGGGGGGGCCTCTTAATGAATAATGTTTTAACAGGGGCATCTATTCCTGATAGTGATTATATTATTATTGGCGGTACAGGAGACTTAGCGCTTCGAAAAATCTTTCCAGCACTTTTTTGGCGCTATTTAGATAAACAAATTACTTC
>CAVOCG010000188.1:0-4776 GCA_963694095.1 Gammaproteobacteria bacterium
TTTCATGAAACGCAAATAGAGCGGCAGGAACTGCTCCGCATCGTCCATGATGAAGACCCGTTGTACGTATAACTTGAGGCCCCGAGCGGCCTCCCGGTTCCAAAGATCATAGGGAGCACGACTAGGGACATACAACAGACTTGTGTATTCAAGCTTACCTTCTACTTTATTGTGACTCCACACAGTAGGGTCTTCGAAATCATGACTAACGTGCTTGTAGAATTCTTTATATTCCTCATCCTTTAGTCCTTTTCGTGGGCGTGTCCACAACGCCTTCGCCGCGTTAACCGTCTCATATTCGACTTCCTTAGGCTTAAGTTCAGCATCGTCTTTGTTTTCATCGCCAGCGGAGAAATCCTGCTTAACCATCGTCACTGGAATGGAAATATGATCGGCGTATTTTTTTACGATATTTCGCAGCCTAAACGCCTCGGCGAATCCTTTTTCATCTTGCTTTAAGTGGAGAGTAATGGTCGTTCCGTGACCTTCTTTTTCGGCTTCCTCAATCGAATAGTCAGCCTCACCACGAGAAACCCATCTAGTTGCTTTAGCTGCTTTAGTCCCCGCTTTTCGAGTTATTACTTCAACCTCATCAGCAACTATAAATGCAGAGTAAAAACCCACGCCAAATTGACCGATTAGCTGCGAGTCCTTTCTCTCGTCACCAGTCAAAGACTCCAGAAATTGAGCGGTGCCTGATTTTGCAATAGTGCCAAGATGAGAAATCACTTCATCTCTTGTCATACCGATGCCGTTATCGGAAATGCTTACTGTATTTTTCTGCTCGTCATAATCAATTTGAACTTTTAATTCTTCTTCCTTTGATAATAAACTGGCGTCCGACAAAGCAGCAAATCGAAGTTTGTCTGCCGCATCCGAAGCGTTGGAAATCAACTCGCGCAGAAATATTTCCTTATTGCTATAAAGCGAGTGAATCATTAGGTGAAGCAGTTGTTTTGCTTCTGTCTCAAACCCTCTGGTTTCCGCTTTGCTTTTGCTTGTTGTTTTGGCTTTAGTTTTAGCTTTAGTTTTAGCTTTAGTTTTAGTTGTTGCTTTAGTTTTAGTTGTTGCTTCGGCTTTACTGTTCATCTTGTTGCTCCATATCGTAGGCAGAAAAAAACCCAACCGCATTTTAACGACTGGGTTTCTTTATTGGGTCTACCTCGCCAGTTTCAAGTCGTCTGACCTAAAACAGCGGTTTGATTGCTTATTTTAGTTCAATTCGGGATACGACTCATAAAAATCGCTAACTACCTGTCTGCGTTCAGCCAACGTATTGTGAATGCGCTGGGTATCGGTAACAAAACGCTCATAGTTATTTGCATTTTCCCTGTCACTGGAGTCCCCTGCCTCTGCAGAACTCTTTGTCGCAGCTACCGCTGCATCAAATTCCTCCAGTTCCAGCAGTGCTCTGGCAAGAAACAGATAGGTATCTGCTGCATTTGACAGGCTACCTTTGTCAATAGCAGCCTTGAACGCGTCTGCCGACGCTTGGTAATCAGCGAGCACATAGTTAATGTATCCCAAAGTATCGTAGTTATCGCCCGATTCAGACAGAACCGCCGCCTGGGTCGCTGGCACCAAGGCTTCCTCGAAAAGGTTCGCTATCATGTACATTTGGGTAAGAGTCGTATAATTCTCTTCTGATTCTTCGACTATCCCCTGCGCATAGCCATCTTCCAAGATTTTACTGCCACTATAGGGTGCTTCTGATCCAGCGAGTGACTGACTTAAATTGAGGAATCTGGATTCGGATTCGAAAATACCCTTTAAATAAGCTACATTTAATGTTTTAAGGCTACGCTCGACATCATCGAGGCCAGAATAGATCGCGCTCAGGTTTCGCCAGTCATTGGGGTCATCGAACAACATGATCATCGTGTTGGTTACTTCCAGAGCCTTCGGAAAATCCTCTAGAGTAAAGTAAAGCCCAACTAGGAACGAGTAATCGCTTCTGGATAGTTCGGTACCAGTATCAGCTGTTAGCTCCATAAAGAGAATCCAAAAGGGTTCTGCCTCAAGCAGTTCTTCAAGCTGGTAATGGGAGTAGGCAATACCTCTGTAAACAATAACGTCTTCTTCTACAGAAAGTTCACGCCAGGCCTCGTAATTTCCAATAGCATCCCGCCAGTTCTCTTGCTGCATATTGAGTTGACCTAGTGATCGTAGTGCCCTCAGCCGCGTATCTTCACGAAGCTCTTCTATAGTAAGAACTTGGTTGAAAATGCGAATAGCCTCGGGAATATTCTCTGTTGTCAGGTAGTAATTGGTGTAGAAGTTAAGAATTGTGGATTTCTCAAAGTCGTTCATTCTTTCGTAGCGGCGTTCATACAATCGATCAAGCTCTTCTTTTGCTCTATCCAAATCGGGCGCATCGTTCTCGTCTTCAGGGTTCATTAATTCCTGAATACTAGAAATTGCTCGCATAACTTGGTCACTGAGCGTACCTGCGCTGCGGGCACTGGGCGGTGCCCTTTGTTCATCACCTGCCTGAACGGCTTGCAGTGGCATGAAAGCAGCTAAAACTAATGCACTAAGAAAACCCAGGGTAAGTATGTTTATACCTCTCATTGGGGATCACCTTCTAATACGTAGGTAAACAAGTACTGCACACCAGGTACTTCTACTCCTTCACCGTCTACGACC
Organism: Gammaproteobacteria bacterium; assembly: GCA_963694095.1. Taxonomy (GTDB): domain Bacteria; phylum Pseudomonadota; class Gammaproteobacteria; order Pseudomonadales; family Pseudohongiellaceae; genus UBA9145. The sequence continues at coordinate 2,647 of CAVOCG010000188.1, forward strand.
CGCGGTTGAAACTTGAACCGGCGTGCGGCACGTTCAGAAGAACGATTAAAAATATTACTAGGCTCTGCATCGACTACCGCGATGGAATCTTCAACCACGTTACCGAACCCATCCACTGTAAAGCTCACCAGACACCAACCCTGAATACCGCGAGACGCAGCTCTGGTGGGGTATTGAGGTGCGATAGCTACCAGAGGTAAGAAATCGCCATCTGTAGCTGAGATTGAGGCTCCGCCTATTTCTATAGCGGTATCTACTTCAACCGCTTGACGCTCGATATTGAGTGAGGGGCCGTCGGATACGCTTAATTGTTTATCGGGAATATCTGGCGTGTCTTCATTCAGCTCTTCGATAGGCTCCGGTCTGTCGATTTCTTCGATCACTTCAAGCTGTATGTCCGGCATGGTAGCGTCAACAATTTTCACAATTGTAAGTCGCTCATCCAGTTTCTCACCAGTCGCAATTAGCGCTTGCATAAAATAGAAAAGTAAAAGGGTAATAAGTCCAGCAAATAAAAGGGATAAGGACCATCTGATTAATAGCATATTTTAGGCCTCCGCTGATATTGAGACATTTTCTATTTGAGCTTCACGTGCAGCTTCCAGAATCAACATAACATACTCATTATCTGCATTCTGATCAGCTTGTATAACCACTGAAGAGTTTGGTGCTTCTGCCAATCGCAATTCAAACCGCGACCGAATAAAACGCGAATCAATCTGATCCCCATCGATCCAGATATCACCTTGTGAACTGACTGCGATGAGAATTAAATCCCCACCTCGAGCATCTGCTGTCGAGGCTTCTGGCTTTATGACATCGATCCCCGATTCTGTAACGAATACCGATGTAACAATAAAGAAAATCAACAGTATGAAGACTACATCAAGCATTGGGGTCAGATCAATTTCACCAGCCCCTTCGTCGTCCTTCTTTTTCATCAATCCTGATTTCATCTTGATTTCTACCCTTTACTAATCTGAGCGTCAATGCCAAGCTTAATCACTTAGCGTCAATTTATCCTCGAGCAATTCAATATCACGACTCACTATTGCCTTTAACCAGTTCGATGCAAAAATCCCTGATATTGCACCAACCATTCCGGCCATAGTGGGGATAGTTGCCCTGGATACGCCACCAGCCATGGATTTAGCATCACCCCCGCCACTCAGTTGCATAACAAAGAAAACTTCAATCATGCCAGTAACGGTTCCGATTAAACCAAGTAGCGGACAAATTACTACCAATACTTCGATGATGGGCAAGGTATCTTTTATATCTAAAGATACTTTGGAAATCATCATGGTTCTAATTTGATGCGCACTCCAGGATTTAGTGTCTGCTCGCGCATTCCAGACCAAAAGCGTATTTTTCACATTTCTTTTATGTGTGGTATTGAAATACCAAACCCTTTCGAACACCAGTGACCACTTGATAAGAAGCAATATAGCGATGACCCACAATACCGGGCCTCCCCGGTCCATAAATCCGCCAATTGCATCCATCAAATCTAATAAAAATATTTCCATATCTAATATCCTCTAGCCTAGAACTACCTGGCTGCCGCTCTCTCAGCTCTCTCGGCGATCATACCTGTAGCCTGTTCTTCAAGAATATGAACTATATTATCAGCTCGGCTTTTCACTACTGTATGCATAAATATAGTAGGAATTGCCACTACAATACCCAATACAGTTGTCATCAAGGCAACAGAAATACCGCCAGCCATAATGGTTGGGTCACCAGCACCATAAACTGTGATTTGCTGGAACACCTGAATCATTCCAGTTACTGTACCTAACAGCCCGCCTAGTGGCGCGATGGTTGCAATCATCTTGATAATGGTGAGGAAGCGTTCGAGAGCTGGTGTTTCTTGCAAGATAGCCTCGCCCAGTTTCAGTTCCAGGGTTTCGGTGTCTGCATTAGGATTCGATTCCGCTACCGCAAGAACACGCCCAAGTGGGTTATTCTTCATTGGCTTGTCTCTCTTAAGCTGACTCCTCACTTTTATAGATACGAGAGAGAGGATTAGCAATCGCAGAAACGCGATGAATATACCAATAATACCCACACCGATAATGATAAAACCAATGGGGCCTGAGTTATTTCGAACTCGTTCCTCTACTGTTG
>CAVOCG010000189.1:0-4737 GCA_963694095.1 Gammaproteobacteria bacterium
TCATACCAGGAAGTTTTCATATCCCCGCCGGATTGATGAGACTCGGCTTCTATAACGGTCATGGCAGGAAGTCCTGGCTGATCTACAAATGCAGGAAACTTAGAAACAAAATTGGTCAGCAGATAGTTTGTTAATTCTTTGTTATTTGTAATACAGATATTTAATGAATCGGGGTACCCTTTAGGGGCGGTCGGTTCGCCAAGAGCAATCATGGTGTATCCACGACCGTATTGGGAGTAGGTTACATTAAAGAATATACCCAACCCGGTCCAAGGGCCATCCACATCTTCTCGTAGGAAAATTGCTGGGTTATCGCCCGCCCAGTCAACTCGACCAGGATTAACAGGGATCCGCTGTTCCATAGAGATCTAAAATTTACCTGTGAACACGAAGTCGATTATCCGGGTAAGATTATAGAAAGGTTTATCGGCCAACTCAGTGTTACGTTAGAGCCAATTGTCGAAGGCGCGTTTTGCGGATTTGTTTCAACTACGACTGGTTTATCCAGTCCCACATCGATGAATAACCGTGTGAGGTTTCCGGTAAATGTGCGCCCAACCAATGTTCCAGTAAGTGAATTGCTGGTTGAAGCGGGTTCAGCAGTATCAACCAGGTTAATATGTTCTGGCCTAACCCCAACAGAAATTCCCCCTTCCATTTTGATTGACGGAAGGGGCGCTCTGATTTCTGTATTAGCAATGCCCACCAACAGGTATTCTGGCGTCTCTTTTTTAATTACAGCGTCAAAAAGATTTATCTGGCCGACAAAGTCCGCAACAAAGCGGGTCTTTGGAAAATTATAGATGTCCTCTGCACCGCCCATTTGCTCGATACGACCAGCGTTCATCACGACGATCCTATCAGACATATTCATTGCTTCAATTTGATCGTGTGTAACATAGATTGTAGTAATCGCCAGTTCCTGCTGAATGCGGCGAAGTTCTATCTGCATGGTTTCCCGAAGCTTTAGATCAAGAGCACCTAGTGGCTCGTCCATAAGAAGAACTTTTGGTGGGTACGCTACTGCCCGAGCAACTGCAATTCTTTGTTGTTGGCCACCACTAACTTCGGCAGGATACCGGTCATGCACCTCCGGCAACCGTATCAAATCCAGAAGTTCTCTAACTCGTTCATTTATATCTTTTTTTGGATATCGTCGTTCTTTCAGCCCAAAACCGATATTGTCCGCGATTGTCATATGCGGAAAAAGGGCATAGTCCTGAAATACCATACCGATTTCCCTATGTTGGGGGGCAACTTGAGTTACATCTTGATCCCCAAGCAATATTGATCCATTAGTCGGCTCAATAAAACCGGCGACAAGTCGCAGAGTAGTTGTCTTTCCGCATCCAGATGGGCCAAGTAAGGTTAAGAATTCGCCCTCTTGTATATCTAAATCGAGTTCATGAAGCGCAACAAAGTCACCGAAAGACTTCTTGACCTTCTTAAGGATTACTCGTGACATGATGAGACTCTATGCTGTGTAAGGATGATTTTGCCACCATCGATGGACCGCTTCTAAGCGGCCCATCGATTCAGTAGCTAATATTACAATGCACTAATTTAAAAAGAAGTGCTTATTGAGAAACGGTTCGATTCCATTGATCCATCCAGTCCGAGATGTCAACTTTTTTGTAATCAATTTGAAGTTGCTTTGCGATCTTGGTCGGATCTAACTCAAGCATCTCCGCGAAAATCGGATCAGTGGCTAATCGGGAGATAGATTTTCGATTAGTTGGAACGACACCACTCTTTACGGCATAAAGCATTTGGAAATCAGGCTCCTGATATTCATTAATAAACCATGATGCAGCCTCTGGAACCTTGCTGTGCTTGGGGATTACCAGCCACCCATATTTCCCTACACCAACGTGGTCTGTGCCAGTTATCACCGGATGAACAGTATCGACACTGGCACCAGCCTTTCTCGCTCTAAGACACCAACCAGCATGTACGATTGCAGCGTATACATCGCCAGATTGGAATTGAGTAACAACCTCTCCACCTCGAGACCAGAACTTTAGAGAATTTAGACTTTTAATTAATTCAAGGCCTGGACCAATATTTTTTTCATCGCCTCCGGCGGCATAAGCAATGCCACCAAAATTCGCAAAGCCGCCTCCAGAAGTAATATCAGGAATGACAACTCTTCCGGTTAATTTCTCATTGACTAGATCTTGATAGGTAGTAGGCGTTGGAAGCCCAAGTTCTTTGTACTTTTCTGTGTCATAGCAGATCACTTCTTGCGTACTCCATGATGCCACACGCCAGTCGTTGTACTGCCAATCATCAAGATACTTTTTGTTTGTAAGCTGAGTAAGGTCGATCTTCTGTATGAATTCCTTTGTCGAAAAAAAGTCTTTTTCCTGTGCATCAAGAGTTTCCATTACATCAAATGGTGCTGAACCGCGAGCTGCGATTAATTTGGCAAGATTTGCTTGTGGACTTCCGGTAACAAACTCGATTTTCCCACCTAGTGCCTCGAATTTAGGCACGATTGCCGTCACCATGTTTTCTTTCCAAGACCCCCCCCAAGTGGCTACTCGAAGGGTTACGCCATCGAACTGGCCGGCAAAACTAGAACCACCGATTATTAAACCTACACTTAAGGCAATGCTTTGTGAGATTAGTTTCGATCTATGATTTAAGCGTCTCATTATCTTTCTCCTTGACTCATAATGTTATTTTTAACGGGTTAGTGAATTAAGATAGTTTAAGAAATACTATCGGCTACCTGATCTCAATAGAGTATCGAGACCAACAAGTTTCTGCATGCCCAGTAAGACAAGCAAACAGAAAAATATTACGAGTGAGGCTGAAGCAAGAATGCTGGGGTCAAAGTCATTTTCCATTCCATAAAATAACTCCACCGGGTAGGTGACAAAACCAGGTGAGGTTAAAAATATTGAAATAGGAACATCACCAAACGACACCATAAAAGAATACAAGCCCCCGGCGTATACACCCGGCTTTATTACCGGGAGAGTTACACGCCAAAACGTGCTCCAACGATTGGCGCCGAGGCTAAACGCAGCTTCCTCGAGTCGAGTATCGAATCTTTGTAATATGGCGGTGACCGTGCCAACAACAAAAGGTGTAGCAACAAACAGGTGTCCAATATATAGACCTAAAAAAGTACCTTGAAAATACAACCCAGTTGCATCTCCAAAGAGGTAATACAGCTGCAAAAAAGCAATTCCGGTGACAATTGCAGGAATCTGTAATGGGGCCCTAAATATTGACGATATAACACTGCGGCCTGGAAGCACTCCACGAACAATGCCCAAAGCTGCAGGTATGCCAATAATACATGCACCTAGTGCAGCAAGGGCTGCAAGACCAAAACTAAGCGCTAATGCCTCAAATTGGGCCGCAGGAATTTTGGTATACCACTGAAAAGAGGGATCATCAGGTGGGAATTTTATAGCTGTGTAGTATTCGCCGCCGTGAAATGATGCCCCGATAACGACAATCATTGGCGATAGTAGAAAAATATATGAAAGGCTACAGTAGATATAGTGGCCAAGTTTTCCCCAGGGATATCCTCGCCGCGGTGGGGGGCCTGAGCGGCGTCTTGCCGCAATACGGGTAATTGAGGAAGACGTTTGGGCGAGCTGGACTTTGTTGGTTGGTTTAGTTTCCATAGACACTACGCTATAACCAGTCGCGCCGATTTCAATCTGTGTATTAAGTAAATAGACAGCAGGTTAATTAAAAGAACCGTGATGAGCAGGACCGCCGCTAGGGTTCCTGCCATTGAATACTTGATTTCCATCATCACAGTACGCTGTATAAGTACTGGCAAGGTAAAGACTCTGCCGCCGCCGAGTAATGCTGCAGAAGTGAATGCTCCCATACACATGTTAAACATCATCAATGTCCCAACCGTGACACCAGGTAGACTAAGAGGAAGAAGCACTCTTAGATGCATGCGCCATCGACTTGCTCCATGAATCTGAGCGGCATCCTCAAAAGATCTTGGAATAGTTTGTATTACGCTATAAAGAAGCAGTACACCGAAGCCTAAGGTAAAGTGCATTAAGCCAACTACCACGCCGGTTTGGTTGCCAATGATTGTGTAAGGACGGTCGATGATATTAAGGCCCATTAGTGCTTGGTTGATTAAACCATCTGCAGAAAAAATTATAATTAACCCAAAAACCTTTATGACAATCGTCACAAAAGTGGCAACGACTATGCTGGCAAGTAATATCATTGCCCATTTAGATCGCATTCGGGCAATTAGATAAGCAACTGGGAACCCTAATATCAGCGTAAAAAGAGCGGCTAATGCAGAGGTTTTTACGGTAATCCATAAAGTATTCAAGTAAAATGAATCAGTAAAAAACCGGATGTAATTGACGAATGTCGCTGTGTCATTTATCCGCCCCAGGCCGAGATCCTTAAAGAAACTGCCCTTTAAAAAAACATACTGGCTGGCGACGATCAGTAAGCCGACTAATAAGAAGCTCGGTAGCAGTACGATTTCCCAGCGCGTTTTCATGTCTGGCTAGAGTGATCAGAACTCACCGAGGTAGAATTTAGAAATTGATCCATTTCAATCAAGCATGAATTTTAAATTGTGGGCGGTCTTTGATTTTTTTAAGGTTAGAGATAATGAAATCTGAGCGTTCTTTGCCGCCCATATCGTCGCCTTTGAAAACTATTTCCATAACCGCTTTGGTGACATCACGAAGCAACTGTTCGTCATCGGTTGGATGTGGTGGGATAGGTATC
>CAVOCG010000190.1:0-4679 GCA_963694095.1 Gammaproteobacteria bacterium
TTGAGATAACCAGCGGACTTCAACAGGGCGAGGACGTATTGTTGTTGCCCCCACAGCAGAGCCTTGCTGATGTAAGCCGCGGTTAAGCATTAATTTTAAAAACCCATGACGAATATCGAATCCAATACCGATCTCCAGCACGGAGCAGCTAGGCTAGCAAGCGGTGTTAGTACTGCGCGCTCTACGGTTGCCAGTTTGAAAGATATCCGTAAAACCTATTATATGGGCGCACTCGCTGTCGAAGTCCTTCATGGCATCTCGCTAGACTTCTATGCTGGGGACTACATAAGCATCATGGGTCCTTCCGGCTGCGGTAAATCTACTTTGATGAATATCCTGGGGTGTCTGGATCAGCCCACTGCTGGTAAGTATTTTCTGGGAACTGAAGACACCTCCTTAATGCAGGACGATGAGCTGTCCGCCATACGTGGCGCACGGCTGGGATTCATCTTTCAGTCTTACAACCTGATTCAGCAGTTGGACGTGCTGGAAAATATCGAGATGCCCTTGTTTTACCAGGGTTATTCAGAGCAGGACAGTCATGAAATCGCCATGGGCTTGGCGCAGCGTGTGGGATTGCAAGACCGTGTGGATCACAAACCATTCGAGCTGTCGGGTGGTCAACAACAAAGAGTCGCCATTGCGCGTGCACTGGCAGTGGATCCCCTCATAATTCTGGCAGATGAGCCCACTGGTAATCTGGATACCAAATCTGGAGCAGAAATTCTAAAAATTTTTGACGAACTACACGACCAGGGTAAAACCCTGATTATGGTTACCCATTCGGACGAACTGGCAGAGCGATCGCAGCGCTGGGTTCGATTGCGAGATGGCTTGGTGGAAAGTGATGACAGACGCAATTCTTGATGCACCAATAAATGCTTCGTCGGAACCAGCGAGTGCAAGAGCGCGCACTGGTTCTCTGTTTGTTCGCTATAAGAAAATTACCAACGTTGGAATAAAAAGCATTTACTCCCATGGTTTGCGATCTTTGCTTACTGTTTTGGGTATTGTGATCGGCGTAGCAGCAGTCATAGCAATGCTGGCAGTGAGCGAAGGTGCAAGCTATGAAGCTCAGCAGCAATTCAGGGATTTAGGTGCCAGTAATATATTGCTGAAGAGTGTGAAACCTGTCGAAGTTGAAGAAAGTACTAGTCGAGGATTCGGTCCGCCCCAGGCTATTGTCTATGGGTTGACCTACGGTGATATCGATACGATTCGGCTGTCTATACCGGGCGTAACCAATGTTATCTCTTCGCGTATTGTAAAAAAGAACGTGTGGAATTTAGGTAATAGCATGAACACTGACGTGGTCGGAACAGCGGTTGATTACCCCACCTCTCGTAACTACAACCTGCGTGCTGGTCGATTTTTCAGTGAAGCAGAAGTGCGCGACCACTCAAACGTTGTTGTACTAAGTGACGAAGTTGCCAGTGTACTATTTCCTATAGATAACCCGTTGGGCGAGACAGTTAAGATCGATAGCGATTACTACAATATTGTTGGCATCATGGAGTCTGAAGGTTTTTCCAACCTTGGTCAGAATCAAGCAGGTAGTTCTAACTCTGCCCCTAGCCGCATCTTTATTCCTATTACCTCATCCAAGTCCCGCTTTGGCGAAACCACCACACGGCAAACCGGTGGTGGTATGGAGACCGAAACAGTCGAACTTCATGAAGCCATCATCCAGATAGATAATCAGGAAACCGTAATTGAAATTGGTGAGATCATCGATCAGATTTTGGAACGTCGACATAAGGATGTGGACTACGCTATCGAAATTCCTCTTGCCCTGTTAAGACAGGCAGAGGAGAGTGCACTGCGGGATCAAATAGTTGCGGGGGCGATTGCTGGCATATCACTTTTGGTCGGTGGCATTGGTATCATGAACATCATGTTAGCCAGCGTCACCGAACGCACCCGTGAAATAGGTATCCGCCGTGCTCTTGGTGCCAAGAAACGAGACATCATTGCGCAATTTCTGATCGAGGCGGTGATTCTCTCTGGCGTAGGCGGCCTTATAGGCGTGGTGTTAGGTATTATTATCCCCTTTGTTATTTCTGCTTTTTGGGGCATGACCACCATTGTCACGGCCTTTGCACCTATCCTGGCGTTTTCTATCTCTGCCTTGATTGGTGTTATTTTCGGAATCTATCCTTCCATGCGGGCCGCAGATATGGATCCGGTTGAAGCGCTGCGTCACGAATAATGTACTCAGCGGGATTGAAAAGTTAACTGGCTTTAAGCTCTATTTCAGCCAGCGGGCTAGTGAGCCACTTAGTCAGAATGTCCCTCGCACTTTAAATACGAACTGCATCCCGTTGCTGGCACAATTGAACTCTATCTCTTTTAATATGCCGTCGCGTAAGTAGCCATCGAACCTGCGCCTCTCGCTACAGGCAACATCGTCTTGCAGGTTGCTGCCTTCGAATCGATAGGTAAGTCCGCCGAAGCCGGTCTTTTCAATGAACACACTGAGATTGCTGGGGATATCTATTTCGATTCTGTTGTCGATGTCATGGGGATCGCGATTGCCTTGGATCCTGGCATTGAAATTGACGCCGTAATTTAGTGACAATGATGGGATGTCATGGCGAAAGCCTATCCTGTAGTTACCGCGATCATAAGGCCTGAAGCGGCGTTTCTCGACAGGAAAAAGGTCGTTATGAAACTTAGCATCCTGCACCGTCAGGGCGCCAGTTATCAATGCTGAAGGAAGCCCCAGAAATCCCATACGTATGCTGACATTGGATATTAAGCCGAAAGCCTTGGCTGGGCCCAAATTGCCATTGGTGGACTGCGGGTCAGTAGCAGAAACCGAGACATCGATTTTACTGATTTTATTGTCAAAATCATAATAGAAGGCGCGCACATTTAGTGCTCCGCCATCATTTGGTAGTCTGTAATCTAATCCAAGCTCGGCTTGCAGGCTCTCTTCGGGTACTAGCTCTGGATTACCAGCGATGGTGTCTTGGTCATCGTCGCTTTCATTGGTTGCTCTAGAGAAATCAGCAAAGCTAAGCTGCGACACGGATTTTTCCAGATTCGCCCTGAACTGCAAAGCGCCATTTATGTCGAAACGAAAGTCCACTTTTGGTTTAATGAAATCGAAATCTCGCTTGTTGTTTATATCTCCAAGCTGCTCTATCTCTGAGTATTCCGCTACCAGTGAGCTTTCTAGCGACATACGCTGGTTAATCTGCCAATTGTGAATCGCAAATGGCTCGAAACGAAGTTCCTCGACGGTGGAAAAGGCATTAGGAAATGGAACAGGGGTCAGGCCACCGAAGCCCTCTAAGCCAGCGGATGCTGTTGGCAAACCCAGACGAAGACCTGAATCCTGGGTTGTCTGCGCAGCTTCCAAGCCAAGTTCAAGCCCCTGCTTACCAGGAAGCCCAAGGGTGTAGGAGCCGCGGGCAATCTTTTCCTGGTAGCGGTTGTTGGTATCCAGAAATAAATCTTTCGCTTCTTCTCCGTCGAGTACGGAGGATGCAAACCTCTCTCGCGTTCTGTGACTTTCTTTTTCATTGATGATGAAAAGAAATTTAAATCTATCACCATTTGCGAAACCATGTTCGTAGTCGCCGCCGAATTCCCAGTTGCTTGCGGTTGCTGCCGTGGATTCCCGTACATGGGTGATAAGTGGTGTAATGGTGTTGAAGTCAGTGGTGGTGCGAAATACCCTCTGCGGTGGATCGCTGTCATTGTAGAGCAAGTTAAACGCTACTCTGTCTGTATCGCTAATGGCGTAAGCTAGATTGCTGTTGAAGGTATAAGTTTCTTGATCGGTATAACGATCTTCGTCCCGCGTGTCATTGGGTGAGAAATCACCGTTGAAGCTAGTCTCAAAATTTTCGCTATGGAGATAGCCAGTTTGCAGACCACCACTGATCAAATAGCTCAAGCGTCCACTTTGGCCGGTCCAGGCTATAGAGCCGCCGGGCTCTAATTCTCCGTCGAAGAAATGTGTTGCGCTGAGTTCGGTGGTAATGCTGGACCTAGACGGGTTTTCCAGGAGGACGATATTTACCAGCTGTCCGGTATTCTGTACGTCGAGATCACTGGAGGTACCACGAACAATTTCGATGGCGGCTACCTGTTTAGCGGATATGCGATCAAGTTGATTCCTGGCTTCGTTGGCCTTTCCTGCCATGCGCTTACCATCGATTAGAATCTGGGAGCTGGCCCCTAAGCCGCGGACGTCGCCACTGAAATTGCTAGAATTCTGTTCGAGAATTAAGCTAATGCCTGGCACTCGGTCCAGCATATCGTTTACTGTAAGCGGGTTAAATTCGGTAAAATAGCTCGCTGGATAGCTAATGGTGGAATTATCTGCTGCTGAGTTTTGGGCATTGGTAGCAGGTAATACGCTCAGTAATACTAAGCCTGTCAGGTAGGGCAGGACAGAACTACGCTTAATCATATTTAAGTTTTTCTCTCTTTATTTGGGAGTCATAGTGGGTGAAAGAACCAGCGAATACTATCACTCCAGCCGGGCACAGAGGACATAAGCTCACAATTTGTCACGTTTTCTTATTATAAAAACCGCCATCTTCGGGTGCCGTAGCGCGCCTTCATTGAACCTCCAAAACACAGAAGCCCCGGTACTATAGTGCTTCGAGAAATACGTGGTTCATTGTTGTTTTTTTTGGCACTATATCAATGGGGGATGAAATCTT
>CAVOCG010000191.1:0-4671 GCA_963694095.1 Gammaproteobacteria bacterium
GAATAAGTAAGTCAGGTTTGATCTTCTTAATCATTTCAAACCCTCTGGTCGGAGTTTGAGTGGCATGGACGTTTATGTCGTATCTTTCCAGGTACTGAGTCAATAATTCGCACAGGTTAACGTCGTCATCAATTATCAAGATCTTTTTCATATTATTTTTGAATGTTATCAGTAGGGAATAAATAGCTTTCTAATCGGCAATAGTACGAATTCAATCTGCTGAAATCAATCGCATAGCTGTAGTATTATGTGCCGCCATTTGGGCTATAAGCCATCCTGGAAACCGGACGCGATGATTTCATTAAACGATATTGTACTGATGAGGGGAACAAACACTCTGCTGGAAGGCACAAGTTTAGTGCTTCACAGTGGTCAGCGCACCGGCGTAATTGGCCGCAATGGCAGTGGTAAAACCAGTCTTTTTGCTGCGCTGGAGGGTAATTTGCCTCTGGAGCAGGGCGATATCTGTTTCTCTGAATCCATGCGTTTCTCCACGATGGCACAAGAAACAGTTGGCTCTGACCGTTCTGCCCTGAATCACGTGATTGATGCGGATAAGCAGTTTCGCCAGTTGGAGCAGCGACTAAGTGAAGCCGAGTCCCGGCAAGATCATACCGCCACCGCCGTAATTCACAATCATCTTGATGCCATTGGTGCCTATGATATCCAAAACAGGGCAGAACAGCTTTTGTCAGGTTTGGGATTTGGCACTGATGAATTTGACAATCATGTAAGTAGTTTCTCAGGTGGATGGCGAGTCCGTCTAAATCTGGCCGCAGCACTTATGTGCCCCTCAGATTTACTAATGCTCGACGAACCCACCAACCACCTTGATCTGGAAGCGACAATCTGGTTGGAGCAATGGTTGCTCCGCTATCCCGGTACTTTGCTAATTATTTCCCATGACCGCAGCTTCCTCGATAAGGTGATAGATCATGTCATCAGCTTCGAGCACCTGGATTTGAAGTTGTACAAGGGCAACTACAGCTCTTACGAAAAACAACGGGCCGAAAGAATGGCTTTGCAGCAGGCCATGTTCGAGAAACAGCAACGGCGCAGAACAGAAATTGAAGATTTTGTGCGTCGCTTTCGCTACAAAGAATCAAAAGCCAAGCAAGCACAAAGCCGGTTGAAAGAACTTAACCGAATGCAGGATATTGCACCTGCCCACATCGACTCGCCATTTAGGTTTCAGTTTCCTGCAGTGGATAAACTTCCTTCGTTTCTTCTTAGTGTAGAAAAATTGTCAATAGGCTTTGATTTTCCACTGACAAGTAATATGTCGTTCTTAGTTCGCTCAGCAACGAGAATGGGTTTATTGGGTAGAAACGGTAGTGGAAAATCCACTTTACTTAAAGTGCTAGCTGGAAAACTAGAGCCACTTGCAGGCACTCTGAATAAAACCAAACATTTGCGTATCGGTTACTTTGCTCAACATCAAATAGATGAACTGGATCAGACCGGCACTCCGCTTAGTGTTCTTCTAGCGGTTAATCGGAAAGCAAAGGAACAGGATATTCGAAACTACCTTGGTGGTTTTTACTTTGTAGGAAAAAGAGTCGATGAGGTCATATCCAATTTCTCTGGAGGTGAGAAAGCCCGTCTCGCACTTGCAAAGATAGCTTGGGAAAAACCGAATATATTGTTACTTGATGAGCCGACCAATCACCTCGATCTGGATATGCGTCATGCATTAACCGTTGCATTGCAAGGGTTTGAAGGAGCCATCATTATGGTTTCTCACGATCGGCATTTGTTGGCTAATACGGCGGAAGAATTTTATTTAATTCATCATGGAGAATTTGCCGAATTTGAGGGAGACCTTGATGACTATGAAAGTTGGATACGCAGTTATGAAAAAGACAGCGTCAGCTCTCCAACAGGAACAGAAAATAATCTGGTTGAGAATGGAAGAGCTGATAAGAAAGAACAGCGCCAACTTGCTGCAGCGAAACGGGTCAACATGGCCCCTTTACGAAAGCGAGAGAAGCAGTTGGAGAAGTCCATTGAGGTATTGCACAACGAGTTACAAGTGATAGAAGAAAGCCTGGCTGACCCGTTGCTGTATGACGATGACAACAAATCGAAATTAAAAGACACACTGTTTCAACAAGGGAAGCTTAAAACCCAATTACGAGGTTCTGAGGAAGAATGGTTGCAGGTCCAGGAGAAGATCGAGGCATTTTAGATTCAGCAATTACTCTGAATTTTTATAGACAAATATCCCCGGTCGTGTTTTTCGTGGTTTAGTAAGTGGCCGTATTTTTTGTGCCACGCATTTGATTTCAAATCTTCCCGTAGCATGTTTACTCCTTTTTTTAGAGCGGCTCTATTCAGCCTTGGAAAGGAAGATATCCCGTTTCTGAATTTCTCCTCGAGATAGATCTCAGGTCGTGCCCAGCCAGCTGCTAAAAAGTGATCTGTCAGGTCTTTTGGTAAGGGAAAGCTGAACAACTCGAAGCTGGCTGGCAGCGTGTTTTCAACATAGTCCTTAATCCTAGGCATGCTGACTGAGTAATCTTCGTCAATCTGCACAAATTCAGGGAAATAATGAAATAGCCAAAAATCCGCTTTGTAATCAACATCGAAACCGAAAATAACAATTGGCCCATTGCCTGCGACTCGCACGGCTTCCGCCAGGCCTTTACGCCAGTTATTGAAATGGTGGAGGCACAAGACCATTGTGACGCCGTCAAAATAATTATCTGGGAATGGCAAGTTTTCCGCTATGCCATCATGCCAGCTTAATCCAGGGTGCGATTTGGATTGATTACGCATAGTTTGCGAAGGCTCGATGGCGGTAATGTCAAACCCACCTTCGGCAAGTTTCAAACCATAGTTTCCAGACCCGGCTCCAATGTCGGCAACTGACGAACCTTTGGGTAAATTCAGAAGTTCAATGAGTCGATTGCTGATACCGGGGTCGGCGGCACGGGTCGCCGTGTGGGTTTTACCGATTTCGTCATAGGTAGCAACCATTTGGACACAGATACCTGTTAGCTGTGGATTAAGTAGGACAAGCATAGCATCGGGCTTACTGAGGAATAAGTTCCGAGCAAGGACTTGAAATGTGACAATTTGATCCTATTTAAAAGTATTCAGAGTAGAAAAGGCATATTCATGAAATCTATTAGAAATAGTTGGTTGGGACTGGTACTGCTTGCGCTATCGACAGCAGCGAGCCCCGAGGCTCTCGATTACAGTGCATTCAAGACTAATGATGAAGAAAACAACATTGAGGTTTTCAAATTAGCCAGCCCTTCTGTTGTCAATATCACCAATTCAAAATTTGTGCGATCGTTCTATTCGCTGAATCCACAAGAAGTACCCCAGGGCAGTGGAACAGGGATTATCTGGAGCGACGAAGGCTATATTGTCACTAATTATCATGTGGTTCAGGAAGCCAATCGGGTGGAGGTTACTCTTTCTGATGGCAGTACTTACGATGCCACCGCAGTTGGCTTGGAGCCCAGCAAAGACATTGCGGTTATCAAAATTGATGCCCCTAAAGACAAACTGGTACCGGTAATTCTTGGAGACTCGTCCTTGCTGGAAGTGGGTCGCAAGGTAGTCGCAATTGGCAATCCATTTGGACTGGATACTACTATGACAGTTGGAGTAGTTAGTGCTCTGGGCCGGGAAATAGATTCGCTTACAAGACGCAAAATTCAGGATGTGATTCAGACCGATGCAGCTATTAACCCAGGAAATTCAGGCGGGCCATTACTCAATTCCTTGGGTCAACTGGTTGGGGTAAACACGGCCATATACAGTCCCAGTGGCGGCAGCGCAGGAATTGGGTTTGCCATTCCTGTGAACACCGTAAAAAGTATCGTACCGGAGCTAATTGCTTACGGTAAGGTGCAAACTCCGGTCCTCGATATCGCACCTATCCCTCAGGCCGACTACTACCGTGAGCTCTGGGGCATAAATGGTGTAATCATTCTCAACGTGTTTGAAAATAGCCTGCCGGCACAATTGGGCATGCGCGGCTTGACCCGAAACCGGAGTGGAATTGTTTTGGGTGATGTGATTGTTGAGGTGGAAGGCATGGTCATAAGTAATGAAGATGATCTGCTTACCGTTATGGAACGGCACCAGCCAGGCGACGTGGTGAACGTTGTCACGCGAAGAGATAATCAGACACTTGAATACGAAATCGAATTAAAGCAGCCGCGTAGCCCCTAACGCGATTAGTGTTCCAGTTGCTTAAAATTTTAGCTTAGCGATTCGCTATGCTTTTCTTCCCAGCCTGGACCGCGGCCAGTACTTGATTCGGCGCAGTACCGCCAAGATGATTTCTAGCTGCTACCGAGCCTTCAAGAGTTAGAACCTCAAAAATATCCTCGGCAATAATTTCGGAAAATGCCTGCAACTCAGATAGAGAAAAGTCTGCAAGATCCTGATTCTTTGTTATCGCTGCCGCTACAGCTATGCCAACAACCTCATGGGCATCTCTGAAAGGCAAACCCCGCTTGACTAGATAATCGGCCAGGTCGGTCGCGGTGGCGTAACCCTTACACGCAGCCTGGTACATATTCTCCGGTTTGCTGATGATGGCAGGAACCATATCGGTATAAGCTTGCAAACAATCTTTGATTGTATCGATCATGTCAAACAGTGGTTCTTTGTCTTCTTGATTATCTTTGTTGTAAGCCAGTGGCTGTGATT
>CAVOCG010000192.1:0-4656 GCA_963694095.1 Gammaproteobacteria bacterium
TTGGGTTCGTCATGAATTTTGAGCAGCTGGATTTTCCCCAGGCAGTTGAAATGCTGGCGAAGGAAAATGGTATGGATGTTCCTCGTGAAGAAAGCAAGGCGGCTACACAGCGAAAATCCGAGAACGCAAAATTATCTGAGATGCTCGAGAAAAGCAGTCGTTTCTATCAATATCAGATCCGGCATCATGGCGCACGGCAGGCGGCCGTGGATTACCTCAAAGCGAGAGAGGTAAGTGGAGAAATCGCCCGAGAGTTTTGTTTGGGCTATGCCCCCGCGGGCTGGGATAACTTACTTACAGCTCTGGGCACAGATGCCAATCAGCAACAGCTGCTGCTCAAGGCGGGGCTGGTAATTGAAAAAGAGAAACTGAAAGATGAGGCAGCTGAAAGTGAAGCCAAAAGTAGCACGGCGCGCCGCTATTATGACCGGTTTCGCCATCGCATTATATTTCCAATCAGAGACAGTCGAGGGCGCACAATCGCCTTCGGTGGTCGCGTTCTGGGCGATGACAAACCGAAGTATCTAAATTCACCAGAAACGGCGCTGTTCCACAAGGGCTCTGAATTATACGGGCTGTATGAATGTCGCAAAGCCGATAGCAAAGCCCGGCGTATTCTTATTGTCGAGGGCTATATGGATGTTATTGCCTTGGCCCAGATGGGAATTCGTAATGCAGTTGCTACTTTGGGAACCGCGACCAGCACTCATCATTTGAGCCGCCTGTTTCGCTGGGTTCCCGAAATAGTATTTTGTTTCGATGGAGATGATGCCGGCCGCACTGCTGCATGGCGGGCATTGCAGGCAACCCTCCCGTTGATGGAAGACGGCAGGCAGGTGCGATTTTTGTTATTGCCCGATGGGGAAGACCCGGACACCCTAGTTCGAAAAATAGGCAAAGAGGAGTTCAGCGCCAAGATCGATCAGGCAACAGCCATGGAGGACTACTTTTTCCAGAGTTTATCCAAAGATTTAGATATCACATCCATCGAAGGTAAAGCTCGGCTCAGTAATCTAGCAAAGCCGCTGATCAAGCAATTCCCAAAAGGGGTCTATGGGCAACTGATACTGGACAGACTGTCAGAAACACTGGGTATGTCATCCCAGTCCCTGGCCGAACTGCTAGCTACCGAGCCTGAACCTGCAGCACCCGTAATGGAGCAGGCTCCACCGGACCGTTTCCAAAGTGAGCCACCCCATTTCTCCCAACGTACTAGCAGCACAGAAAAATTAGCGAAGTACAGAAAACCGGCTAGCCTTAAAGCCATTGAGTTATTGTTGCATAATCCCGAGATTGCTCTGTCAATCACCCGGGATTTACAGCCCCTACGCTCAGCGGAGGATGAAAACAGGAAATTATTGTTATCGCTTATTGAAATGATCCAGAAAGACCCTACTACAGATACATACACCATGGCGGGTTATTGCTATGGTACGACACTTGGGCATCAGCTGCCGCAATTGTTACAGAGCGAGAAAATAACACCTGTAGAAGGTATGGAGCAGGAGTTTACGCATATAATTGACAGTATATTGTCGGATATATTCAAAAAATTGGAACTACTGGAGCTAAAGGATCAATTGAAATCACGGGTAAAAACGTCAAAGGCACAGACCTAGGCTGAATATTGCACCAATTATCTGAAATATTTACGGCTGTTGACCTGGTGCTTTAAAACCAAAAGCTCCGATTAATAACCAATGCAAGTCTGGAGATAACTCTATATAATGCCCGGCTCGTTTTTATTTACGTACGGCCCAGCTTTAAACCCGGACAAGATGGAGTCTCATGCCAGAAATCATTGCACCACAGTCAAATTTGAAGTCATTGATCGCGAAAGGGAAAGAGCAAGGTTATCTGACCTACGCGGAAGTTAACGACCATTTACCCGAGTCAATCTCTGACCCTGATCAGGTTGAAGATATCATTCAGATGATTAATGACATGGGAATCAAGGTATTCGAGACTGCTCCGGATGTTGATACCTTGCTGTTAACTGAAGAAACTGACACAGGGGCTGATGAGGTGGCCGCCGCCGAAGCTGCTGCTGCCCTGGCCGCGGTAGAAAATGAAGCGGGTCGAACCACTGACCCTGTGCGCATGTACATGCGGGAAATGGGTACAGTCGAGCTGTTAACTCGCGAAGGCGAGATCGTCATTGCCAAGCGTATCGAAGAAGGGGTGCGCGAATTACTGAAGGCGATGGCCTGTTTTCCAGGCACTGTGGAGCATGTGTTGAATGAATATGCGCTTATCGATGCGGACGAGCGCCGCCTTAACGAATTGCTTACCGGCTATTTGGACCTTCCTGATGATGCGTTAGTTGTTCCTCCACCCCCAGCTATCGAGGTTGGTGCTGCTAAAAAAGATAACAACGATGATTCCGACGACGATGATGAAGTAAACACTGGGCCTGATCCGGAAGAGGCTCGTATCCGTTTTACGGCTTTAAGAGAGCAATACGAAGTCGCCAGCGCTATTGTCAGTAAGTATGGTCGTTCTGACAAGCGATCTAAAGCCGAGTTCGAGAAGCTTGGCGGGCTCTTCAATTGCTTTAAATTAACACCACGTCAGTTTGATCCGTTACTGTCACATGTCCGCGCGGTATTGGCCCGCGTGCGCCGCCATGAGAAAACAATCATGAGCCTTGCAGTACGTAGCGCCAAGATGCCAAGAAAGGTGTTTATCGGCAGTTTCCCGGGCAATGAGATTAACGACAAATGGATAGACAAACATATTAAGGAAAAGGAAGGCTATTCCGAGCTACTGGTTAACGTAAAGAATGAAGTACTGCGCGCGCAGAAAAAACTGCGGCTATTGGAAGAGGAAAATGGTCTAGCCATTTCCGAGATTAAAGATATCAACCGGCAGATGTCGATTGGTGAAGCAAAATCCCGTCGCGCCAAAAAAGAAATGGTAGAAGCCAACCTCCGGCTGGTGATTTCAATTGCTAAAAAGTACACAAACCGTGGTCTGCAGTTCCTCGACCTGATTCAGGAAGGAAATATCGGCCTGATGAAGGCCGTTGATAAGTTTGAATACCGCCGTGGTTACAAATTCTCCACCTATGCGACCTGGTGGATTCGACAGGCAATCACTCGCTCCATAGCCGACCAGGCACGAACCATTCGTATCCCTGTACATATGATTGAGACCATCAATAAGCTCAATCGAATTTCCAGGCAGATGGTCCATGAGAAAGGCCGCGAGCCAACACCTGATGAACTGGGTGAACGCATGGAAATGTCAGAAGACAAGGTGCGCCGGGTACTCAAGATTGCTAAAGAACCCATTTCAATGGAAACACCCATTGGTGATGATGAAGATTCACACCTGGGTGATTTTATTGAAGATGCGACAGTGGATTCCCCCGTGGATTCTTCCATCGATGAAGGTCTGCGAGAAGCTACGAAGGATGTACTTGGCAGTCTGACAGCCAGGGAAGCAAAGGTGCTGCGAATGCGATTCGGTATCGACATGAACACTGACCACACGCTAGAAGAGGTGGGTAAGCAGTTCGATGTAACCCGTGAGCGCATACGACAGATCGAGGCTAAAGCCTTACGCAAGCTGCGCCATCCGACGCGGTCAGATCACTTAAAAAGCTTTCTGGACGAGTAATTTCGGAGTCAGCTAAACTCAAACCGCCGATAAACTTGATCTAGTGGATATACCGGTACTGCCGGTTCCCTCAGAGCTTAGGCCGCAATCCTTACTTTATTATCAAGCTGATAGTATTTATACTTTGCGGCCTCGCAGAAAGCTCCAAATTGGAGCGTGAAGGTTTCACAGCTCGTTATTGTAGGTGTGGGTTTGATGGCAGAGTCGGCCAATAACTGGTTCTTATGCGAGCTGTAATATGAAGGGCCTATAACTCAGCTGGTTAGAGTAGCGGACTCATAATCCGTTTGTCCGGGGTTCGAGTCCCTGTGGGCCCACCATTTAAATCAATGAGTTAGAGCTATCTAACTCACCTCCTAAAATCCCATGGGACACTCATGGGACACTGACCGCTCAATATTTATAGCTTAGCAATTGCACTTATTGCTATGACTAGGTTAATGTTGAGATGTGTTCGGCGCACATTACAACAGCCTGCGATGTATAAGCACTACCCACCTTAATCGGCAACTTTGCCGAAGGAGCTTATCACGTGGCTGTTATCGAACAACGCTATTCAAAATCAGGCGCCACATCATGGCGCGTCAAAATACGAATCAAGAACAAGCCCACCGTATCGAGAACCTTTAAACGACGGACCGACGCAAAGCATTGGGCGTCTCAAACCGAAACCTCTATATTCGAAGGGAAGTATTTCAGGTACACCGACTCTAAACGCACAGCACTTCGTGACGTTATAGGTCGATACACTGAAGATGCCTTGGAACACCTCAAAGACCCATATACGCGAATACAACACTTAGCATACTGGGAACAGAAATTAGGTGATGTTCTGCTCGCTGATATTCGTCCGTCATTGATCCTCGAGGTCCGCGCAGAAATACGACGCTTTCGCTCAAACTCCACCGCAAATCGATACGTGGCGACCCTGAGTGCACTATTAGGTTATGCAACGAAAGAGCTACAATTGATCGAGAGCAATCCCTGCCTTCTTATTAAAAAGCTTAAAGAGCCTAAGGGTCACACCCGCATTCT
>CAVOCG010000193.1:0-4644 GCA_963694095.1 Gammaproteobacteria bacterium
GGGCAGCATCGTTTTCACAGTCAAGAGCTAACTTTCCAAGACCGAGTAATCTAGAGCATCGCAGCGGTATCTTTATTGACCTTTTCTGGGGCTAGGAGAAATGCTTGATCTGCTTTTGGTAGTCGGTACAGCCCAGTCGCCGCTGTGAGAAGTAAGATTTCAATGTGACCCCACTCGTTGTTCAGACCAAAAAGGCAAACGAAAGTCCGTTGCTAGCCGAAACTCTCTCCCGAGCATAGACCATACTGGGTCAGCTTGTAGACCTTTCAGCGACAGCCACTGAATGAGCCCTTCCATAAGCGAAATAAAACTTGATATACTGTACCGTCCAGACTGTTTAGTTTAAGGGAATTGTTTATGAGCACTGCTGAAAAGACACGTCTGCGTATTCGTCGTTCGGCACAGGTATTGGTCGCAGAGCATGGCGCTGGAAACTTGACAATCGATGCTATCGCGCGGCATGCCGGCGTATCAAAAGGTGGCCTGCTCTATCATTACGCCAACAAGCAAGCTTTATTGGAGGCTATGCTTGAGGACTTACTCTCTACTAGAAAGGCGTTATTCCTGTCGAGCAAAGCCCAACAGGGCCAAACCGCTCAGTTGAAGGCAATGATTAATACTGAATTTTCCCTAACCCTGGTCGAGCGCGCTACCGCCAATGCAATACTGGCTAGCGGTGCCGAAAATCCTGCCCTGTTAGAACCTGTCCGCGAGTATTTTACAATCCTGTTTGATCATCTGGCGCAAGGTGCGAACGATCCTGATCTTGGCACAACCGCAATACTTGCCGTGCAAGGTCTCCAACTACTCGAAACCTTGGGGCTCTATCAGTTTGAATCCGCGGATAAAGACAGGTTGCGGCTTCGTCTTTTAGCGTTAGTCTCATGAAATTGTCTTTGTGCTTGGTCCTCTATCTGATACTGATAGGCTGCAATGAAGCCTCTCCTGAGCAGACGATTCTAACTATGGCGCGACCGGCAAAACTGTATGCAGTGAAAAATACCGTTAAACCGATTGAGCATCAGCTTTTCGCTCGCGTTGATAACCGCGACAGCCTCGATCTGAAATTCGAGGTATCTGGCCAACTCATATCCCTGCCAATTCGTGCCGGTCAATCGATTAAAAAAGGCGAGTTGATCGCGGCACTCGATGCCCGAGAACATAAACTGGCGCTAGATTATGCCAATACCTCTCTCAGTCTGGCCACACAAGAACTGGCAAGGATGGAGAAACTCTATGGCAGAGGTATGGTCTCCAAATCCACATTCGATGAGGCGAGTACGCGACATAAACTTATGCGTATTGATCTTGAGCAGGCCAAGGAGGTTGTTAGGGACAGCCAAATACTGGCACCTTTTGACGGCATTGTACTGCAACGTTTGAAACAGAATTACAGCGCCGTGGTTGCCGGCGATGTGATTGCACGACTGACCCGTTCAGACACACTCGAATTGGTCACCGATTTACCGGAAATTTTGCTCGAAACGATTAACCAACAGGGTATTAACTCAGCGTACGCACGATTCACCGCACATCCAGACCGCCAGTGGCCACTTACATGGGTCGAACAGCATGCCCAGATAAGCCCGGGAATGCCGGTCTTCGAGACGCGCTTTATCCTCGATAAACTCCCCCATTGGCAGCCTTTACAAGGTATGACTGCACAGATAGTTTTACAGCTAACGCCTACTTTGCAACAAACATTAGTACCAACGGCCGCCCTGCAGGCAGACGTCGATGGCAGCTTCTTCGTCTGGATTACCTCAGCCCCAGACTACACCGTCAACAAGAGACCGGTGGACGTAGGCACACCCTCACCCGACTGGGTGCCCGTTATCGCGGGCTTAACTCACGGCGACACGGTGATCGCGGCAGGGGGTTCCTCACTTCGGGAAGGTGACAAGATTCTTCCGTTACATAGCCCAGTGATCAGGTGAAGTCATAATCATGACTGAATTCGCTCTAAAAAATCCGCTGTATGTTTGGTTGCTGACGCTTATCTGTGTGGTAAGCGGTTGGTATGGCTTGGAAAACATTGGGCGGCTAGAAGATCCTCCCTTCCCCATCAAACAGGCCTTTATTCTGACTCAGTATCCGGGTGCTTCAGCACTTGAGGTCGAGCAGGAGATCAGCGAGAAGATCGAACTGTCACTGCGAGAGCTACCCTGGATATCTCGCATGGAGTCACGCTCTGTACCTGGGAATTCAGAGGTTGAAGTTGAGTTGCATCGCTGGGTTACGGCAGAGCAGGCACCGCAAATATGGGACGAGCTTCGGCGCCGGGTCTCGGAGGCAGCAGAGCGCCTGCCTCCCGAAGCCCAGACACCCCATGTTGAGGACGATTTTTCAGATGTTTATGGCATTCTATACGCAGTGACGATGCCCGAGGGCTATTCAATCGCGGAGTTACACGACGCGGCGCGACTATTGCAGAGTCGATTGCAGATGATCAAACATGTCGCCAAGGTTCAGATTGATGGGTTGCCAGAAGAGAGAGTCTACCTCGATTTTAATGATGCCCAACTGATCCAGCTTGGTATTTCCCGTGACGCACTCTTTGATAAAATACGCGCGGAGACCGCACTTTATGGCTCCTCGTCACTGCGCTACGGCGATCGGCGAATGCGTATCGCACCCACTATGCCAGAGACCAATATAGACCAGCTTGGTAAGATTCTAGTAGGTCATAGCGGCTCCTCCTCTGTGCTGCCGATAAGTGCTTTGGCTGATATTTCTAGAGTCGAAACCGATCAGCCCAAGATTATCATCCGCCACAACAACCAACGAGTCTTCACCCTTGGCGTGTCTGTCATCACCTCGGCCAATGTTGTCAGCGTGGGCAAAGTTGTTGAGCAGCAGATCTATGCCTTAAAAAAGTCACTACCGGTTGGCATGGATATTCAACCTGTGTATGAGCAACATCGCGTCGTCGATCGCACCATCAGCCGCTTTTTGGTCAATCTATCCCTGTCGATTTTTACGGTCATTATGGTGCTTTGCCTATTCACTGGATGGCGTGCTGGCCTGCTAGTGGGCGCTGTGTTATTAGTCACTGTCCTTGGCACCATCGGGTTCATGGCAGCCACAGGCATTCAGCTCCATCGAATTTCCCTGGCTGCGTTGATGATCTCGATGGGTATGCTCGTCGACAATGCTATTGTGGTTGCCGAAGGTATGGTGACAGGCATGCAGCGGGGCCAAACTGCCCGGGAAGCCGCGATTCAAACAGTCGTCAATACTCGCTTGCCTCTGCTCGGCGCGACCATCGTCGGTATGGCTGCGTTTTCACCCATTGGTCTGTCTAGTGATTCCACAGGACAGTTCATGGGTTCGCTATTTTATGTGGCTGGGGGATCGCTGTTACTTAGCTGGATTTTATCGGTCACCCTCATTCCTTCGCTGGGCATCCATTTGTTGCGGCCAACGACCTCGCCCCAAGAGGAGTCGACGATTTACAATGGTTGGTTATATAAGCTTTATTCGCAATGCCTGTCCGTGGCCTTAAACAATGCACACCTTTGTTTTGTCGGGCTATTAGTTATAGCGCTGACAGGACTGATGGGCTTTAGCTCGCTAAAACAGGGATTCTTTCCCAATCTGCCGACCCCAGTCTTTTATGTCGACCTCTACTTTCCTGAAGGTACCGACCTTCACGCCACTGAACAAAAAGCTGCACAGCTCGAATCAAAACTGGCCAAGCATGCCAAGATTACCGATATTACCGCTTGGGTCGGCAGAGGTGCATCCCGCTTTACCGTCGTCACGATCCCGGAACGGCCAAATCAAGCCTACGCCCAATTTGCCATCCGCGCTGCCAGTGTCGAAGATGTCGACGAGCTAGTGCAATTTAGTCGGCAACTGTTAGCCGGCGAACTCGACTTAGATGTCATGGTTCGACGTGCCGAAATGACCCCAGGTGGTGCATGGAAACTAGAAGCCCGATTCTCGGGCGATAATACAGTTATTCTGCGTTCCTTAGCGCAGGAATCATTAACGATTTACCAGAAGGCGGATCTGATTGATACTCGCTCCGACTGGCGACAACCTACCTTAGGGTTAGCGCCAACTATCGATGCCGAGCGTGCGCAGGCGAGCGGTGTCGACCGACAGGACATTGCCGAAGCTCTCGCCTTTGTCACCACGGGCTCGCTCGTTGCCGTGCTGCGCGACAGTGACAAACAGGTGCCTATTATTGCGCGCAGCCAGCTCAAGCCCGGGCAGCACCAGCTCCTTGATGGCCATGTCTGGAGTCGAGGTCAACAAAAATACATACCGCTGCGTCACGTGATAACTGAACCTACACTAATTACTGAGGACGCAACCATTATTCGCCGCAGCCGCAGCCGCGCCCTGACTGCCCAGGCGAACCCAGCTCACGGCAGCACTGCAGCCAAGGCCTTGACCCTCGTTCGTGCCGATATTGAGGCCATAGAACTACCCGAGGGATATACGCTGACATGGGGGGGGGAATACGAAGCTAATCAAGTCGCCAATGAGTCTTTGGGCACCAAATTCCCGCTAGCACTGCTGGTCATGGTGATCACAACGCTGGTTATTTTTGGACGTATCAGGCAGACCATCGTTGCTTGGAGCTGCCTGCCGCTGCTGCCAATGGGAGTACTCAGTGCTCTGCTGATCACCCAG
>CAVOCG010000194.1:0-4599 GCA_963694095.1 Gammaproteobacteria bacterium
GAAAATGTGGTTCATTTAAATGGGTTAGCTATGTCGAATGAAACTGAAGCACGAGAAGACAAGAAAGGCGCCGGTGTAAAATTTCCGCCGCCCTTAATTTTGTCATTGGCAATTGTTGGGGGGGGGTTGCTCTTGGCTACCTGTACCCGGTGGGCTTGGGTGTGCCTGCTGCCTTGTAAATAGCAGGTGCACCGGTGCTGTTTTTGGGCGCAGCGCTACCTATCCTGTTGAGTCTGAGCTTTCGTCGCGTACAATCCAATCTTGAGCCTTGGAAACCTATCAATGTGATCATCACAACTGGAATTTATGGTTATTCGAGAAATCCGATTTACCTAGGGTTTTGCCTTATTTCACTCAGTATCGGTATCTGGAGTAATAAGCTCTGGTTGGTTATGGGTTCACCTATTGCAGGCATTCTGGTTTACTTCATAGCCATTAGAAAGGAAGAAATTTATTTGGAAAGCAAATTTGGAGATCAGTACCGGCAATACAAGGCGCTGGCTCTGACTAAACTGATGATTAATAACTTGTTATCTGCACATTAAAAAGGCCCCTAAGCAAATCTCCCTAGGGGACCTTTTTTCGCTTGCTCCTAGAATATTACGGAATTAGGCGAGGTACAAACTTGGTCATACCTTGTACAGGCCCGACTTCGCCCGCGTAAACCACGCCGTTGCGATCGGCTGTTACGCCTTCACCCATTGAGCCGAAGCCGCCCATCCCTGACCCACGCTCTGAATCGTGCGGACCAACGTAGTACAGCACTTCACCAGTCCTAGCGTTGCCAACTCGTAAACCCTTTCTCCAACCTGGGTTGTAGTTGGGTCCCGACTCGGAATCGATCGCATAAATTATATCGTTCTGGTCAATAAACAGGCCACTAATGCGACTGAATTGATACCACGTATCCAAATGATCACCATCCTGAGTGAAAATCTGAATGCGGCGGTTACCACGATCGGCTACAAACAGCCGACCTTGTGAATCCATTGCCAGTGAGTGCGGTGAGCGCAACTGGCCATCTCCATATCCCCATTCGCCGAAGCTTTTAATGAAAGAACCATCGGGAGAAAAAATGGAGATGCGGCTTTTGGAATCGCGGCCGGGATCATCCTGAAACTGGGCGCCGTGGGTTTCGGCGACATAAATATTGCCATTAGGTGCAATAAACACATCGTTTGGTTCTGTGAAGTGAGTAGGTGGATCACCGACTTCACCACCTGTACCCAGAGTCATCAATAGTTCACCGCGTGGGCTGAATTTCAGCACAGTATGGCCCTTACCTGCAGCACCCGGGTTAGCTTCAAGTTCTCTAGCATTAGCGGCACGGGAATCGACTACCCACACATTGCCGTCACGGTCTACATCCATACCATGTGGCCAAATAATCATACCGCCACCAAAGCTTTCTACTACGTTGCCTTGCGGGTCCAGTTTGACGATCGGATCAACGTCAGACGTTGCACAGGAATTCGTGCCACAGCGATCACCAGCCCAAACATGGATACCGTCAACATCAATATTGACTGCACTCACTGAGCCCCAGGAACGGCCATCAGGCAAAGTACCAAAATTACGCTGGGTTTCGTAGGGGTTAGGCAGGTGATTTACTGGCTCTACGCTGAGCTGCTCCGGAGGACCTGCCTGACCACGCTGAGCAGAAGCGGTAACTGGTAATGCGACCAATACGGCGCAGGCCAAAGTTGAATAAAAAAAAGAGCAGGAACATAATTTAAGGAGCATTTTTCCGCAGTTGTTCATCGTACACCTCTAGTCGCTGGACAAATTAGTGGAGCAAAGAGGGCAAAAGATGGACTCTCATGCCAGCAAAGTCAAGCGGACCAGAGATGGCTCCTGAATACGAAATTGGTTAGAGTGGCCCGCTGTATTGGCTCAGTATTGAATCGCGTATTCGAATTTTTTCCACTAAGCTAAAAGAGGTGGTGGATTAGGGGTTGGACTGGACCGATGCAGAGGGTAATTTATCTGAGCCAGCGAAAGCTGGATTCAAATCTTCTACTCAGGGTTTGCACCATAACACTGTGGGCAGCCACCAGTGAAAGTCTTGCAGGTCGGTGTGGCATGTATTGTGAGGGTTGCGATGTGGCTAATGTGGCCGACGCTGATTCACAGCGTTATTCGGGTGGCGTCCTAGGCGTGTAATGATGAGAGCGCACTGCAGTTGTGAAACTTAACTGAACAAATGTTAAGGTAATTGAAAAATTGATTATAGCTGGGAGAACAGAAAACATGAAACCAGGATGCTGCGGGGGGGATTCTTTATTTTTTCCGATAAGAAAGTTCTAGTTACTGGTGGTGGTAGAGGAATAGGTAGTGCGATCGCAAAAGGTTTTGCCTCAAAAGGAGCCCGGTTGGCAATTAATTATCTGTCCAATGGTGTGGCAGCTAGGGAAACGCTGGATGATTTGATAGGTGAAGGGCATATCGCCATACAGGGTGATGTAGCTAGTCCCCGTGAGGTTGAGCTACTGGTTAATAAGACAATTGATGAGCTGGGTGGTTTGGACATTGTTGTCAATAATGCAGGTGTCGGTGTTTATCATCCGCTCTTTGGCACCGGGTACGAAGATTGGCAGTTAGCGTGGCAACGGACCATAAATACTAATTTGCTCGGCCCCGCCAACATTTGCTTTTGCGCTGCCAGATATATGCAAGACCACGGCGGCGGTCGTATAATCAATATTAGCTCGCGCGGCGCGTTCCGGGGCGAACCCCAGAAACCTGCTTATGGAGCCAGTAAAGCTGGACTCAACGCTCTTACCCAATCACTCGCAATAGCGCTTGCGCCTTATAAAATTTATGTCGGGGCCGTTGCGCCTGGGTTTGTAGATACGGCATTGGCAGCAGCTCGATTAAATTCGCCAGAAGGTGATGGGATTAGAGCGCAAAGCCCACTTAATCGAGTAGCAACGCCAGAGGAGGTCGCACACGCAGTGTTCTTTCTGGCATCCGAAGGAGCCGAATTCAGTACCGGCACAATCATCGATGTAAATGGTGCATCCTACCTTCGCACGTAGCTAGATTGCTCCACTAGAGTAAAAGGAGCTAGCAATTAGGCGCTAATTTAGGAATACTTATAATTGGCATATATATACTGGGAATTCCGCCAGAACATAGCAATCTTATCAACAGACACCCTAAGGGTGTCTGTTGATAAGGGCGTTATGTGTCCAACCAGTTCAAATCCTGTTTTGTAATGGTGATAGCCAAAGCAGATTTATTTTTTCACCAAAGGTAAAGAGAGTTATGAGTAAAGGTACAGTTAAGTGGTTTAATGCAGATAAAGGCTTCGGTTTTATTACTCCAGAAGATGGCGGTAAAGATTTATTTGTCCATCATTCGGAAATTCAATCAGGGGGTGAATACGCGACATTGAATGACGGCCAGGCCGTTGAGTTCGAAGTAGGTCAGGGACAGAAAGGCCCCTGTGCAAATAAGGTTGTTGCTGTTTGATTTATTACACCTAACAAGTAGGTAAGCGAATGCGCTACGTGCATTCGCTTACCTAGGCGTTATGTGCTTCGGCACATCGAATCACGAAAGTGCGTTGATTATAGAAATCAATAACCCGCATGAAGTTGAAAAAACCCCAACAGCTGGCTCACGTTAGCTGTTAATACTGGAGTTATTGCCGGGATAATTTTCTTGGCGATGGAACTTCGACAAAATAACGAAATGATGGCCAAGCAAGATCGGTATAATCGTCTTGAAGCTGTAACTTCGGCTGCCCATAACATCACAAACAAACCAAAAGAGATTTTTAATCCTTCCCGACTGTGGGGTCTAAGCTACTCAGATGTCGTAGGTTTTGGTTCGACAGGGATTCGGGAATCGACTAGTGCGAGCAGTGTGCTGGACTTAAATTCTCGGCGGTAAAGTACAAACACTGTCATTGCACAAGCAAACGCAAAGGAATAGCCATTGATAAACCAGGTTAAAGCGGCGAGGGCGAAATAGTAAGCGCGCAGTCCATAATTGTAGCTGTGGGCGGCCCTATCGAGTACTTTTGCCATCGCTTTAGGGTTTCGGTTTTCAGTTACTGCTCGATAATCCTGGGCTTCTTTGTAGTATTTTACGGTGTGAAAAGAGGAGCCAAACAAGATGAAACAGAACCCATACTGACGAATCGACCAGGTAAATGTAAAGAAAGCATAGGTAAATATAAGGATGAGTAATAGCAGTTTAAGTTGAATAACCCCGACTGAAACAACAGTGACGAACGGCAGGCTGGACATATTCATGAACATGTTGCTGACAGTACTTACCACTGTAACCAAACTTACAAGTATCAGCAGCGAGGTAGAGGCAAAAAAAGAGACTTGCTTCTCAAGGCTGGATAATAGCTCAGCATCCACTTCACTGATGCCATTGGTGCAAAGTTTCTGCACCCATTCTTTTCGAAAACTGTACAGCACGCTTGATAAACTATTAGTTTTCTTCGCCGCTAGTCTAGCGAATACCGCATAACCAACCCAGCAGATTAAGAACCAGCCAAAGCACAGTATATCTAAAATAGTTAGATCCATGGCGCGCAGCTTACTTTTAGCTAGTGAGAAAATCAAGAATGAGCGTGTTCTT
>CAVOCG010000195.1:0-4536 GCA_963694095.1 Gammaproteobacteria bacterium
GTAAAGAACTTTATCATGCTCATACTGTTCATTCTGGTAACTAGCAAAGTCTTCCATCAACGATATAGGTATTCCAAATTCTTTCTTCTCTTCAAAATACCACATTAACATTTGTTGATGAGCATGGAAAAACTCATGCACTCCAACTTTGGCAACATCATCACCATAGAATTTCTTTGCTGCTTCTTCGGTAGAAAATTCGCCTTCCTGTTGCCATTGATCAAATTGAAAATAGCCATTTATAGATACCTCAGACCCACCTCCATTATGAAATCCCGCTTCGCTCGCTCCTCCGCCACCCCTTGCGTTTTCTAGATTTACAGGGGCTGCATTCTGAATGCAAAGTGCTCTGGGTATTTTCTTAAACTGTTTATCTTCTACGTCATAGCTCCTATAAGGCCAAGTATCACATACGTCAGCTATATACCCAGCTTTGTCGGCCATTTCTAGATTGACAAAAAAACTATTAATGGGAGCAAGAAGGCCCAATTTCCCTTTTGCAAAACTTAATGTCCTTCTAATCTTATCTTTGAGATCGGCCGGAACCGATCCATAAAAATTAGCACAAAAAACAGGATCGCTTTGCCATGAAAAATTATAGTAACGGTGAGTGCCGTCAGAGCTTACTGGAATCGGAAAATCAGAATAAAAAGGTTTCGCACAGCCTTCCAAGGTAGTAAGCGGCGGATTAATAATCACACTAAGCGGAGCGCCACTGTAATAAATCTCGCCTTCCTGGGCCATGCTGTCGTAGGCGAGATAGATTCCCAGCGTAGTATCAGAAACGCCGGCAGGGCCAAACGCCAAATCATCGACGATATTAATCGTATGGCTCGTCTGTAAAGTCACTGCTGGAAATGCAGCCTTTAGATTTGCCAACGTCAAATCCCAGATCTCGTAGCCACCTGATTCAACGAGCATAAAATATTGATTATTCCAGAGAATAAATACATAAAGGTTGCCCATAGTATTTAATTGCCCACTTTCAACCTGGATCTTTACGTCAATGTCAATTTTCTGATCGTAGTCGAAACTACCCGCATACGATGCTCCATTATCGCTCGATGCTCCTCCAAAAAACCTAGCTATAGTAGGCGTCCCGCTTATGGTTGAAGGTAAATTTAACTCTGGTAGCTGCGCCATTGCACTTGAACTTAAAAGCAGTATTAAAACTAGCTTGAATGTTATGTTTAAGGGATTCATTATTTGCACCTAAATCTTAATTTTACAGTCAAAAACTTTTCTGCTAACACCATACAAAAATAATCATCATTTATATAGTTCACACGGACCTTTTGCTCGAAGCTATTGTTTGTTTTCTTTCCGTCTTTGCGGGCTTGGGAGGTTTATGGTTTTTAAACGAAATTGATCGATAACGAGTCACCTACCCTTATCGTACTCCGAAAACAAGCAAGCGGTAACAGTTTTACGAATATGACTTGCTAGTGCCATCTTCCTTGGCTTGCATGATTTGAATCTTCCATGTTCGGTCATCATCAGGCTGATATAACTCTACAGGTGCGTCTTCCCTCCACCCTGCTTGAGTCTTTAGGTAAAACTTAGCCGCTTGGATATTACCGTTCTTGGCTTGTTCGTACAGGCTAGTAGCCACGTCGGCTATATCCATTGCCTTGCCTTTACTATAAGCGGTAGAAACCTCTGGCTACCTTCCCTCTATAGCTCTTAGTGTTTTCCCTGTCATACCAAAGTAATCAGCAACCTGAGACTTGGTTAATACGCAAGCTAGAGCCTCCAACTTAATAACATCTGTTTCAGTTAATACCTTGACCGGCCTACCGCCTTTTATTATTTCCATAATCGCTCCTTATCGAAAGTAAATCGTTGCAGTATAGGGTTCTTATCCACCACATTCTTTTCTGTTTTGGCTTCTCGCGTACTCGTTATCATATCAAAGGGAAATTATATCAGGCCTCCGTATTTCTTTCTCTAGTTCATGCAGTTCTGCACGTTTTATCTTGTAAGCCTCACGCTTTGCTCTGGTCTCTCTGGCCTTTTGGGCGGGTACGTCAGGGTACCCACCCCAATACCTGCCCAAAGGCATATGCTTCCAGCTTACGGTAACGGACAAGGTATTATAACTAGGAGGCCTATATCGGGGGTTTAGGGGGGGTATTCACTGGGACCTTACGAGATATTACGAAAGATTGGTGCCGAAGGCCGGACTTGAACCGGCACGACCATAGGTCACTACCCCCTCAAGATAGCGTGTCTACCAATTCCACCACTTCGGCTAATTCCAGTACCACTCAGTTATTATTTCCTGGCAAACTCGGCACATCACCGACTCCATTAACTGGCTCTTCGTCCAGTTGAGGTATGTCAGCCTGATCGCTGGTTGATTGTTGTAGAATGTCCGGATTAGCTATAGGCAATCCAGCTGTATTCCCCAACCCTGACTGGTTCTTGGCAAAAATCGCCAAAGAAAGGCTGGTAACAAAAAATATTGTGGCAGCTATTGTGGTCGCTTGTACCAGAAAATTTCCTGTCCCGGATGCGCCAAAAACAGTTTGAGAAGCTCCTGCGCCAAAAGACGCACCTGCATCTGCTCCTTTACCTTGCTGCAAGAGCACCAGACCCACAATGGATATGGCCGCAATTACATGCACTACAATTATTACAGTTTCCATGATCTTTTAATCCACACTTTTACATATCGAAATAAATTCATTGGCCTTTAGTGACGCACCGCCCACCAAACCCCCGTCTATATCTTGCCGGGCAAATAGCTCATCGGCATTTTCGGCGTTAACACTGCCGCCATAGATCACTCTCAGCTGCCCCGCGATGTTACTGTCGGCCTCTGCTAAATGCGCGCGAATAAGCTGATGTACTTCCTGCGCTTGATCGGGTGTTGCCGTCTGACCGGTTCCAATTGCCCACACGGGTTCATAGGCCACCACTGCATTTTCAAAAGCTTCGATTCCAGCAACTTCGAGAGCTGCGTCCAACTGGCCCAGTATCACTTGATCTGTAATGCCAGTCTGGCGGTGCTGCAAGGACTCACCCAAACACAGAATGGGTGTCAATCCTCCGGATTGTACCGCGGTAAATTTTTCTGCAACTAGCTCATCTGATTCAGCGAAGTATTGCCGCCGCTCTGAATGACCTACTAGCACGTACCTTACATTGAATTCAACTAACATTGGTGTTGAAATTTCACCAGTGTATGCGCCCTTAGGGCTGCTATGCACGTTTTGCGCACCAAGCTCTATAGGTGAATCCCGCAAAATTTCACCAGCCAGCCCCAGATGTATGGCGGTTGGGCAAACTGCAACATCTACGCTATCTGTAGCTTTCACCAGCCCCACAAAAAGCTCGCCCAGCAAACTCTTTACTTCTTCTCGAGAGCCATTCATCTTCCAATTACCAACAACCAGCTTTCGGCGCATGTTCAATTCAACCCTGAACCATTAACACAAAAGATAAGCCAGATAAAACGGGCGCCAATACTAACCAGTTTAAATTTCTGTTGCAATAGAATTAGCGCGCCTGTGAATAGTGACATAGAGTCTCTGTTACCGTTCGAAGGTGCCCTAGCTCTGGGCTGAGACTTCTTCGGCAACCTGATCAGACAGTTCTTTCGCAAACCGATTGACCACATCTGAGTCTTCCCCTTCCACCATTACGCGCAGTACTGGTTCAGTACCAGAGGACCTTAATAGGACTCTACCTTTATTCCCCAGTTTTGCTTCGACACTGGCCACTGCCAATTGCACCTTTTTGTTGTTGATTAGATCAAGCCCTTCTCCAACTTTAATATTCACCATCGACTGCGGTAGTTTGCGCATCTTATTCTTTAAATCTGCCAGGGGTTGGTTGCAATTCACTACGGCAGCCAAAGCCTGTAGAGCCGAAATAATGCCATCACCTGTTGTTGTTTTGTCCAGGCAAATGACGTGCCCGGAAGATTCTCCGCCCAGATCCCAACCGTTTTGCAACAGTTGCTTCATTACATAGCGGTCGCCAACATTGGTTCGGACAAACGGTACGTCGAGTGCATCCAGAGCGAGTTCCAAACCCAGATTAGTCATCGAAGTACCCACTACACCACCGAAATCAATATTCTGCCTGCGTCTCTCTCGTGCAATGATATAGAGTATTTCGTCACCATCGACAATATTACCCAAATGGTCGACCATAATTACCCGGTCGCCATCGCCGTCAAACGCAATACCAACGTCAGCCTGCTCTTCAATTACCGCCTTGACCAGCGCCTCAGGTGAAGTGGAACCGCACTGTTCATTAATATTTAGCCCATCCGGCGCAACACAAATCGCCTTGACCGATGCGCCCAGCTCCTGAAAAACGTTAGGGGCGATATGGTAAGTTGAACCGTGGGCACAATCGATAACAAGCTTCAAACCATTGAATTTTAAATTAGGCCCAACGGTGCTCTTACAGAATTCAATATAGCGCCCCGCCGCATCATTAATGCGTGACGCTTTACCTAGAGAATCAGAAGCTACTGTCGTTACGCTCTTTTCCAGTTGATCCTCTATGGCATATTCAATCTCG
>CAVOCG010000196.1:0-4492 GCA_963694095.1 Gammaproteobacteria bacterium
CTTTGTACAAATCTCGTCAGTCGTTGCATATGGGAATTCAGCAGAAGGCGAGCTAGAGGAAAATCATCCCGTTCATGCAGATGGAGGCAGCTATGTACTCACAAAACTTGCTTCAGAGCATGTTGTATTGGGTGCCCAGGCAAATGACAATATAGAGGTAGTAATTCTTCGTCCTGGTGATGCTTATGGTCCAGGCAGTCGCCCATGGGTTATTGCCCCACTAGAGGCAATTGCCAAAAATCAGTTCATGCTTCCAGCAAAGGGGGAAGGTTTTTTTAGGCCCATTTACATCGATGACTTGGTTCGCGGTATTGTTATGGCAACTAGTCATCCAGATGCTGCAGGTGAGATATTTAACATATCTTGTGAGGGCTATATGCCAGCCAAAGAATACTTTGCTCCTCATTATCAATGGCTAGGTAAAAAAGGGCCCATGCTGGTATCGACGAAATTAGCACTTAGGGTATCTGCCATTGCATCAAAGGTGGCGGACCTTATGGGCAACCTAAATGAAGCCTCGCCGTCTACCGTCATGCAGCTTTCAACTAGGAGTTGGTTTTCTATTAAAAAAGCTGAACGCATTCTTGGATGGAGGCCCGAAGTTTCATTTGAGGAAGGCATGAAAACAACACATGAATGGGCTAAGGAGCAAGGGTTGCTCAAAAAATAATTCGCATCATATTCTTTATAAACCCTGATTTAACTTTAATTTTTTGACCATGAAAAAGGCTATACTTGTATCAAAATGGGCATAGGTGTGCTCCATTAAATACACAATTATGATCAGGTGAAATTAATGCGTTTATGGAACGGTTGGGGGAATGAAGATAGTGATTTAACGATGGAACTGAGCACTGGCTTAAGATCGTTATTAGAAGCTCTTGTTGGATCGGGGACCATGCTTCCCAAGGTAACTCTAAACGACGTTATTTCTAAAGTACCAAATAGCCGCCTTGATAAACATCCACTGATAATAACTGACCCAGAAACACGAGTTCGTCACGCTCGAGGTCAAAGTCTGCCCGACTGGTTAGATATGCATAGTGGCAATGTTGATACATTTCCAGATGGCGTAGCATTTCCAGAATCATCAGAGCAGGTAAGAGAGCTGTTAGCTCACGCTAAAAAAAATAATTTAGTGGTCATCCCCTATGGCGGAGGAACATCAGTGGTGGGTCATATTAATCCCGAGCAAAGTGAAAAGCCTATATTGACAATTGATATGGGAAAAATGAATTCCATGCTGAGCATTGACACAGAAAGTCAGTTAGCCACCTTCGGCGCTGGTACCCCAGGACCGATCGTAGAGGAGGAGCTTAAAAAACATGGCTACACGCTAGGTCACTTCCCTCAATCTTGGGAGCTTTCTACACTAGGCGGCTGGGTGGCAAGTCGATCGAGTGGACAGCAATCCCTGCATTATGGGCGAATGGAGAATATGTTTGCTGGCGGTATTATTGAGACTCTGGCTGGCACCATGATTATTCCAACGATTCCAGCATCTTCAGCAGGCCCTGATGTTCGTGAGATGATTCTTGGTTCTGAGGGCCGCATGGGTATTATTACAGAGGTAACTGTGCGAATAACTCGTCTTCCTGACACTGAAAAGTTCCAGGTGATTTTTTTTCCTTCCTGGGAGACTGGTATCCGAGCTGCAAGAGAACTCATTCAACAGCGAGTTGCTCTCTCGATGGTTCGCCTAAGCAACCCACTTGAGACAACCAGCCTTTTATACATGGGTGCAGGTAGCGATAGCAGTGGCGTCGTTGAGCTTGAGCAAGCATTATCTGAGAAAGGTATCGGCGAAGGCAAAGTAATGATGACACTTGGAGTAACTGGCACAGCTCGTCACTGCAAGGTTGCATATGAACTAGCACTTGATCATTGTTCTGCCCATGGCGGTATTGCTGATCAATCTGGTCTTGGAGACAATTGGGCTCACGGTCGATTCCGCGCACCATATCTTCGCGACCCTTTGGGTGCTGAGGGCTATGTTGTGGATACTATGGAAACAGCAGTTGACTGGTCGAAAGTCTCCCAAGCTGCTGAAAATATAGAGCAAGCGATTCGCACAGCCTTAATTGATGAGGGCGAGCAAGTGCATGCCTATACTCACCTCTCTCATGTCTATGGTCAAGGATCGAGTATCTATACTACCTATCTATTTCGTATAGGCGAAAGTTACGAACAAGGAATGAATCG
The DNA here is from genome assembly GCA_963694095.1 of Gammaproteobacteria bacterium. Taxonomy (GTDB): domain Bacteria; phylum Pseudomonadota; class Gammaproteobacteria; order Pseudomonadales; family Pseudohongiellaceae; genus UBA9145. The sequence goes on from CAVOCG010000196.1 coordinate 2,203, forward strand.
TTGGGTTAGGTTAAAAAAAGCGGGTGCCGAGCAAATCCTAGCTCATGGCGGGACCATTAGTCACCAGCATGGTGTTGGGAGCGATCACAAGAACTATTTGAGCGCTGAAAAAGGAACACTTGGTATTGCTGCTATTAATAGCTTATGTGAACAATTTGATCCCAATGGTCAAATGAATCCAGGAAAATTACTCCCTAATAATGAGGGCTAATCCACTATGAATGGATTTACTAATCGTCAACAGCTTCTATCTGAAATGCGCAATGGTAAGAGTTTAGATTGGGATATCATTATCATCGGCGGCGGTATCACTGGGGCAGGTGTTCTTCGAGAGGCGCGTCGACGAGGTTATCGAGCATTGCTGCTTGAGCAACAAGATTTCTCATGGGGCACCTCTAGCCGATCTTCTAAAATGGTTCATGGGGGTTTGCGTTATCTTGCTGCGGGTGATCTAAAGCTCACCAAGGAATCAGTGCAGGAGAGGCAGCGTCTATTAACCGAAGCTCCAGGATTAGTAGATCCTATTTCTTTTTACTTCACCTTCAGAAAGGGCAAATTTCCTGGCCCTATAGCCATGAAGGTCATTCTAACTATTTATGATTTCTTTGCTGGCGCTCAAGATAATAGATACTGCAATAACAAGGAATTACTCCAGCGATTTAAGGGCCTAGATGAAAAGAAACTTCAGGGTGCTAGCTGCTATACCGATGCCATGGTGGACGACTCCCGCTTGGTTCTTCGTGTATTGCAAGACAGCATTGAAGATGGTGGGTACGCGCTAAATTACACAAAAGTGGAAGATCTCTTGCTAACGGATGGAAAAGTTTCTGGTGTGACTATTAAAGACAGAGATAATCCTAACTCTATTAATTTAACCGCCCCAGTTATTATAAACGCCACTGGCGCATGGGCAGATCGACTTCGAAATATTGTTAACAGCGAGACTCGGATAAGACCTTTGCGCGGTAGCCATGTCGTTATTGCCAAATCTTTATATCCTGTAACCGATGTAATGACTTTTCTGCATGTCGATGATAAGCGAGGTGTCTTTGTTTACCCTTGGGAGGGAACAACTGTTATTGGGACTACAGACTTAGACCATGACGAGGATTTAGATTTAGAGGCCAGCATTTCTGATCAAGAGGTAGATTATCTGTTAAAGGCTTTTAACAGCCAATTTCCCGATAATACACTTAAGCGCAGCGATGTCTTATCGACCTGGGCTGGAGTGCGCCCTGTGATTGGTGCAGAAAAAAATAAAAATCCATCTAAAGAGCGACGAGATCATGCAGTTTGGTCTGATAGTGGATTAATTACCGTTAGCGGTGGAAAACTGACTACGTTTAGATTGATTGCATTAGATGCGCTAGCCGCAGCCAAAGATAATCTGCCGGTAGCTAAAGAATTTATCGATGATCGGATGTTCTTAACTCCAAAAATCAGTGCGCAGTCGCTGTCACCAGAAAATAGTAGCTGGGGTCAACGCTTACTGGGTCGATATGGCGATAAAGCAGCTGAGCTTGCAAATGATAGTTCGCCAGATGAGCAACAGAACCTGGGGGAAACTGAATTCTCTTTAGCTGAATGCAGATGGGCAATAAAGTATGAGGCTGTGGAGCATCTCGATGACCTTCTCCTAAGAAGAACTCGGTTAGGTATGTGTCTCCCCAATGGCGGCGTCACTCTCTATCCCGCATTAAAAGAAATATTTTTAAGCAATCGGAGCTGGGATAATGACCGATGGCAAAAAGAAGTCAATCGCTATGAAAAAATCTGGAAAAACCATTACAGTCTTCCTAACAACTCTTAAGATGAGGTAGTTATGAAAGAACAGTACTTTTTAAGCATTGATAACGGAACCCAGAGTGTCCGGGCCATTGTTTTTGATGGGAATGGTCAACTCATCGCAAAAAGTAAAATTGATATTGAGCCCTATTTTTCTGATCAGAAGGGGTGGGCAGAGCAACACGCCGACTATTTTTGGGATTCGCTCTGTCAGGCTTGTCAAGAACTGTGGCCAAAGCTGCCTATACCCAAGGAGTCAATTACTGCGGTTTCGGTGACCACACAAAGGGCGACGGTAGTGCCAATGGGGAAGGATAATCAACCTCTGCGGCCTGCAATTAGTTGGTTAGATCAGCGACAAGTAGAAACCAAGCCTAAACTTGGGAAGTTAGAATCAGCTTTGATGACTCTAATCAGAGCAAAGCCATTGGTAGATTTAATGCACAGCCAGGCCGAAGCTAATTGGATCGAACAAAATGAGCCTGATATTTGGCAGCAAGTTCAT
>CAVOCG010000197.1:0-4484 GCA_963694095.1 Gammaproteobacteria bacterium
CAGAATTTCTCCAACAGATGCATATTTGCGCTGGAGTTTCCAAAAGCTGTGTCACGGGCGAAGTTATTGGTTTCGACAATGAGCGTGTCCCCTTCCCAATGGCCGATAGAATCGCCTTCCCATTTACGAGGCGCTTCGAGATGTGCACTTGCATTCATTCTTACAGGGCGAACGTTGTGTACCATTTCGTTGTGAATGAGGACGTAGCCCCCAGCTTGTACCAGTTGGACATTGTTATTGTAGCCACTGGGGATCATAGGCGGTCCAGAATTAAAACCCATGATGCAGCGCTCGGCCAGAGGTCTTACTTCTACACCTTCTGCCAACTGAGCCTGCTCTCGTCTAACTCGATTTCTTGCCTGGGCTGAGTCGGTCAATGCGGGGATACGACCGTTTGGCGGATCGGTGATCAATGACGTGCGACCATCGTCCAGCAATTCAGTGCCGCGGTCGTACCAGAACTGGTTATAGTCACCGGTGGTTGTGGTATCAGTGAAATTATCTCGATCCCGGCGAACCAGTTCGGCCTCCTCAAAAGCAGCGGCATCGGCTTCGGTCAGCACGTCGATATCCGAGAGACTTTCGGGGCGTTGCATGGGAGTGATGGTACGAAAGTCCCAGGTGCCCTGAAGATCAGGACGTCCGTCGTCAAGGCGCGGAATTTCGCCTGTTGCGGACTGTGCCTGCAGTACGAATGGTGAAACGAAAATAGCGAGTAAAACCCATAACGACGCTGCTTTCAAACGAGTATTTCTTGTAGTCATTTTATTCTCCTATCACGCACAATTGATACTGAAACGATTCGTTGGTTCCTATCGCTCCCTGTAAGTCTTGCTGAAATCATTGCGGCTATTGGTTACAGTGAAAGAGCCGTCTGCCCGACTCGACACCTTTAACCAATGCGCTTCACCGTTGTGTCTGGGCGCTGGTTCTACACCCGGGCCTCTGGCTGCGCCCTGCCGTGGCGCAATCAGCATGGCGGATTGCGCTTCATCGACAGTATTTGCAATAAACAGACCCGGCACTGTGTATTGTTGACCGCTAAGTTCAGAAAAATGTAATTGCCACAAATCCTCCAATACTGGAGCCGAGTGAAGTATCTGCATGGCGTCAGGTTGACCGCCCTTGCGAGTGCCATTGTTCATGATGGCTACGCGGGGTTCAACTGCGTGCACCAGTAGGGCAGAGTTAGAGCTGGGTTGTCCGTGATGAGAGACGACAAATAAATCGACTGTACCTATGGGGTTACGTGGGCACATGAGTTGAAACTCCGTGTTCCAGGTCAGGTCGCCAAGATGCAGCACGCGGAAATCTCCAAACTGGGCCAATACCCCAACTGACTGGGCGTTTTCTCCATTGTCTTCATTCTGAGGCGTGAAATCGGCGCAGTAGGGATTAGCCAGGCCACCACTAGGTAAGGCGCGATCAATGACTTGTTTCGCTGCAGTGAGAACAGTGAATTCGATGTCAGCGAGTTCTATTTTGTCGCCTGGCACGACAATTCTTCGCTCGGCACGCCCGTAGATTTCTGGGTAGATTGTATTGATAAATTCGTTTGCCGCGGCACTGGATTCAACCGTGGGTCCATGGTCGATAAATTGGTGCACCGTTACTTGGGAAGCCAGTTCAGCCATCGCACCATAATGGTCTCCATGCCAGTGCGTGGTAATGAGATAGTCGATCTCTGTAACATTCGCATCTTGCATGGCGTCAACAATGCGCCCCATATCCCGCGGCGCACTCACCCCACCGTTTCCCGTATCTATGAGCAGAGCTTCTCCAGATGGCGCAACAAACAAGGTTGCTCCGCCTCCTTCAACATCGATCAGGTACAGATCAAACGTGTTCTGCGCCATGGATTGGTCTGCATGGATAGCAAGCAGACCCACAAGCAATAGTAAAGTGGTGAGCTGTATGCCTGAGCGGGACTTATTCTTTCGCATGTTATCGCCCTCTTGTAACGCTTCTCGTGCCGGATCATGCAGAGCAAGATCAATCACACCCTACGAATAGTTTGATTCACCGCCAAGGAGTGAAAGCTCGTTCATCTGTTAAAACAAACCTTATTATAAAAGCAATCAAATTGGCTAGAAATAAGCCGCCTAACCCGAGAAGTATTACTGCTATACGGTCTAATAAGTTTGAGCTTATCTCTACCCCACCAAACACTAGCAAGCCTATAATTGCCAAATATCCTATTCCGATTAGGAAGCAAATCCAATGTATTACTAGGGCCAACCGATTCAGCATGCCATTTCCGCTTCTTGATTTTTCTCCGCCGTTCTTATGACTAATTAAAGAACACCTTTATAGGCTGTAGATTGTAAAAAATGTTAGTGTCATTGCTCTGTAATTGATAACCAGTATAAATTTCTCGATTGCCCAGTAAGCTTTGCGGGTATTCATAGCCCGAAGGTACTATAATTATAGGCTGGGATCTATCCCTTGAGAGGCACTAAGATAGGTTGTTTTCAAGGTATAAACCCCAAACAGGTAAGGGAATGGATGTGTTGACTTGAGGATGTGTTGACTTGAGGATGTTCCGAAATAGTCGATGATGTTGAATTTTACAAACCAATTCCCTTGGTCAGGCGCATTTCTCACTAGTTTGTTGGCTATTTATTGGCTTTATTAAAAACTTGTCCCAAATAGAACTGAAAATATTTCGTGAAAAAGGAGGTGTGAACATAAATTGAGATAGCGTTTATCGTTCTTATACACTGATACATTCAGGACATTGCAGTCTTAACAATAAGGAGATCAGGTCATGACTCTAACCCTAACAAAAAAACTCACACAGCTACTCGGGTTGTTTATCGCCGTGTCACTGATGATTGCTGAAGTGCAGGCCCAGTCTGGACGAAACCCTTACCGCTCGGCTAATGGGCTGCAGGCCGGAAGCGGCCCCGGTTTAATTGGAGAGCAGTGGGCCAAACTTCCCAGCGGCAGGCCAATGGGTTCGCCCGGTGGTGTCAATATTGATACAGACGGGCAACATCTCTGGGCAATCGTCCGTTGCGGCAATGATGGCACACCTCGTGGTAGCCAGACCTATTGTGATAACTCGGATCTCAATCCGATCATCAGGTTTGATCCAGACGGCAATGTCGTAGAAGAGTTTGGCAGTCGCATGTTTGCCTGGCCCCATGGATTGCATGTGGATCGTGACGGTAATGTCTGGGTCACCGAAGCAGGCAATGGTGAATCTCCAAGCGGGCAACAATTCGGTCACCAGGTGTTCAAATTTTCTCCTTCAGGGGAAGTCCTGCTGACACTGGGTGAGGCCGGAGTATCGGGTGACGGGCCCAATCACTTTACCCAGCCCAGCGATATTGTGACGGCCCCAAACGGTGATATTTTTGTCGCCGATGGCCATGGCAGAGCAGGCAACAATCGTATCGTCAAATTCTCTAGCGACGGGACTTTCATTATGGACTTTGCCGAAACCGGATACGGACCGGGCCAGTTGATGGGCCCCCATGCAATGGCCATGGATCCAAGCGGCCGGATTTTTGTCGCCGACAGAAGCAACAAGCGTATTGCGATTTTTGACCAGGACGGAAATTTCCTGTCGAACTGGACTCAGTTCGGCATGCCCAGCGACATCTGGATATCCGACGATGGCACTATTTTTGTTGCCGATTCAGAGTCTGACATGACACAGAATCCTGGCTGGGAAAAGGGCATTCGAATCGGTGATGTTGAAACCGGCTGGGTCGAATACTTTATTCTCGATACCGGGGATAATCCGCCCATCACCCAGGGTGGAAGTGGCGCTGAAACCCTCACCGTCGATCGTAACGGCAGTATTTACGCTGGTGAACCACGTCCCCAGGAGCTGCGGAAGTACATAAAAGTACGTTAGACAGTATTTCGTATCAGCGGCTAGCTTCAGGCAGGGGCCGGACGACCTGATTTACCTCCTGACCGAATCGCCTGAGGGCGTGCTACTGCGCCTTTCGCCAATAGCCGAAGAAGAATAATTATTTGATCAAACCTTACTAACCCTTATAAAATAACATCTGCTGATATTGAGAAGCCTTCAGAAAAGGACGGGGACTGCTAACCATGAAAAGAATTAAAATCTATTTGTTATCCTTAGTCGGTTTGATCTATTCCCAACTACTGTTGGCTCAGTTCCCTTCACTTCCTGATGTGGATCAGGAAGCTCCAATGGATCACTCCGTAACCATTTCCCGTGAAATGCTTGTGGCTGCATTTCGTCGAGCAAGTGTCGAGGATATTGCCACTACACGCATGCTTCAAGGCGGAGAATTTAATATAAACATTCGGCACATGGAGAATATCAGCCCCGAAAACATGACACCGTGCTCGCCTCGGGGCATTTCAAAAGACTGTGCAAGCAGAATGCTCAGTCATCCCGACACCATCGATCTATGGATCGTGCAGGAGGGTTCCGGCGTTGTGATTACCGGCGGTGAATCTGTCAACGGTGTTCATCAAGGTGGTGAAGAACAATTTAT
>CAVOCG010000198.1:0-4453 GCA_963694095.1 Gammaproteobacteria bacterium
CTATATTATTGCTTGCAAGTTGTGGCGCTGATAATGATTCAAGCATCGTTATCGATGAAAGTGATTCGGGCAATTTTGATCCCAATCTCGTGGGCGAAGCCCTGACGATTACTACTACTCATTGGACTAATAATAGATCAATAGGTGATGGCGCCGGACCGGTGACAACAGAATTATTGTCTGAGCCTCAAAGTGCCGACTCTGAAAGTTGGTTGCAATATGGCGGTGATTACAGCAACCAACGGCATAGCCCCATAACAGAACTCTCTCCTGAAAACATCGATGATCTTAACTTTTCCTGGGGTTTCCCCACTGGGACAAGTGGGCAATTCGCTGTATCGCCTTTGATTTATGATGGAATCATGTACGTGACCTCATCTTATAATCGGCTATTCGCTCTTGATGCTCGCACTGGAGAGATGTATTGGCGATACGACCATCCATTACCTGACGACCTAAGAATCTGCTGTGGCCCTGCAAATAGAGGTGCGGCTATTCATGGTGACAAAATTTTAATGGCAACTCTGGATGCAAAAATTTTAGCTTTTGATCGAATCTCGGGCGAGAAACTTTGGGAAAACGAACTGATTGAATATGATCGTGGTTTTAGTGCAACCTCGGCCCCTCTAATAGTCAAAAACTTAGCAGTTATAGGCGTAGGTGGTGGTGAGTTTGGAGTGAGGGGGTTCTTTGATGCCTATGATGTGGATACTGGGGAGCTTATATGGCGGCATTATACTGTCCCAGCTGAAGGTGAACCAGGGTACGAGTCATGGTCAGGTAATTCCTATGAAACAGGAGGTGCTCCTGCTTGGACTATAGGAACCTACGATCCGGAGTTGGACTTACTGTATTGGACAACCGGTAATCCGGCGCCAGACTGGAATGGAGACGCTCGACTCGGTGACAACTTATTCTCTGACAGCGTACTCGCTTTAAATCCGGACACTGGGGACCGCGAATGGTATTTCCAATTCACTCCACATGATGTATGGGACTATGACGGGAATACTCACCTCTTCCAGGTCGATATAGAGCAGGATAATGAAACGATAAAGGCAATCGTTCAGGCCAATCGCAATGGTTTTTTCTATGCAGTAAACAGAGAAAATGGTGAATTTATCCGGGCTACTAGCTATATGGAGCAGCTGAATTGGGCAGATTCCATGGAGGCGAGTGGCAGACCTGTGATCAATCCCATGGCGATGCCGTCAGAAGAGCCGACGATGCGAGTTTGTCCAGGCGCTTTGGGAGGTATGAACGGTTCTGTTGCCGGCTCGGTTAATCAGTCGTTAGGCTTGGCCTTTATCCCTGTGATAGAAAGCTGTCAGCTTATGCAAAAAGGCATAAGTATGTACGTAGAAGGCCAAATGTTTACCGGTGGCCTTCCGACTCCTACAGATGTAGACGTAGATGAGACTGGTGACTCTTCGTCCTATGGCCATATTACTGCCATGGACTACCAAACAGGTGAGGTGAGATGGCGTTATTATGATCCCCAGCCAATGATGGCCGGTACCTTAAGTACTGAAGGTGGGCTGGTGTTTACTGGAAGCCAAACTGGGCACGCTATCGCTTTGGACTCTAGTACTGGCGAAGAATTATGGCGGTTTAAACTAGGTGGAGGCATAAGAAGTCAACCTGTCGCCTATCAATTAGACGGCGATACATACGTGGCAATAGGCTCAGGCAATTACCAAGGAATAGCAGGATTCTCTGTAGCAGATGTAGCAATTCCAGAAGGTGGTCAGCTTTTTGTTTTCAAGTTAAAAAAATAAATACCGTAGTGTTCGCACAAAAAAACCAGCGAAAGCTGGTTTTTTTGTGGACCTATGTAAACTGTTAGTTTCAAATCATAAGAACGAGGTTTAGCGTAAATATTCAAAAAAATCTAGGATAATAGGTGTAACTGGCTAACCAACTGTCTCCGCGAAAGCCAAAGTCATAACCCTAGGTATCAAAATCGTAATTCTCCCCGGCTAAATTCCCATCTGAATTGCCTGTGTCAATCACACCCAACAGACTATCTCACAGAGCGAGCGACAGCTTCACCATGACGAACTCAGACTTAATGCCAAATTAGTCAGTGACCTAGTGGGCTCACTTCTGATAAGTTTAAATTACTATGATCAGACTACTACGTGTCGCCGCATTATTCATTTCACTCTCAGCTGAGCTCGCCCTATCTGCTGAGACCGAGCTAACTAATGTTAGTTTCTCCGATGTACTCGCGGTCCCTTATCGAGAGGCTGACATCACACACAACTACGGTGAGAATCAATTTCAGTTTGGTCAACTCTGGCTGCCTGCAACGACTCCTGCTCGAGCAAGCCTCGTTCTGATTCACGGGGGCTGCTGGCTGAATCAGTTCGACATCACCTATAGCCACGGCCTGAGTTCCGCACTTGCAGATGCCGGCTTTGCTGTCTGGTCTTTGGAATATCGGCGCACCGGCGATGAAGGTGGCGCCTGGCCGGGAACCTTCGAAGATATTATCGCCGGCATTAATAGCTTGAACGATATAGATGCAATAGAGTCAGAAAATTTGGCTATTTTAGGCCACTCAGCAGGCGGCCACCTTGCCCTGCTTGCGGGCGCTCAATCGGAACTGCTTGATATGGAGCCTGATCTAATTGTAGGACTGGCTGCCATTTCGGATGTGGTGAGCTATGCGGCCGGCAGCAATACCTGCCAGACTGCGACGCCTTTATTTATGGGGGGCGATGTTAGCGACCGCGCACAAGAATACTTCGATGCTAACCCAAGCAATCATGGCCTGCATGAGAACACAGTGCTATTACAGGGAGATGTTGACGAGATTGTTCCTCTTTCACAGGCGACATTGTCAGGAGCGAGAACTATTATCAGCAGTGGGGCCAATCATTTCGACTGGGCCCATCCCGGCACCCTCGCTTATCGTCGCCTAGTAGAGTTACTCGATGAACACTTTTAGCACCCCGCCTCAGGAAATAAGAGAACTAGACCAGTCCGACCCCCTTTCCACCAAGCGCGATGAGTTTCTTGTCCCTGCAGATATCATCTATCTCAATGGCAACTCTCTTGGCCCACTGACGAAAAATTCACAGCAACGTGCGCAGGAAGTTGTTCACAAGCAATGGGGAAAAGACCTCATCGCAAGCTGGAATACACACGCATGGATTGATCTGCCCTTCACCGCAGGAGAGAAGATCGCAACGCTTATTGGCGCCGCGCAGCAGCAGCTTGTTTGCTGCGATTCGGTTTCAATAAATCTCTTGAAGGTCTTAGCAAGCTGCATGCAGATGCAGCCTACGCGCAATATTATCTTGTCACAAAAAGAAAATTTTCCCACCGACTTGTATGTCGCGCAAGGTTTGGAGACGCTGTTAGGTCCAACCCGCTGCAAATTAAGAACGGTCGCAGCGCCGGAGCTAGCTCAAGCGCTGGATGAAGAGGTAGCCGTGTTGTTTCTCTCACAAGTAAATTTTCGCAACGGCGACAAGCATGATATTGAACGGCTTACGTCATTGGCCAAAGCGAGAGGAATACTAGTCGTTTGGGATCTATCTCATAGTGTCGGCGTACTCCCCTTAAAAATGGATGAATGGGAAGTGGACTTCGCTGTGGGCTGTGGCTATAAATACTTGAATGGCGGCCCCGGAGCGCCGGCTTTTATCTACGCAAACAAGAAACACCATGCGACCATAAGGCAACCTATTCAAGGGTGGATGGGCCATCGCGAACCGTTTACTTTCGATCCCGATTACAAGAATGCGGCAGGCGTAGCGCAATTTCTCACCGGCACGCCACCGATTCTATCGCTTGCTGTATTGGACAGCGCGCTCGACATCTTCACGGATATCACAATCACCGATATCAATAGAAAAGCCAATTCTTTAGCTGAGCTATTTTTAGATTTAGTGAAGAATGACGAAGACCTGCATTGCTTGGCTCTAGAATCCAAGGCGGATTCTGCATTACGAGGAACACAACTCGCGTTCTCACATGCAGATGCCTATGCCATTAGCCGTGCCTTGAACAAAGCTGGCGTTGTAGTAGATTTTCGCAGCCCCGATATCGTTCGTTTTGGGTTCTCCCCCCTATTTCTGCGCTTTGAAGATATCTGGCGAGCAACTCAGATCATAAAGGAAATAGTAAAAGAAAAAACGTACCTGGCTGATGAGTTTTCTCAAAAACTCAAGGTTACGTAGATCGTCGCAGGAAGAAAGAAACCTGAAGAAGGCGATGACTTGATGCAGCTCAACCTTCAACGACTATTGCTGATTCTCTCTCAGGTGTCGCTGTGAGATTTCATAAACCGAGCTAAACCAGACTGGCTCATCGTTGAGATTCGGCACGAGTTGAAAAACTTCACCGCCTCCCTCCATGAATTGTTCTCGGTATTCGATACCTATCTCATGAATCGTTTCTAGACAATCTGAAACAAATGAGGGGGTAACTACCGCAATTTTTT
>CAVOCG010000199.1:0-4436 GCA_963694095.1 Gammaproteobacteria bacterium
TCTCCAGCGCTGAAAAAACCTGTGTCAGCTTTCCAAAATTGACCAAAAAACCCGGGTCAGTGATATCGCCTTTTAATTCAACTATGTGCAGCTCGACTCCTTTTTCTTTCAGCACATTAAGCACAGCTGCCATATCATGGCAAGAACTACAAATGCGCTCAAGTTTGCTGCAAAGAATCACATCTCCAGTTTTTACCCTGTCTAACAGACGTTCGCCATTTACGCGCTTGGCGAAATCCTGATTCCAGCTGCAATTGACATCCTTCAAGGTTTCAGTCATGAACCAGCTTCGGCTAAGGCAATAGGTTTGTATGGCGAGGTATTCTGGCTCCATGATGAAATCCAGTTCGTCTTTATCTAGCTTGGCTTCCAGCTCAGAGGTGCGGCAATAAGAGTAGATCGTCATAGCGTTTCTTCTTAAAACACAGCAACTCTCCCAGTCCATATGGACCACTCTGGAAGTTTGAAGCCGGTTTTTTCCTTGTTATGCTCATTTTTATATTTTTGACGTGTGTCTTTGCACTAACAAAGTCACGTTGGAGGGTATTGTATGCCCAACGGAATTTCATAATCAAGCAAGTTATGGCACTTATTCTGGGGTTGGGCATGTTAAATTACCCTACGAAATCGTTCACAGACCCTTGTTTCTAGACTGCCCACCAGAACCCGTATTTTTAATTGAGTTGCCCCCGTTTTACTGTTATATTTGCACACTGTATGCATGCTGGAATCAAATGCCTCTGCATCGGCAGCGTATTCACAGGATAGATTGCAAGATTAATTGCTACTTCCTGATTCGCCGCATCAGTGGCTAGAACACCGTTACCATGCCAGCAACATGCTACGGCAAAGCCACTAAGACATAGAACTGTATAAGTTTAGGTTTATCCTGCTGTAAGACACAGGCATAAACGTAACTGAAAAGCTCAATGAGCCGACAGAAATTGAAAACAATGTCTGCCCCAAGGGGCATGACCCGACAAACAGAACCAGATTAATTCAGGACAACATATTAAGCGATCTCGATCTTACACCTAGCGTATTTACTAGGTAGTCAAATTGACCAAGATCAGAGACGAGAATACAAGAAACGGCAGTACTTTTAGTTCGTATTTAACTAGCGTAGGCACAGTGCAGAACCGAAGCCATTCGCCCAACACATCAGAGCACTAATTGCTCGATCGGCGACTGCGGACCCAGCCCCAATGGGGGTGGTAATTCTGCGCAATAAGTGACTCAACTGAGTTATTTGCTTTGATTCCATGAATCATTTACCGTTCTTGTAGTTCGTGCACAATCAGGCAGGCGGCGCTCTAAGCCCGTCAGCCTTCTTTGCTCAGCCTCAAATATGCCCCTCCTGAGTTTACTTATCTGGCACAACAGAAAGTGAACTATTATGAAAAGAATGTTAATAAACGCGACCCAAGAAGAAGAGCTGCGGGTTGCTCTAGTTGATGGCCAACGTCTCTATGACCTGGACATCGAACATCGCACCAGAATTCAGAAAAAAGCCAATCTCTACAAAGGTAAGATTACCCGGGTTGAGCCCAGCCTTGAGGCTGCCTTCGTAAATTTTGGCGCCGACCGTCACGGTTTTCTGCCAATTAAGGAAATCGCCCAGCACTATTCGAAGAATGTTTCATCCGGGGATAAATCGAACCTCAAAAAGTTGATCCCGGAAGGCCTGGAAGTCCTGGTCCAAGTTGAAAAGGAAGAACGCGGCAATAAAGGCGCTGCCTTAACAACATATATCAGCCTGGCTGGCCGCTATTTGGTGCTGATGCCAAATAACCCCAAAGCTGGCGGCATCTCAAGGCGCATTGAAGGCGATGAACGCACCGAGATCAGAGAGGCACTGCGCAATCTAGATTTTCCTGAAGGCATGGGATTAATAGTCCGTACTGCTGGAATTGGCAAAGGCCAGGAAGAATTGCAGTGGGATCTGGATTATTTGCTGGCACTGTGGAAATCCATCGAAGAAGCGGCCTCCGAAAAGCCAGCGCCATTTCTTATTTACCAGGAAAGCAATGTTATTATCCGCATGATTCGCGATTACCTTCGTAAGGATATCGGTGAAGTACTATTCGATACTGATGAGTCGTACCAAGAGGCACTGAGTTTTATTCGTCAAGTTATGCCCCAGTATGAGGATCGGATCCAGCTCTACAGTGAAACAGTACCGCTATTTAATCATTACCAGATCGAAAATCAGATTGAGAGCGCTTTCGAGCGGGAAGTTAAACTTCCGGCCGGCGGCTCTGTCGTGATCGACCCCACCGAAGCACTAATTTCCATTGATATCAATTCATCAAAAGCCAATCGAGGTGCAGGTATTGAAGAGACCGCAGTGAATACAAACCTGGAGGCCGCTGACGAGATTGCTCGCCAACTAAGACTCAGAGATATGGGTGGGCTGATCGTCATTGACTTTATCGACATGACTTCGAATCGTAATCAACGCGCGGTCGAGGACAGAATGCGCGATGCGCTGGAGTCAGATCGGGCGCGGGTTCAGGTTGGGCGTATTTCACGTTTCGGTTTGCTTGAAATGTCGCGCCAGCGCTTACGCCCTTCCCTGGGTGAAACTAGTGCCATCGTATGTCCTCGCTGCAGTGGCCAGGGCACAATCCGAGACGTTGAGTCCCTATCATTATCTATTTTGCGCATTTTGCAGGAAGAAGCCAACAAGCAGAAGAGCAAGGAAGTAAGAGCAACTGTACCCCTAGTTATCTCCTCTTATCTGCTGAATGAGAAGCGTGCTGCAGTTTCGGAAATTGAAGAACAAAGCAAGACCCAGATTATAATCACTCCAAATCCGGAATTAGAAACACCCCACTTCGAAATTATCGGACTCAATCAGCACGCCGAGACATATGAAGTGGAAGCAACTTCGGAACCGGAGCCTGCGGCAAATATTAAACCACCGCAACAACAACAGGCCGCAGTACAAAACCCCTCAGTAAGATCTTCACCTGTTCCACATACACCTGCAGCCAAGAAAGGTGTATTCGCTTCATTTTTTGCTGCAATTGGGAGTATGTTCAGTACTGGCGGGCCAGCCCCTACGCCCAAACCGCAAAAACGACGACAGCAGACACAGGGAAACCGTTCCAAGCAAAATAATCGCAACCAGCGCGGCCAGCAAAATCGACCTGCAAACTCTGCACGCAATGAAAATCGGGACAATAATAGTAAGCGTGGCAATCAGCAACAAATGCGCAAACCTAATCCTAATCGCAACCAAGAAGAGCGAGACAAAGATAAGACGGTTGGCGAAAACAAGGAGCAAAGGCCAGCTCGCAGCGAAGAAGAATCGGGCCACAAAGCACAACGGAGACCCGCAAATAAGCGGCCTCGCAATACCACCAAAAGAAAGCGTGGTCCAAGACCCGACAAGGCTGCAGAAACTCCTAATAAGCAGGATCAAACCAGTACAGCACAACATTCAGGGCAAGATGATGTTGTGCACAAGCCTGTTCAGGCGCCCCAAACTAGTGAGCAAAAACCAGCAGAAGTGGTGGCTAGCGCGATTACTCCCGCAGCATCAGTTAACTCGGCTAGGCCTGCTGCGACGCCAGTATCAGAAATGCCGGTTAGGACAGCAGCTGCGGATTCTCCAAATAAACCTGCCACTCAGGTTGGTGATAAACCTAGCACCTCTGTCGCATCAGACAGCATGGCTAAATCAGTCCCGGCTCAGGCACAAGGCACCACCAACAGTCCGGCAGCAACGGAAGCTGTAATCCAGTCAGTTAAGCCGCCGCCTGCCCGGCAGCCAAAAACAGAGGAATCCCAGACAGCATCAGCTAGTTCGAATAAAACAGCTGAACAACCGAAGCCACGAGCAAGCACTGAGAACGTCGCTAAGCCTGAACCCACGGCGAAAGTTGCAGAACCAATCAAAAGCTCCAGCGAAGCGGCAGAAGATAGCTCAGACCCGAAGGCAACTGAGCCGGCGGCTACGGCCAGCAATAGCGTACCAGCAACCACGGGTGGCAGAGCAGCTAACGACCCCCGTGAAGTAAAACGCCGTCAATCAGAAAATAGCGAACGCTCTAATCCAGAATGACAGCGCAAAAGCAGAAATGGGTGCCCGCTAATAGCAGACACTCATTTCTAACCAAGGTAAGGGCATTTGAGCGTTAACCTTCCGACTACAGGGCCTGTTCCAGTTCTGGTAGAACTTTAAACAGATCGGCGACAAGACCGTAGTCGGCAACTTGAAAAATAGGTGCTTCCTCATCCTTATTAATCGCGACGATTACCTTGCTGTCCTTCATGCCAGCCAGATGCTGAATTGCACCAGATATACCGACTGCGATATACAAATCAGGTGCGACAATTTTACCGGTCTGGCCAACTTGCATATCATTGGACACAAAGCCTGCGTCTACCGCTGCCCTGGATGCACCTATAGCTGCGCCTAACTTATCGGC
>CAVOCG010000200.1:0-4413 GCA_963694095.1 Gammaproteobacteria bacterium
TGTTGATTCTCAATCGATTCTTCATGAAGTCACCCTTCATGCCGAGTTCGTATGATTCAGAGGTCTCTGGATCAAACAAGAGCGGGGCACCTGTGGCGGGGGAAATCCTATCGATGTTAGTGCCACCCGACTTATAACCACGACCATAACTAGCATACGTCATGATGTCATTCGTCCAAAAGTGAGTCAGTTTTATGGTGCCTGTCACTGCGTCATCTTCGAAGGTAATGTTGTCTACATTTGGAACAAATGGCGATAAAGGTGTAAAAGCGCCGAAGATTGGTGTGAAGATGGTTTCAAGGAATTCGACATTCATATCCTTTTCTTCATCTAGATAACGCAAACCAAGGGTAAGAATCGTGTCTTCAGTGAGTTTCCAATCAGCCTGAGCAAATACTGCCCAACTCGTCTGCTCTTGGGTAGAAAGGTTGATCGAACCCTCACCTGCTGGGAAGGCTTGCCCAAGGCATACTGCTTGCGTGATGCCAGTGGAAGCCTCTATGAAGGGGCAGAGCCCGGGGTCAACGTTGATCAATGCAAATGTTGGTAGCCCGCCAGTCAGCGTGATATTCGCAGTGGTGCCTAAAGTGAGGTACTCATCGTGATTGAGTTCCTGGTCAAAATAGTAGATGCCCGTTGCATATGTAATATCACGCCAGACGCCATCGATTCGAAACTCCTGAGTAATTGTATCTTGCTCAGTGAATCCTCCACTACGCGAAAGAACATCTGTGGCGTTAAAGTCTGCATCTACATCGCCTTCCCGTTCATACGAACGATAGGCGGTTATCGAAGTAAAAGTAATGTCGTCGTTGATATCCCAAGTAACTTCAGCCGAAAAGCCGGTCTCTTCGATCTTCGAAAAAGGGTCGCGGTTAGTCGCAACAACATCGTCATCATATCGATTTGAGAGGACGACTGGTGCACCAGTAAGGCCAGTCAACCCAGCGATGACGTCCAGTGGCAAAGCGAAGCTCGCCCCTGGTAATGACCCTGTCGGAGGAAGGCTGCCGCCTGCGGCAATAAAATTCGCGGCGTTATCACCAGGGCCATCAAAAATATTGGAAGCTGCGCAGCAGACCTCGTCAATCTCCGAGTAGTCCGCAATCAGTCGTAGCGTCAAATCATCACCATTGGTCATTAGTAGTTGCCCACGAATGCTGTAACGGTCGCGATCGTTAGTGTCTGTGTTGGTAGTTATATTATCAATATATCCATCACGCTGACTGGATGAGCCGCTAAGTCGTATAGCTGAGCGCCCCGTGACTAAAGGAATGTTTACAGCTCCTTTGAAACTGCCATAACTTTCATTGCCTGCTTGTAACTCAAGGAAGCCCCCTACCGCTTCTAGGTCTGGCTTTCGAGTCAAAAACTGAATTGCCCCCGACGCAGTATTCTTTCCAAATAATGTACCTTGTGGCCCCTTTAGTACTTCCACGCGCTCCAAGTCGACGAGATCCCCAATACTTGAGGATTGACGTGACCGGTACACACCATCCACATAAATGCCGACAGAAGATTCAAGCGAGACGCTATTGCCTGCTGTTCCGACCCCGCGGATGTTGATATTGGTTTGACCAACTGTCTGGTTGTTATAAACAGTCAGCCCAGGAACGAAAAATTGAAGCTCTAGTATATCTTCAATGCCCGCGTCTTCTAAAAAATCTTGGCCAAAGGCTGAAACCGCGATCGGTACTTCTTGAACGCTTTGCTCCCGTTTTTGGGCGGTGACGATTATTTCTTCGAGTGTGGTTTGCTCTGCAGCAAACGCATTCACTCCTATAAAATTTGCCAGGAATATGGCGGTTATTATTTGCTTTCGCATACTGCTCCCTATTGGATATAGAAAATTACGCAGCGCGGAATATACTCTAATGCAAAAACATTAGCACTATCGAGGTAGACATTGTCCAAGACTTGGCAAGAACTTAATCTCCCAAAATAGGGTCCTGCTTTCGCCAAAAAACCGATGCGGCATTGAGCGGAAAAATGCTTACTAACTAGAAGGCGAGGCAAATATATTTGTTGCTGCCGTTGACCGTAATATCAATCGACGTAACAAGCCCGTGGCTGATTATGGGTGCTAGCGCTTTTGTGCTTTTCCGGTTATCCATGCATAAAAAGCGCGTTAATCGGGGCCATAATATGAGCCGTTAGTCCTTCGATATCAGTCCGCTGAGATGGTCTCTTGAAATCGAATCCCGATCTCGATCTTCAGGGAGACCACGGCCGCTGCCACCGGCAGTTTCCAGAACCATTCTTGAGCAGGCTGGTATCAACTCACGGCCCATGCCCTTTAGGGCTGGGCCGTCTTTGATGTAGACTCTTGCGGGAGCGCCATCTCCTCCCCCATGTCTTCCTCTGGGTGGGTGATCTATTCGGTCAAACATTTTTGAGACTGCAAACGCCTCGTCATTCGAATGACCGAACTCCATTATCTGTCCGAACCCACCCCTGAATTGTCCGTTACCCGCGGAATTGGGCCGGTATTCTTTGCGCCAAACAATCAGTGGAGCGGAGTTCTCGGTGATCTCAACGGGCGTGCTCCTAACGCCAGAGGGAAAAGCAGTGCAGCTCAAGCCATCTTTCTCGGGTCGAGCGCCAGTGCCACCTGTGTAAAAAGCGTTCATCACAAACGGTTCAGAGAGACTACCGGCTATCATCCCTTCGCCGCCAAGAAATACTGGGCCAAACAGGCAGGCTGCACCCTCAGTTGGCACCCGTTTGTCTAAAGGCTCGTCTAGGCAGCCCAGCACAACATCCGGGAGCATTTGCCCGATTGCGTGTCTAGCAGATACCGCAGATGGCCTGGGGGCATTCAGGATGCAACCAGCAGGAGCTGTGACCCGTACAACACCTAATGAACCTGCATTATTTGGGATATCGTTGCCGATCACGCACCGGACCCCAAATGATGTGTAAGCCTGGGCATAAGTCAGCGGGACATTAATGCCACGACTGCTGGTGCCTGAAGTTCCGCGCCAATCTACTCCAATGCCCTCTGCCGAAATAGTAACGCTGCAGACAAGATCCACCGGTTCGGAATAACCATCGACCTGCATCGTGTTTTGCCAGGTCCCCTTTGGCAGGTTGCGTATTTCTTTAAGCATAGCGCCCCGTGAGTTTTCGATTATCATTTTGCCGACCGCATCGAGGTCATCTAGGCTGAATTCGTCCATGGCGGCAAGCAGGTTGTCGCTGCCTGCCTTGTTGCACGCGGTCAGGGAATACAGGTCTCCTTCTGCAGCGCGCGGGTCTCTAACATTCGCCCTGAGAATCTCGATTAGTGTTTGATTAATTTTTCCAGCGCGGAACAGGTACCCAATGGGCAGGTTAATACCCTCCTCAAACACCTGTCTGCCATCCGGACCGAAGCCAAGCCCGCCGACATCCGCGATGTGGGAAGTAGCGGCGAACAGAGCGACTGCCTGGCCATTCCGGAATACAGGGGTTACCACCGTAAAGTCGTTGAGATGTCCAGTGCCATGCCAGGGATCATTGGTCACCAAGACGTCGCCGGGCTCAAGTGTCTCAGGAGGGTGTTTCCTTAGGAAAAATCCGACACTAGCGGCCATTGCATTGACGTGGCCGGGAGTCCCAGTAATAGCCTGGGCAAGCATTTGACCATTGGTATCAAAGACGCCAGCCGACAGATCGCCTGCTTCTCTGACGGTGGTAGAAAACGCTGTGCGTATTAGGGTTTGGGCTTGTTCCTCGACGATGGCCAGTAGTCTATCCCAGAGCAATTGCAGCCGAAGTCTGTCTAGGGAGCTATTCATTTGCTTTTCCCGGTTGCTGTTTCTTAGTTAATACGATGCAGCCAAGGCTATTTATGCTAGCGCTAAAACTTGAAGTAATGACGGTCGTAGTCTGCTCCTCGGTAATTAGTGCGGGACCACTTATGTAAGCATTGGAAGCCAGTTGCTCCCTTAGATAGACGGGGACGTCCAGTCGCGTAGCAGTTTCTGGGTCGAACACGGAATATTTACCAATGGCTTTCAATGGTGCGCTCGGTTCCAGACTTGTCGATTTAAGGCTCTGTGTAATAGGTTCTGAAACCATCAAGGTCCAGCTGAGGGTCTCGATATCAACACCTTTAATCCGGTGGCCGTATAAATTCGCGTAGGTTCGTTCGAAGGCCTCGGTAAACCGTTCGCGATGCGACTCAGTATAGGGTCCTGCTGGCAGGTCAATCGCAAGCTCATGGCCTTGGCCAACATATCGCATGTAAGCCTGCCGAGTTTCTATCAGGCTGCCGCTGGTGGACGCTGCCTGGACGATAGGAAGTGCTTCAGATTGCATCTCGGTATACAGATCGTTAACGAGCTGATGATCCAGGTTGGCTAAAATCTGTTGCCTGCTCCTGACAACTTCGTAAGAAACCGGTGCTAGTAGGAAGCCGACTGCAGAGCC
>CAVOCG010000201.1:0-4390 GCA_963694095.1 Gammaproteobacteria bacterium
AATGGACAGGTAACGTGCTTGGGGTTTGTGCTTGATCAGTCTTTGGAAGGGACTGCGCAACGGCCAGAACAAGGGCCTGTCTCAGTTGGGTTGAGGCCTGAGCATCTGACCTTAAGGCCAGATGATACGGAGGGATGTTTTGCCGGAAAACTAACTTACAAAGAAAATTTAGGGTCTGATGTCTTCCTTCACCTCGAGACAGAAGGACTCGAACAGCGGGTTGTACTTCGGGTCAAACCGCATGAGGCTAATTTAGTAAAATTGGGGCAAAATATTTTTTATGGTGCTGAGCCGGGTAAGATGATCTTATTTGGGGCCGATGGCAAACGTGTTGGCTTTTCTGCGCAGCAAAGCGATGGAAAACCAGACTGATGAGTAAATCCAGAGCTCACTATTGGTTTATTGGTCCGGCAGTTGCCTTGATGATCTTGCTTTTGATTATGCCTATTTTTGTGGCCGCAACACTTTCAATGACCGACTACAGCTTGGGCAATAGCGGTTTCAACTGGGTTGGTATCGAAAATTATGAAAAGCTGTTCAGCCGACGCAGTTATCAAAAGATGTTCAGTGCATCGCTTACCTATGTTCTGCTTGTGGTGCCTATATCAGTTGCGCTTGGACTTGGCTCTGCACTGTTGATTTCCAGCCTGCGCATTGGTGGGGAGATGTATAAAGCAGTCTTCTTTTTACCAGTGATGGCAACCTTGCTGGCGATGGCAATTGTTTGGGAATTTGCGCTGAATCCAATTGTCGGGGTGGTCAATGACGTGTTGCGGTCAGGTTGTGACAAATCTTTGATTTATGGCTTATTATCGGGGTCATGGCTGGGCTATGAACCTACGACGTCTTGGTACGGTGCTGCCTGCATTAAGAAATTTCCACTCTGGTTGGGCGACAAACAATATGCTCTGGGCACGATCGCCTTTATTGGCATCTGGCAAGGCTTTGGCTTCAATATGGTGCTTTATTTGGCTGGTTTAACGTCTGTTCCGCGAGAATTGTATCATGCTGCGCATATGGATGGTGCCGATAGTGCATGGGAGCGTTTTAAATTGGTCACATGGCCAATGCTTGGTCCGACAAACGTCTTTGTAATTACAATTTCGTCAATCCGATCATTTCAGGTTTTTGACACTGTTGAGGCTCTCACCGGGGGGGGGCCGTCAAAGTCCACCTACGTTATGGTATACGCCATGTTCGAAAAAGGAGTGAAACAGAATCTGCTGGGGATTGGGTCTGCGATTACGATCGTGTTTTTGGCTTTTGTCCTAATTCTGACCCTGGTGCAGGTCTACTTCGTTAATAGAAAGGTTCACTACTAATGTTGACGCGTGCAAATTGGCTGGGGGAGTTTTTCAAACACAGCGTACTGCTTGCGGGTGCTTTCGTTGTTCTTGTACCTTTTTATCTGATGTTGTCGTATTCGCTAAAGTCTCCACACGAGATTGAGGCGAACGTTGGTGGCTTCGTTGGAAGTCAGGAAATTATGACCGACCAGCGATGTGTTAAAGCGGGTAACCCGGAAGAAGACTGCAAAATGCGGCCCATCGTTTATAATTATACCGCCGCCTTCAAAGAGGCCCCACTGGTTCGCTACATGTTAAACGGCGTTTTTATTACGGTCTCAATTTTTATCATTCAAGTGATTGTGGCGCTGCCGTGTGCCTATGCACTTTCAAAGCTCAAGTTCTGGGGACGGGATGTAGTATTTTGCATGGTAATATTCTGCCTGCTGATCCCTGTACATGCCATTGCTCTGCCGCTTTATATTATGCTGGCTAAGGTTGGGCTGACCAATACATATGGCGCGCTGATCATTCCATGGTCGATCTCGGTATTTGGGATTTTTCTTATGAGACAATTTTTTATGACTGTGCCGGACGATCTGATTGACGCTGCACGGATGGACGGTATGAGCGAATTTTCAATTGTGTGGCAAGTGATGTTGCCAACCGCAATCCCCGCACTTCTTGCGTTTGGCATCTTTTCGGTGGTGGCACATTGGAATGACTATTACTGGCCGCGTATTGTCGTTACCGGCAACAAAGATCTCATGACGCCGCCTCTTGGGCTGCGGATGTTCAAATCAGATATGGATGGAAATGAATACGGGCCGATGATGGCAGCCACAACTGTGATTGTTATGCCATTAGTGATTGTTTTCTTGCTGGCGCAACGACGCTTCATCGAAGGGATAACAATGACAGGAATGAAATGAGTTCAAGCGAATTCTGGATCTGGTGTGAGAGCCGGTTAGCCAGATTAACAGCGGGATTTAGTTTAAGACAAATAATGTCACCGGTCCCGAACCCAACTGGAGGTACCAAATGAAATACCTAAATACACTATCAGCTCTTGCTCTTGCGACAGGGGCACTGACGACCACTGCACATGCCGTGGAAATCGAAGTCGGATACGCGTATTCTGCACTTTTTGATGTGACCATGGAAAGGATGATGCCTGAGTTCAAAAAAGCACACCCAGATATCAATGTAAAGTTCCGAGCGACGTATGAAAACTATGAAGATGGAACCAACACGATCCTACGTGAATCTGTGGCCGGAGATCTGCCCGATGTTACATTTCAAGGCCTGAACCGTCAGGCTATGCTGGTTGAAAAGGGCATTGCAAAATCCTTGGAACCCTTCATTGCAGCCGAAGCTGACTTCGCCAAGGATGGGTATCATGAGGCAATGCTTGAACTGGGTACGTTCAATGGCGAAGTGTATGGCCTACCATACTCCATATCGCTACCTGTGGGATATTACAACATGGATGCCCTGCGTAAAGCGGGCATCACAGAGCTACCCACGACCTGGGATGAAGTTATCGAAAATTGTCATAAGCTGATGGAAGCTGGCTATAAGACACCAATGTGGTGGGGTTGGAGCGTGACTGGAAATTGGTTTTTCCAAGCGCTAATGTGGAGCCAGGGCGAGCCAATTCTTAAAGATGGAAAGGTCAACTTCGACGGTGAAGCTGGCTTGGCGGCCCTTGAACAAATGAAATCGCTTTTCCGAGAATGTGATATGCCAAACCTCTCTGCGGGGGATGCAGGCGTCCCGTTCAATTCAGGTGAGGTGGCAATGTATTTCTGGTCTACGTCGGCCGTGGGTGCCATTGAACGCGCCAAGGGGGACTTTGAACTTAAAACCGGTAAATACCCCGGAATGGGGCAACCGCCTATGGGTCTGCCTGCTGGTGGAAACTCGGTTATGATGGTGTCCACATCGGAAGATCCTGCAGAAGTAGAGGCGGCTTGGAAATTCGTCAAATTTGCTACATCTGGGGTTGGTGCGTCATTGGTTGCTGAGACAACAGGCTATATCCCACCCAACAAGGCCGCAAATGATTTACTAACTGACTTCTATGCTAATAATCCAAACAAATACACGGCTGTAGAACAGTCTGGATTACTGCGCGATTGGATCGCATATCCTGGCGATAATGGCTTGGCGATTACTCAGGTGATCTATGACGGTATGGAAAGCATTGTGACAGGCGATTCAGATGACATGGCCGCTTTGCAAGAAGAGTTGATCGAAGAGGTCAACGATCTTCTTCCATAATGGCACAATAGGTCATTGACCAAACAAAACGGTTGGGGCGGTCTTCGCCCCGACCAACAAGACCAGGTAAATGCAAGTGGCAGATAGGTTTTTGGGAGCAATCACATGACGACCAATAAGGAATTTGAAGTCCGGCGAGATAATGCAGTTGCCAGAGCTATTGCTTATTCATCGACGTTTGTTGCTGAAAGAGCAGAGAACGCGGAAATCTGGGATGTGGAAGGCAAGCGCTATATCGATTTTTGTGGTGGCATTGGGTGCCAGAACACTGGTCATCGCAATGCACATGTTGTCGCGGCGATTAAACACCAATTGGACAGCCTGACCCATACCTGTTTTCAAGTCACGCCTTATGAAAGCTATATCACCCTAGCTGAACGGTTAAACGCGCTGTTACCCGGTGATTTTGCTAAAAAGTCATTGTTTTTCTCAGCCGGTGGGGAAGCCGTCGAAAATGCTATAAAAATTGCACGCTATTACACCAAACGGCCTGCGTTGATCACGTTTACAAACGGATATCACGGACGTTCTTATATGGGCATGGCACTCAGTGCTCGGATGGTACCATTCAAGCAGGGATTTGGCCCATTTCCCTCTGATATCTATCGCCTCCCGTTTCCAGATGAATTCCACGGTATTAGTCTGGACGACACAAAATGCGCCTTTGAAACGTTGTTCCGAAGTGATTGCCCGCCAGACCAGATTGCTGCGATCTTTTTTGAACCAGTGCAAGGCGAGGGGGGGTATAATATCGCGACACCCGAATTTGTGGCCTATTTGCGAGAGTTATGTGATGCACATGGGATCGTATTGGTCGCTGA
>CAVOCG010000202.1:0-4389 GCA_963694095.1 Gammaproteobacteria bacterium
GCTGCCAGAGCAAAAGTCGATTTTGAAATAAATCTTGAATACGATGATGACGACATAATTCTTAAAATTGGCTATCGTCATGGTGCTAATGTTGAGACTGATACTTATCTCGTGGTGGAAGATAATTTATCTGGTAAGTACTGGTTATTGGATGAGTTCTTAAATCTAAATGACATTAATGCATCGAATTATTTTCCCACAAGTTCTAATGGCGGGCCTTCCTATTATCAATTATATAGTTTTCCTGAAGTGCGAGTAGCAAATCTGGATGTTGCGGGACAGATATTTACTTTTCATACTATCACTTTAGAGAAGGGGGCTTCGCCTTATGCTATTGAGAGTTGGTTGTCATACGAAATTGATGAATTGAAGTTTTAGCAGATTTAATTAAAATACAAAACTCTGATTACAAGGGGTAAATATTTTTGGCCTATTGCCGAAATTAACATACACCATTTTGAATACGCTAAGCGTTCACAAAATCATTAGCCCTAGAAATATCAATCGTACTAGAGGGCTTATTAATTCATAAGATATTGATATATAAGGATATGATCTAATTTAGTTGGTGGAGGCGGGGGGAGTTGAATACTTAGCTTAAAGCACTGTTATCTATACGAATATATATTGTTGATTACAGAAGTACCCCCAAAAGTACCCCCAATTAGTTTTGTCATCTTGCTCTTCTATGAGTCTTCCCAAAAGCTACGAAGACGATCCTTATCTCTAGTCCTGCCCACATCTGGTTTCTTGTTCTTGATTATTTAGTTTAAGGTGAAGCCCGTAATCAGTTAGTTATTCACAGATGAAGTCTGCCCAAGGGATAATTATGAAAATCGCTGGAATTCTCACGCTCCCCCTGATCTTGTTGAGCTGCACGCCAGAATCAATCGGCACTGATATTCCATCCAATAGCAACTGGGATACCTATCTCGGCGACAACGCGCGCACTCACTATTCCCCGCTCACCCAGATCACTCGGAATAATGTCGAGCAACTCGAACTTGCCTGGTCCTATGATTCAGGCGAATTGCGTGAAGGCGGCTCCACTATGTATACCAGCCCACTGGTAGTCGATGGTGTGCTCTATAGTCTCTCTCCCAAACTAGTAGCCTTTGCCCTAAATGCCGCTACCGGAGAAGAGATCTGGCGTTATGACACCGGGGGCAATGGCGCCCCACAAAGAGGCCTGATGTGGTGGCAAGAGGGCAATGAGAGACGTCTCATCTATGCGGCCGGTCGAGAACTGATTGCACTCGATGCTGGCAATGGAGAACCGGTAGAGAGCTTTGGTGAAGACGGACGTTTAGACCTGAGACCATCAGCTGATGTAGGTCCTTTCTTCACCAGTGTTCCCGGTATCGTGTTTGAGAATATGTTGATCATGGGTTTCTCAACTAGCGAAAGCTCCACCTCACACGCTGGTATGATCCGCGCATTTGATGTCAGAACCGGCGCTGAGATCTGGCGCTTTAACAGCTTACCGCTCACTGGTGGATTAGGCTCTGACACATGGGAAGAAGGGGCATTATTGAATTCAGGAGGAGCAAATAATTGGACCGGCATGACTCTGGATGAAGAACGCGGCATGTTGTTCATTCCGACAGGCTCAGCCACTCCTGACTTCTACGGCGCTTCTCGCAAAGGAGACAATCTCTTCGCCAATAGCCTGGTCGCCTTGGACGTGCACACCGGCAGCTACCGTTGGCATTATCAGACCATTCGTCATGATCTCTGGGATCGCGATCTCCCCTCGCCCCCAACTCTGGTGCAGCTTGAACGGAATGGCGTATTAGTCGATGGTGTTGCGGTAACCACCAAGTCGGGTCATTTATTTCTGTTCAACCGCGATACGGGAGAATCACTCTACGACATCTATGAAGTGGACGGCATAGCGAGCACATTACCCGGTGAACAGGCTGCCGACTCTCAGCCTGTTTCATCCGTCGCTTTTACCCGTCAAGAATTTGAAATGACCACCCGCAATCAGGAAGCTATCGATCATGTTACGGAGGTGGTAGCACCTCTCGACCAGCGACCCTGGGCCCCACCGACTACTGCAGGAATACTGTTTTATCCCTCCTACGATGGTGGCGCCGAGTGGGGAGGATCTGCTTACGATCCAAATGGACACAAGCTGATACTCAATGCACAGGAAATTGGAGGCATTATCCGCCTCTTTGAAATACCTGTAGGGTTTAGCAATCGAGGTGTTTTTGCAGAAAATTGTGCAGGCTGCCACGGAGAAAATCTCGCTGGAACGGATCGAGGAGTCGATCTAACAGGCATCACGGATCGATTGTCCACAGCGGAAACTCGAGAGCTTATCGTCGAAGGCCGCGGAGCCATGCCTTCATTTGACAGCCTCGACCAGGTCGAGATCAACGCTGTTGTATCCTATATACGCAATCCGGAACAGGAAGATGCGGATCAACCGAGCACCGAAATTGATTATGCTTTCGCTGGCTATCTGCGGGTAAGAGATCATGAAGCCTTGCCGGGTAACACGCCGCCCTGGGGAACGCTGAACTCTATTGACTTGGCTACTGGCGAAATCGACTGGCAGGTAAACTTCGGCAATTATCCGAGTCACCCAGATCTAGATTATGGTGCGGAGAGTTATGGTGGCCCAGTTGTTACTGAGTCGGGTGTCATTTTTATCGGCGCGACACCGGATCGAATGTTTCGCGCCTATGATTCTGTCGATGGATCGATACTCTGGTCAACGGAGTTGCCAGCGGCCGGGTTTGCTACTCCAGCGGTGTATAGTGTGGATGGACAACAGTTCGTAGTTATTGCCGCCGGTGGCGGACGCATGGGCCCGCCATCGAGTTCTCAATACCTGGCATACAGCTTGCCCAATAATGAGAATGATAATTAAACACAAAGGCAAGCTACCCACCCCCATTCCCTAGTAACCGCCCAGCCACCACCCCACCCTAGGGGCACACCCCGATAAGGCAGAATGGTTCCATTACATCCCTATACATACTATTCTGGCATGAATACGAAGAAAGTTAGCTTGGGTATTTGTATTCAGTTAATGGTGTGGTTTTTCTTTTTTGGCATGAAAATGTAATCTTTTACAGCAATTCATAAGCGGGAAAAGCAATGATAAAATATTTGTCTAAGGCAACACTCATCGCTATATCTTCTTTTGGCTTTTTTTATTCATCGCAAGCTTCAGAAAATACAATTGAAGGTTATTGGTTTGCTTCAGGTTCTTTAATTGAAATTAAGGTCTGTGAAGAATTAATATGCGCAGTAATAGTACATGTAATTTCTGACGAGGGAGTGGACCCATTAACTATCTTAGATGAAAATAATACTGACAGAGAACTTCGAACTCGAACTTTAGTCGGCATTAATCTATTTGATGGTTTTCAGAAAGCGCTTTTATTAAAAAAAACTCTAAAGGGTGGCAGAATATACGATCCTAGAAGAGGTAAGTTTTATAAAGCGGAATTATCCATGTTAGAAAATGGTAATTTGTTCGTCGAAGGTTGCTTACTATTTCTATGCGACGGAGAAGAGTGGTTACCACTTGAGGTAACAATAAATCCAGATGGTTCCAGGCAGGCTACCCCTAAAGATAATCAATCTAAATAGCAGTATATTGCCACTATTTATAACTCTACTATCAGAATGAAGAACTCAATATTTGCTCACTCGAAGGAAGCAATAAAGATGACTGAATACACAGCTCTCGGTGGGCGCGTGCAATGCGCCCAGTGTAATGCTATCTAGCTACCCCTTGTTTCCTAGTAACCGCCCAGCCAGCACCACACCCTAGGGGGCGCACCCCGATAGTCAGAATGGTTTCATTCCACCCCTATACATACTATTGTGGACGAACGGTTAGATATTCTTGAGAGTTAAATGTTAAGCCTAACCATAAACAATATATTCAACGCCTGTTTGTGCCAGCCCTACCAGATCAATAGATATAGTATTCAAGCTATGATCAGCAGCAATCATGGCTAGTCCAGCTGAAGTATAGGTGCCATTATCAATGAGAGCCGAATACTGACTTATATTATCAGCTGGGGTAGGCGGGCCAATCAAATTATTCCAAATAAGCTCAACCACTGATAATGAACTTGCATTAACCCCAAGAACAACATCAAGTACAGCACTCATTAATTGTTCATAAGTCATTCCGTCATCAAGCAGCTTCAATCCTGCTCCAACGTATATCTTATTTGTTGCCTGATCTTTTCCAAGAAGCAAGCCTAAGAGCTTTACTGTTTGCCCTGCATGATCATTGAGGTCTAATGCTAAGTGCTTGTCACTAAATTTAAGGCGCTCAATATTACTAAGAGTATCTTTGTCAGTTCCCGAAGTAATATTCCAAACATCTCCCGACTTAACTAGAGAAACATCTGTAAA
>CAVOCG010000203.1:0-4367 GCA_963694095.1 Gammaproteobacteria bacterium
CCAGCACCTGGTCAATGTCATTATCGTGCGCCGACATCAACGCAGTAAATTGAGCAAAGTATTGGCGGCCCAAATTAATTCCGCCAAGGCTCAGGTTTTTTAGCTTCCATTCATCGTTTTCATTTATGAACATTTGATATTGAAGCCGCAAGGCACTATCAGCTCCACGTAATTCCATTATTACAACCGTATCCGCCCGCGGGTCGGACTGTGAAGCACCGGGCAAGAAAACCAACTCCTGATTCTCATAGGACACGAGGGAAGCGCCATAAAAACGGGTAAGCGTAGACTTCAGCATATTTGAAAAGCGTTGCCGTTGTTGGTCTGTCGCCGAGTCGTCGTACCGGGACATCACCACACCAGCTACTGCTTCGAAATCCACAAAAGTACTTAAAACGCCTTCAACCGCTGTAAAGTACCGATCACGATCCGATAAAAAGAATGCTTTTGATTCAAGCACCGTTTCCAGAAGCGTTGCCACTCCCTTCTCCGCAGTTTCCAACGCGGTCATACTCTGTGCTTGAATAATAGCCGGGCTGGCCATGCTTAAAAAGCTGATAAAAGCTATTTTATTCAATATTTTCAATTATTTAACTCCACGCTACCAAAACTTATTTGGATCCAGCCCATACACTTATCTGGGGGGGGATGTGCGGTCACTTTAACAACAAAGACCTGAACTTCATCAGAAGTGTTTCAGTTTACATGAATCAGCCAGTTCATTAAATTATTACTTGCAAACGAGAGCAATCCCCCTTCTAATTGAGTTCCTCTTTACTCGCATTAAGTTTTCATCCTATATGCCTTTTGACATTGCATTCATCGTCCTTGGATTTGTTGGACTAATCTGGGGAGCGGACAAGTTTGTGTTTGGCGCGTCTGCTCTTGCTCGAAACATTGGGATTTCACCACTGATGATCGGGCTTACGATTGTATCTTTTGGCACTTCAGCCCCTGAGATTTTTTCCTCGGCGGTTTCTGCGCTTAACGGCAATCCCGAGCTTGCTATTGGCAATGCGCTTGGCTCAAACTTATTTAATATTGGCGTTGCACTCGGCATTGCCGCAATAATTAGTCCGCTCAAACCACCAAACTCTTTGTTGAAAAAAGAGCTGCCCGCACTGCTATTGGTAACCGTACTAACGGGTGTCTTGCTTGCTGACTTGTTTGTGGGCGTATTCGATGCGGCAATCCTGATCCTAGTTTCGTTCTACTTTGGTTATAAACTATTCAAAAGTAAAGTAAGGACTGGATCGCTGCCTGAACTTAACAGTGGTGATCTGCTTCATATATCAAGCCAAAGAGCGCTGTCCTATCTTGGCCTAGGACTGGTGTTATTGGTGTTCAGTGCGGAAACATTGGTGGCTGCCGCCACTTCAATAGCCGAAGCGCTTGACGTATCATCTGCTATCATCGGGCTGACGATAGTTGCTTTAGGGACCAGCCTGCCTGAGCTAGCAGCTTCAGTAACTTGTGTGTTAAAAGGGCATCACGATCTGGCGATTGGAAATATTATTGGATCGAATATTATAAATTTTCTTGCCGTTCTACCCTTCCCAGGCCTTATTGCTCCTGGTCCGGTGGAATCACAATTGCTTTATCGAGATTATTTTTGGGTGCTGATTCTCACCATACTGCTGGCATTCTTTTGTTACCGTGCCATTAAAACCCAAACGCGCATTGGAAGAGTTTATGGATTTGTTTTCTTGTCAATGTATTGCACCTGGTTTACGGTTATGCTTGTTGGAATTTAAAGAACGTCGAATTGATAGCGATGTTCTCAAGCCACTCTTAGGTAACAATTAAATATACACCATGAGCAAGATAACATCATTCAAAGCCAGTGCTATTAGGACCATCGAGATAGAACGCGATGCCATCACTGCATTACTGGATAGTCTGGATAAGAATTTCGATCAGGCCTGTGAGATCATTCTGGCCTGTAAGGGGCGCGTAGTAGTTACCGGGATGGGGAAATCAGGTCATATCGGCAAAAAAATTGCCGCCACGCTAGCTAGCACAGGCACCCCGGCCATGTACGTACACCCGGCCGAAGCAAGCCATGGTGACATCGGTATGGTTACCGATAAGGATGTTGTATTGGCGCTCTCCAACTCCGGAACTACCGAAGAAATCACCACCCTGTTACCAGTGTTAAAACGCAAGGGAATAGCACTGATTGCGGTAACTGGAGACAAAACATCTGCATTAGCCAATGCCGCCACTGTAAACCTCGATGCGCATATCAGCGAAGAAGCCTGCCCACTTGGGCTCGCACCCACTTCAAGCACAACAGTAGCACTGGTTTTAGGTGATGCGCTGGCTATGGCTTTACTTGAAGCCCGTGGATTTACACGTGATGACTTTGCAATTTCTCACCCTGGAGGCAATCTGGGTCGCCGCTTATTGCTAAAAGTTAAAGACTTAATGCATACCGGTAGCGACATGCCCAGCGTAACTGAAACCACGCCCTTGGGTAGTGCCCTCGTTGAAATGACAGAGAAAGGTTTTGGCCTCACTACGGTCCTTGATTCCGATGGAAAGTTAAGTGGTGTATTTACCGATGGCGATCTTCGACGAACATTGGATTCTGGCAGAGATATACAGAACACACTCATTCGAGATGTGATATCAAAAAAATACAAATACATAGCACAAAATGCACTAGCCGTTGAAGCAGCGAAAATCATGCAGGAATCCAACATCTACGTGTTGCTGGTGACGGATGAAAACGAATCCGTAGCAGGGATAGTAAAAATGCATGACCTGCTAAAAGCCAATGTTGTGTAAACTGGTTATCAAGGCAATATCCGGAATGCTAAGGACATGATATTTAACAAACCCCACGAATCTGTTGCTCAGTCTGCAATCAACATAAAAATGTTACTGCTCGATGTTGATGGTGTATTGACCGATGGCAATTTGTATTTTTCCAACAGCGGTGAAGAGTCAAAAGCTTTTAACAGCTTGGATGGACACGGTATAAAAATGCTACAAAGTGCCGGCATTCAAGTCGGCATCATCACCGGCCGCACTTCAGAATTAGTGGCAAAGCGGGCCAGTGACCTGGGTATTGATCTGCTGTACCAAGGTCGCGAGGACAAGCTGGCTGCTCTTGGCGAAATCATGGCGGCGGTCTCAATCGAGGCAATGGAGATAGCTTACGCCGGTGACGACTTCCCGGACCTGCCTGTACTTGACCAAGTCGGGCTGGGTTTTTCAGTAGCCAACGGGCATGAAGACGTGAAATCAATCGCTGATGCGATTACCAGTCGTTCCGGTGGTCATGGTGCAGTTCGAGAAATTACGGATTTTCTCCTACAATGTCAGGGTATATATGAAACGTAATTATATCTTTATCATTCCAGCTATAATTGCTATCGCCTTATTCACTGGCATTAACACCTTTGAATCTGTAATTCGACAGGATGCCCCGGCATCCAATTCGGTGGCATTAGACTTCGATGGTTACTCCGAAGGGATCAATACAGTACTCTACAATAAGCAGGGGCAAATTAATTACAGCCTTCAGGCTAGTAACCAAACCCATTTCCTTAATGACATTACAGAATTGGACAATCCGCTCATAAGGCTTTATCAGGACGGCGATGCACGGTGGAATATAGTGGCCAATTCCGGCAAAATCTCTGCCAGTTCAACCCAGCCAGGAACCGCTGGCCATAGTATAGAACTGGCAGGGAATGTTGAGATTCACAGCTTGGATCAATTTGGCAACAGGACTGTAGTATCTACAGAGCTCATAACTATTGACCCTACTCTGAAAACTCTCGAAACCGAAGAGCCGGTAGTAGTCGTAACAAATGATCTTGAGCAAACGTCTATTGGTATGTATGCAGATTTAAATCAAGATGAGATCGTACTGAAGAGCAATGTCAGAGGAATTTATGCAAATCCGCCCCAGTAAGTCAGGGAAATGCAGCATCTTGTTCATTTGTTACTTAATAATGACGCCTGCCCAGGGCCTGGACACAGACAAAGATGAAGTGATTGAGTATGTTTCTGGCGACGTTAAAATGCAAAATAATGGCAATAGCCGAATCATTGTATTGAATGAAAATGTAAAGGTGACACAAGGCACCTTGCAAATCTCCGGTGATTCGGCCACGTTCGAGTACGACTTAAGTACGAATGATTTAAAGAACATAACAGTGAGTGGTAAACCAGCTCGCTATCAACAGCAATTAAATGACGACGGTCTAGTTGAAGGTGAGAGCGAAACTATTCACTACTATGTAAATCCAGAGACTATCGTCGAATTCGTCGGTGATGCTAATTTGAGGCAACCAGGCACGACGACTAATTGTGTGGCAATAAAGTATTTCACAGAGACAGAACTTTTCGAAACT
>CAVOCG010000204.1:0-4345 GCA_963694095.1 Gammaproteobacteria bacterium
GAAATAGCTAAATTGGAGCGTTGAGGCAAACTTCCTAGCCCATTAAATAGCGTATTGCCATGCCGGTAATGAGAACAGCCATTAAAGCGGGCATGTACCGTGTCATCTTGCCCAGTTCCTCATCAGTTTTTTCAGTGCTGTATTTCTCAATTACTCGAAGGCCAACGGCTAGCACGAAAAAGAGAATAGCGAGTATCGATAATAAGACTGTCATTAGGTACCGCCTAAAGTGCCGAAATAAAGGAGTTGTATTATTCTAAATGGAAATGATCAGCTTTGCATCGAGCCCATGAGGCACGAAGGGTATTAGGTCAAAAATACTTAATATTAACTCTGGGTCAATACATAAGGATTTATACCAAAGATGGTCTCTAATGTGAGCTCAACCGGCTTATTTTTACTCACGCTCCTCACTACAGGTTAGCTATCCGCTATTGGCTTGGACTAAGAAAAAAATTCGGTAACTCTACATTCTAGTAGCGGGCTATCGTTGGCTTTGGAGTGCTGTATCGAAGACCATGGTTTCAGAGCCGACCTAAGAGTTGTGAGAAATGATTCAAACCATTTCATCGTTTTGGAAGTTAGTTTCGATGGGGAAAATTGGATGCTAATTAAAGGGGACGAAGGGATTTAATTCTAATCCCCCCGCCTCCTCCTTTTGTGCTTAAACTAGCTGCCTCGAGTCATCGTCCAAGGGACTTCGGTGCCCATGGCGCTTGCGCTGCCGTTAACGCTATCGCCCTCGACTGTGGCCGACATATCGTAGACCATCGGTGAGCCATCGCGGTCAAGCCGAAAGGAGATCTCGTTGCCGTCGGCCATGCCGTCTTCGATCGGCCAGATGCGGCCGTCTCCCAGATCAAAGGATCCGATCAGCGTGCCGTTTTCAGCCGCCATAATGACCGTGGCGTTAAGTGCCCCAAATGGACTGCTCATGGTGAAATTCCAGCTTCCATCCGCCGGGGATGATCTCGGTTCAGCTGCGCAGGATGAAAGTACTGTAAATAGTGCTAAAACAAGAAGGGTAGGGAAAAAATTTCTGTTCATAGGGCTCTCCAGTGCGAGCTGATATTGTTGTTGTATTAATTGGTTCTATAAAATCAACAGAGAGCAGCGTTGGAATTGCCGTTTCGGATCAATCTTATATCCGGTCTGCAGTATCTGAAGGAACTTCGTCTCCCTGTCCAGCCGAGCTAAAGAGATAAGAATTTACCTAGCAAGCCAGTCTCCACATATTATAGCAATTATGATAGGCCTATCTTTGCTATTTGATCTGTTGATAGGTACATGCAACGTCACTGCTAGGTGCCCAAGCCAGCAGTGGTCCATATAATGAATTATCCGCGCTAAGCTTTACCGCTACAGTTGAAACTCGTAAGATAGCGGGATGGCTAATCTCTCAGTAACCCGCGCTGTCAGCGCCCGTATTCCAACCGAGTACGGCGAATTCGAACTCGTCTATTACAGCAATACCCAAGACGAGAAAGAGCATCTCGCCTTCTGTATGGGAGATCTTAGTGGGCGAGAGGATATTCTGGTTAGAATGCATTCGGAATGCCTCACCGGTGATATCTTTGGTTCCCTCAGGTGCGACTGCGGCGAGCAGCTCGACCGGTCGATGCAATTGATCGCCGAGGAGGGGCAGGGGTTGATTGTTTATCTGCGCCAGGAAGGTCGGGGTATTGGCTTGCAGCAAAAAATCCACGCCTACAACCTGCAAGATGCAGGTCATGATACTGTGGATGCAAACCTTCTACTGGGGCATCAGGCAGATGAGCGTGACTACACAGTAGCCGTTTGTATTCTGGAGGACCTCGGGATTAAGTCTGTCCGGCTTATCACGAATAATCCACTTAAGATAAGTTCACTCGAAGAGGCGGGAATCAAGGTAAGCGAGCGTGTTGAACTGGAAAATTTTGTAAATCCAGAAAATTCTCAGTACCTAGCGACCAAGGCCCAACGCATGAATCATTTGCTGCGTATGGCAAACACGTCCTCTGACAATTGATAGTGACTTCCCCAACTCTAAACCAGCAGATCGAAAAGTGGTTTTACTCCCGACTCTCCTCTTTTCAAGCCATCAGCAGGCCCTTTATCACTCTCTCTTATGCGCAAAGTTGGGATGGCAGCATTACGACTCGCTCTGGAGAGCCATTGAGTTTCAGCGGTGAGGAATCCACCCAACTGACACACCAATTGCGCAGTCTTCATGATGGTATTCTGGTCGGTATTGGGACCGTGTTAAGCGATGATCCGCAACTTACAGTCAGGAAGTGGCCCGGATCGAATCCCCAGCCAATTGTATTGGACAGTAGATTGCGCACGCCGCACGCTGCAAAAATTTGTCATCATCCTGATAAGCGGTGCTGGATCTTAACAGTGCGGCCTAATTCTAAATCTTTTGGTGAACAGGTAGATGTCCTGTCCGTGGATATTGCTGGCGTAGATCAACAACAGGTGCCGCTTGAAGTCGCTATGGGCCTGCTCAAGGAGCGGGGAATCAAAAGTCTAATGGTGGAAGGAGGAGCGACAGTCATCACGGCCTTCCTGAAAGCGCGTCTGGCAGATGCTATGGTACTGACCGTCGCCCCTCGAATTGTGGGTGGCTACAAGGCAGTTGGCGATTTGCAAGCGGGGGGCTGTGATGACCAGCTGAGTATTCATCCGTTGCACTGCGCGCCTGCAGGTAGCGATCTTATCGTGTGGGGAGATTTTCAATATGATGGGCCCGGCCGGTGAAAGCTCAGCAACTCTGCTTCACGGGGTCTCATCAGGTCGAAATTCGCGAACAACAATTGCCGTCGTTACAACCCGATCAAGTGCTGGTCAAGAATCTGTTTTCGGCGATCAGTGCCGGTACCGAGATGCTGGTCTATCGTGGCCAGCTTCCCACTGCAATGTCTCTGGATGAAAGCCTGGGGGCTTCCGAAGCACAGACAATTAACTATCCCACGCAATATGGCTATGCTTGTGTCGGCCGGATAGAAGAGGTTGGTCAGGACGTGGGCGTCGATTGGGTAGGTAAAACGGTCTTCTCGTTTCAACCCCATGCAAGCCATCACGTATGCGCTATAGATGGCGTAATTCTTTTGCCCGAAGGAGTAGATCCGAAGGATGCTGTGTTTCTGGCCAATATGGAAACAGCTGTAAATTTGGTGCAGGATGGCAATCCGCGCCTCGGAGAGCGTGTTGTAGTGCTGGGCCAAGGCATCGTCGGGCTGTTGGTGTCCAGTGTCCTAGCCGAATTTCCTCTTGCTGATCTATATGCTGTGGAATCAATCGACGGCCGCCGGAAACTAGCAGGCCAAGCGGGAGTCCAGGCGACGTTTAGCCCTGAAGCCGATAAAGAAATTAATGTTCTGCAGGAGAAGCTAAAGCTTAGTGAGGTTTGCGGTGGTGCCGATGTAGTATTTGAACTAACTGGTTCTCCAACCTCGTTGAATCTGGCGGTAGACCTAAGTGCCTACTCTGGGCGCATCGTTGTTGGCAGCTGGTATGGCACGAAGAGCGGTAATATTAATCTGGGCGAGAGATTTCATCGTAACCGCATAGCAATCATAAGCAGCCAAGTCAGTACGATTTCCCCTGAGTTAAGTGGTCGCTGGGATAAAGCAAGGCGCTTCTCTGTGGTGTGGGGCTTGATTCAAAGGTGCCAGCCCTCACAGTTTGTTAGCCATAACCTAGAATTCGCTAAAGCTGCTGAAGCCTATCGGCTATTGGACGATTCACCGCAGAACACAGCACAAATAATTTTTGATTATCGGGACTAGCGTCAGTTAATCAGTACTTTGATTAGAGGTATACAGAATGTACACAGTTTCAGTAAGACGTGATCTGATTGCTAGACACTATCTCATCGGTGGTGACTGGGGTGCCGAAAATAGCCCTCATTCACATCCTTATGTCATTGAAGTTCGGCTTGAGGCCGCCGAATTAGACCAGCACGGCTACCTTGTAGATATCGTGAAAATCGAGGAGGAACTGCAGGCCGTCGTCGATTATTTTGGTGAGAGCATGCTCAATGATCTTCCTGAATTCGAAGGGATTAACCCAAGCATCGAACATTTCAGTCGTATTGTCTGCGGCAAGCTACTAAGTGGTATCAAGCCGCCGGGTTCAGGTTGTTTTACAGTCAGGATCTGGGAGAACGACAGCTGCTGGGCAGCTTATGTCATGGACTATTAAGTCGAAGGTCGATCATAGGCTATCTCATGGCTTCGTTGCCACGGCGCTGGGTAACGGCGATTGCAGCCCCGGTAATGCAGCAGCGCCGGCCAATAAAATAACAACATCGCGTAAACGCATCAAAACAATTAGGCCGGCTGCCGCCGGCATTGGCAAAGCC
>CAVOCG010000205.1:0-4332 GCA_963694095.1 Gammaproteobacteria bacterium
TAGATCAGAGTCACCGTACTGATAATTTAGGTTTAGACTAGAGGCTTCTGTTCTCCAGCTGAGAGAGCCGTAGAAATTAAGCGAATCTGACTCAGACGCTTCCCGCCAACCGTCTTCTTCAAAATATTGGAATGAGCCGTAGTAACCAAAAAAACCATTGTTGTTTCCGGTTTCTATTGTGGTTGTGTATCTATCGAACGATCCGGCGTTCATTTCCAAGTCTGATCCTTGATAAGTGAAACCGTTTTTCATATTAATAATTAAAGACCCGCCCAATGTATTAAGACCAAACAGAGGATTAGCACCACCGCTCATGGTAATGGAGTCGACGGCATTGTCGGGTATCAAGTCCCAGTTAATCGTGTCTCCCAGTGGCTCATTTATACGAACATTGTTTTGATATACCGCGATTCCCTGTGCCAGGCCAAGCAGAGGCGAGGCGGTAAAACCGCGATATTGCAAATCCGGTTGTAGCGGGTTGCTTTGGGCATCGTTCAGGGAAATGCTGGCGAAGCCCTGCTTGAGAAAATCTGCAACACTCAGGGCGTTTGCATTTTCAATATCAGCTGCACTGGCGGTCTGTATGGGAAAAGGAATCTTGTTACGCTCCAGTCCAGTTCCATTTGGTGTTACACCAATTACTATAATTTCTTCAGCGCGCTGGCTGTAGGCGCTACTCAGAAGAAAGCTTGATAGTAAAAAGCAGGTTACTCTTCTCACGTAAAACTCCATCACTAAAATGGGCTGAATCAATACAAAAGGGACGATTATACGCAAAAAATGCCCGCATAGAGAATTTCAGAGACAGATTGCCTGAGAAATTGAGCGTGTTTGCAGCTAAATTAAATTTCTTGCTATGTTTGAAAAACACAAAGCTTTACCATACAGAGCTATAACGCAGTCAATTTGACGCGGTCAATTGGAGACATCATGGCAACTTACCTAGTGACTGGGACTAACCGTGGGATTGGTCTTGAGTTCGTCGAGCAGCTCATACAAAGAGGCGATCAGATCCTGGCCACTTGCCGAAGTATTGATGCAGCAGATCAACTAGGGCAGTTGAATATTGCCTACGCCGATTTGCATTTACTTGAGCTCGATGTGTCTCAACCGGAATCGTTGCACAACTTTGCCAACCAACTCAAGGGAGAGCCGATCGATATATTCATCAATAATGCCGGTGTTTACGGGCCAAAGGATGTTGCGTTCGGTACAGTGAACAGAAAGGTCTGGGCCGAGGTTCTACAGATCAATACCATCGCACCACTTTTACTTACTCAATTGCTGGAAGATAATTTCAAAAAGGGTAAAGATAAGAAATTAGTTTATATTAGCTCCAAAGTAGGTTCTATTACAGACAATCAGGGAGGAGGAAGTTACATTTACCGGAGCTCGAAAAGCGCACTCAATCAAGTGGTGAAAAGTCTATCTATTGACCTTGCTGATGAGGGTTTAATTGCCTGTGTATTGCATCCGGGCTGGGTACTAACTGATATGGGAGGACCCAGCGCGCTCATCGACCCTCCTACTAGCGTGACTGGAATGCTGCAGGTGATCGATGGGCTTACTGCGGAGCTGTCGGGCCATTTCATTAATTACGACGGCACTGAAATTCCCTGGTAACTTAACCGCGCCCCTGTGTGAGTCTTAATGGGGTACTGTTTACACTCGGTTGCGGTTTAGTTTCCAGGCACTTCATTTCCTGCAATCCAGA
The DNA here is from genome assembly GCA_963694095.1 of Gammaproteobacteria bacterium. Lineage (GTDB taxonomy): Bacteria > Pseudomonadota > Gammaproteobacteria > Pseudomonadales > Pseudohongiellaceae > UBA9145. The sequence continues at coordinate 1,715 of CAVOCG010000205.1, forward strand.
CACTATCAACAGTTTTGGTATTCTCGATATTATTTTCGGGGTTTTCATTTAAAACCACCAGGTCTCCCCACTTACCAGGCTCCAATGTGCCTATATCGCCAGCATTAATGCAATCTGCTGCTACACCGGTTGCAGAACGAATAGCATCCAACGGCGACATACCTGATTCCACCATCATCTGTAATTCCATGTGTTCAAAATAACCCTGAAATCTGGCGGCGGGGCCGGTGTCGGTGCCCATAGCTATCTTCACACCGTTGTTACTGAGAGTGCCTACATTGGCCATCGCCACCTCAAGAGCTGCCTTGTACTGTTGGGCAGACGAGCTATTGCGCATTCGGGCTTGACGCTCGGGCTCTCGTAGCGTTGCCAAAATAGAAGGTTCTACTTCTTTCAGAAAGTACGGGTCGTCAAAAAAGAAGGGTTCACTTTCATAAACGTAGGTGGAGACCTCCCGGGTAAGAGTGGGTATGTAGCAAACATCCTTATCATTAATAAGGTTAATCAATTGCTGATCAACTGCCTCGTCCCGGACGCTGTGTGCAATCAGATCGGCTCCCGCGTTCAAGACGAATTTGGCATCGTCCTGATAGAACAAGTGCACGGCAACGGGTAATCGACGAATATGGGCTTGGTCAACCAATGCCTCCAGCAGATTTTGTGGCAGTTTTGGCGTACTGCCCAGGTTATCGTCAACCCGAACCTTGATAAAATTCGCCCCCATATCTGCATTGTTATTTACTTCATTACGGATGGTCGCTTCATTGTCGCCAACCACCACAGAACCTGAAACCAGAATTCTGGCTCGATCCAGACCGGCACTGTATTGGGAATCCCTTAATTGAAAGCCCTGTTCCAGGTCACCTCCCAGGCTGTTAACCGTAGTGATTCCATAACGGGCGTAGAGTGAGAGCTGGCTCTCAAGGTTTTCGGTGTTGTAGTGGCCACCCTCCAGTCCCATCACATCACCCACGTGCCCGTGAGCATTGATTAGGCCCGGAATAATGGTTTTCCCACTCACATCTATGCGTTGAGTTCCGGCCGGCAGGGTGACAGCACTGCGCGGACCAACGGTGCGGATACGACCGTCTGTAATGACTATAACGCCGTCTTCCAGCGGAGCTGCGTCGGTCCCATCAATGATGCGCGCCCCAATAAATGCGATGCTACCCTCGTTGGCAAATACTGATGACCACTGACAGATCACCCCACCCAGTAACACCAATCCAAGTTTAATTAATTTTTTCATGTTGATCTCCTGTAGATGAGCCCAATTGGAGCGGATTCGAAGCGAAAAATCAATTCTTTAAGTGCAGGGAACGCCGTTTATTCATTACGCGATCTCCGCGACTGCAATACCACTGCCTTACTTTCATGCTACGATCCGCGCTTCGATTCACACTCGAAACCAACGAATATCATGTCTAGGTCGGTTCAAAAGAATATCTACGGGTTCGTCCTGTCGCTAAATGCTGCATGTATGTGGGGAGTTTTACCCATAGCATTGAAAGAGTTACTGGCAGGTATGGGTGCCATGACCATCGTCTGGTACCGCTTTCTGGTTGCCGGAGTAGTACTGCTGGCCTATCTTACGTACAAACGGCAATTTCCTGACCTGAAAATAATCAAACTCAGTCTGCGATGGTTGCTAGTTATTGCCGCGATTGGATTGGGCAGCAATTATTTCCTGTTCTCTTTTAGTCTTAACTATGTCAATGCAGAGACTTCCGAAGCTGTAATTCAACTAACGACCCTTCTATTAATTTTAGGTGGAGTGGTTTTTTATTCGGAGCCGTTTCTGCCCATTCAAAGACTGGGCACAATGTTGATCGCTGTGGGCATGGTATTATTTTTTAACGATCGATTTGATACCTTGATGAACACTGACAGTAGAGAATTCACGGGCGTTCTTATCGTATTTGTAGCGGCGCTAACCTGGACAGTCTACGCACTGCTGCAAAAGCACCTGCTTCAACACTTTTCAGTATCACAGTTGCTTTTTCTAATTTATGGTTTCTTGATTGCTGTGCTGCTTCCTTTTGCAGCGCCTCAAATTCTGTTTGATCTGACTACTCCGCAACTTCTGTTGTTGCTTTTTTGTTGTATAAATACGCTGATTGCCTATGGCTCTTTTGCCGAAGCAATGAATTGCTGGGATGCGTCCAAGGTGAGTGCTGTGCTAGCACTAGCCCCACTGTTTACTATCAGTGTATTGAAATTGATCGTCTGGTTCTACCCAGCTTATGAATTTTCTGACCGGTTGAACTTCATTTCTCTGTTCGGCGCGCTGTTACTGGTACTGGGCTCAGTATTAACCGCACTGGTACCCCTTTACCACGAAAGGCGTAATAGGGCAGAAATCAGCTAATTCGGTTATACTATTTGCATTTGACTAATGGATTATTTTGGCTGACACTCGGATTCATCCTTTTAATTCAATACAAAAAACAGATTAGTGAGTGTGCGTATGTTTAAAAGTATTTTTTCTAGAAGTCTGCTAGCTAGCCTATTAGTCATTGCCTCAAATGCCCTGTGGGCCGATGTTTCCCGAATAGAGATAACCGACCGCCAGACAATTGAATCAGATGGTACAAGCCTTACCTATGAAGCGGTCTTTG
>CAVOCG010000206.1:0-4317 GCA_963694095.1 Gammaproteobacteria bacterium
GAAGATTGTTCACCTATTTCACCACATAACAACTTTCTAAGTTTATAGTCTTTAGTAATTGACCAGATCAAAATAGTCAGCCCTACGCCTCCTAGTAGCCACCATAATGGAAATATTCAGCTATCTGGCCCCTATTTAATACAGCAGCAAGAGCCTCAATATGAGAAATCTCACTATTCCTTTAATCATTTCTTGTCTCCTTTTATACTTTTTATAAACTGCCAAAAGCAGGAACACGCATTAACACATAGGTAATATGATCACCCTCGTTCGCCAGATAGGCGTGAGGCATTTTGGCAGGGATGTGTAGTACGTCACCGGCTGTCAGGGAAAATCGTGATCCACCGTTGATCGTGGAACCGGGAACGTTCGATTCACCGATCATCTCTCCGCCCACTTGAACTGTTCCATTGCCACTCTGGACGAAAACGACGTCTATAATATCGTCATGCAACTCGGGCCAGCCGTCCCGATTTCGCCGCAGGAATCGAATGCGGTGAGAGCTGCCTCCCACACCGTAGTCGGCAAGTGTCTCGCGAGCGGAGCCATCGGTGCGTATCCTCGTGTCAAGAACCGCGTTCCGTTGTTCTAACTCCACTGCCCGCCATAAGCCGAAGCCCAGCGGCTCAAGCGCTGGAGCCTGTCCGTCAGGATCTGCCACCACCGCACCCCTGAAAACGGGGACTCTCACGAGGACATACGTGATATGCCCTTCGTCCCCTACAAGGTAGGCATGCGGAATCCCCGCCGGTATGCGGAGCACGTCCCCGGCTCCCACTGAATACCGAGTGCCACCGTTAATCTCGGTCCCCAGATCACCCGCGCGTCCTAACATTTGTCCTCCGACAAGGATGGTCCCTTGCCCACTTTGAATGTAGACGTAATCTTCAATGTCGTCGTGCTGTTCCGGCAAGCCGTCCCGATCCCGGCGAATGAACCGAAAGCGGTGTGATCTGGCAGGAGTAACATAATCGGCCAGCGTCTCCCGAGAGGAGCCATCTGCACCAATGGTCGTGCCGAGTTGAGTGTTTCGCTGTGCCAGTTCCGATGCGTGCCAAAGAATGAAGCCGGGTGGTTCCACCTGAGCATTCGCCGTCAAAACCCCTGTTTCGGCATCGGATGGTGCCGTTTGCTGGCACGCCTGCAGCATAATCGCAACACCGAATATTGGTACAAGCGCTGAAAGTCTAATGACTCCAACGGATATGCTCGGACAGATCATGGAGCCAGACATAATAAAATCTCCTATGGTATGCAAATAGTTAGGGACAGATTTAATTTTGACAGAAACACCGGTATTTTGCCTATTTTAATAACACATTTTCTTCAGCGCAAACAACTTACACAACACTTGGCGATATTACTTTTGGTAGTGATGGGACAATCTATGCTTGTTTAGGATTAAAAGTAGTGTCTCTACCTGAAGCTACAGTTCAGATAACTAAGCCGAAAGACTTCAATACTATTGGAGCGCTTAATGAGAGCACCCAAACACCTGATTGCAGCGGTAAATTTGAAACGATAACTGGTTTATATACGGATATTATTCAGACAGACACTAGCGTCCTTGAAACCACATGGAGCTTAGTAGATGCCAACAATTTGATTCTGAAGCTGAACAGTTTTAAGGAACTGACTGCTAACTAGCCACCCCCTGTTGTCTAGTAACCCTCCACTTCGCACCCCAACTCCGGGGCACACCACCGTAAGTCAGAATGCTTCCATTGCACCCCTATACAGACTATTCTGGGCGAATGGTTACGTATCCCTGAGAACAAGACTATGAAACTACTCATCCCTACATTTTTCTCCCTACTGCTGCTTGGGTTGGCAGGTGGAGCTTATGGTCAAAATTTTGAAGAAACCAAGCTCTTGGCTGAACAAGGCGATGCCTCTGCCCAAGTCATTCTAGGCTTTATGTACGCCAACGGAGGAGGTGTGCCAGAGAATGATACTGAAGCGGTTAAGTGGTATCGGCTAGCGGCTGATCAAGGATTAGAAAACGCCCAGCACAATCTAGGCTTGATGTACTACCACGGTGACGGTGTCCCTGAGAATTATACTGAAGCAGTTAGGTGGTATCGGCTAGCGGCTGATCAAGGATATGCAAGCGCCCAGAGCAATCTAGGACTTATGTACTACCGCGGTGACGGCGTGCCCCAAAACAATATTAGAGCTTATGTTTGGTGGTCAGTCTCAGCTGCACAGGGTTTAGAGCGAGCGAAGGACAATAGAGACATAGTTACCAACCAACTAACCCCCGACGAACTCGCACGAGGACAAGACATAGCTACTAGGTGTTTTGAGTCTGACTATCAGGATTGTGAGTGAACATGACAAAAGTGCAGGAACTAATTTCTTTAATCGCAAGTGCGGGAGTGATCGCTTCAATAATCTTTCTAGGCATTGAGGTGCAGCAAAATACCGATATGATGCAGTCACAAACTCGAAATTCAATCGTTGAGAACCAACTCTCTTTTTATGAAGGCATAATTGACAACCCTGAACTAGCGGTCATCACGAACGAATTAAGAAAAGATGCTGATTTTTATGCGAGCGGGTCACCAGAGCGAATGCGATATCATTTCTTTGCTATGTCACAATTTCGAATGTGGGAAAATGAATGGTATCAATATCAGAAAGGATTGTTTGACCAAAAAGAATTTGATTCAAGAGTTAATACATGGAAAACCAATATTGTAGTACCGATTAACGTAATAACCTGGACGAACATTCGGGGTGATTTTTCAGAAGATTTCAGGAACTATCTGAATGCGATTATGCAAAGTGGAACATAACGCAAATTAATCTCTTGGCTTATGACCGCGACGGAGCTTAACTAATGAAAAAATAATCTTACTAATTTTTATATTTGCCTATTCATATCCAGTTATATTGTGGACGAAAAGTTAGTTAATTTTGAGGTGTTTCCTGACACCCAACAGAGTATCTTCTGAGTATGAATAAAGTACTAACAACAATCTTATTGTTTTTCTCAGCCCTTGCTTTTGCTCAAGACGACGATGGAGATAATTCCGAAAAAGCAACAGCAGAGCGCGCGTTGAGCCGGAATGGGGTCACAGCTCATCGCGGTTACAGCGGGCTCTATGTAGAAAATACTATGCCGGCTTTCGAGGCAGCCTTGGTGCTAGATATTGACTGGCTTGAATGCGATATCTTCCTCAGCGCCGATGGGAGGATTGTAGTGACACACGATCTATCCACCGCGCGTTTAACTGGCGTCCATGCATCCATTAAAGACCTTACCTTTGCTGAAATTGCCACGCTCGATACAGCAGTTGACTTTCGGCGTGAGCACCAAACCGATGAGACAATAACTCCTCCGCAACGCATGCCACTGTTGAGTGACGTCATCGCGCTCGTTATGAAACAAGATCGCACTCGGCTGTCGATTCAACCCAAAGACGAAGCTACAGCAAGCGCAATCGCTTTGATCAGAGAGATGGGCGCCGAGAAGTGGGTTGGATTTAATGACGGCAATCTTAAAAAAATGTCACTGGTCAAGAAGCTGGCACCAGAGATTCCGGTATTCTGGGATAGAGTCAATGTAGAGAATGCTGACCAAGATTTGCAAATCGCAATCGACCGCGGTTTTGAGGCACTAGTCTACAATCAGAGACTGATAACTCCAGAGGCCATTGCCAAGGTGCAAAATGCAGGCCTAAAATTCGGCGTGTGGACTGTAAATGACCCAGAGAAGATGGAAGAATTTATTGCGCTAGGAGTCGACCGTCTTTACACCAACTATCCGGAACAGGCACTGGAATTGTTTGCGCAATATCAGAGAGTACTCCCAAATGAACGTAAGACTGAATAATGACAAACTACTAATAACAATAACCCTGCTCTGCTTTTCTGTTGCTGCTAATGCTGAACCTTGGGTTTGTGTTACATCGAGTAGAATTGGAGGTCATAGGTTATAAATTTTTGAAATTGGGTTTCTGCAGCAACTAAATTTGGAGCAGTTGGTAGCGTGCTATTTTTTGCTATTGAATTGCAGCAGAATAACCAGCAACTTGAGGCTTAGTCTCGTTATACCCAATTTTAAATACAATCGTATGACACCAATCGTGTAATTTATGAGAATGCAGACATCGCTAGTATTCTATTAAAAGACAGAAATCAAAAATCCCTTTCAGAATTAGAAAGGTTTGTACTGCGAAAATACAACACTCAACATATCAGAAATTGGGAGTTTGAGTTTATGGAAAGTTAAAGAGGACTGCTTGATTCCAACTTCAGTCTTGATAGATGGGCAAGCAACCTGATTAACAATCCTAGTAGACTTGACGTTTG
>CAVOCG010000207.1:0-4301 GCA_963694095.1 Gammaproteobacteria bacterium
GATCAATACTTGCTTTTCGCGCCTTTTTTAAACAATTTTTGAGTCGCCAAGTGCGGTCGACTAAGCCTATCCCTAAATGGTGGACCGACGGGCAAGAGGAATATCTAACAAAAACATTAGTGGCGAGTATGTTTTTAGGAGAGCCCTTTGGCGATTTCCATAACAGAATTTCACGCGAGATTGCGGGACGAGTGACAGATCAAGCACCTTTAGATGTGTCAGAGGCTAATTATATAGATATCAGCATCTCTGGGATTATGCAGCTAGTTCATGACTATGGAATGAAGGCCGTATTTATTGAATTTTATGAACAGTACAGTTTGAGTTCAAGTTGGGATGAGGCATTTGAACAGATTTTTGCTATCGATAAGTCAAAATTTGCTACATCGTTAGAGCTCGCTACAAGAGACGGGTTAGACTTATCGTTGCTTAGAGAGCCCAATGATCTTGTTGATGGCCTAGAGGAGCCGTGGAACGAAGACGCACTTACTGCACGCTCATTGTTTGATTTAGCACCGTTTAAACTCATGTCGCGCTTGCCATATAACCGTCTTGAAGGATGTCCGTATCAGTTACTTATGGAAAGTCACGAATTCGGTGATTTTAATGGCGATGGTTACCAGGATCTCCTCTTTACGGTTGATGAGAATAATTACTGGGGACAATCTGTAGAAAATTTTTGTAATGCTGCCACACGTGTTGTAGCAGTTTATGGATCTGAAGCAGGTAAAGTGCCAGAAGTGACTGTGGTAGATAATAATGCTTTGGGTGCACGCGATACAGTGGTAGCTGATATCAATAATGATGGTGCTGATGATCTTTTAGTCTCAGGGGCCGGACATAAAAATGAAACGTATGCAGCGGATAGTCCATCAATAAGTGCAACCAACCTCTACTTAGGCAGCGAAACAGGGTTAATAAAAGAAACATCAAAGGTAGACAATCAAACCGGACTAAATTTGGGTGATATGACTGCTGAATTCGCAACTTTTGGCGACATAGACGGTGATCAAATTCCTGAGTTTTTCCTATTTGGGAATGGCGCTGGTCACTCCTGGCCAAAGCCAATGCTGATTGATTGCAATGAGACCTGTGTAGTTCGTTACCCTGAAGGGTTTGACGTTGCTACCTACCCAGAATATGAGCATGTCACTGTTTACAACGGAGCATTAGTAGATCTTGATAACGATAATGATTTGGATATTTTAATGAATATCGAAGTACAGCCTAACTTTGATGATACGCCTTTTGTCTCCAAACGTTATGCCCATGCCGCTTATCATCAAACGGGAGGGCAATTTGATACAGCCTCTCCTCCATTAGACGTAAACATTGGGTTTCGGCTCGATGAAAACACGATAGCGCCACTTGCAGATGATGATCGAATCTTAGATATGAATGCATCTCATTATTGGGAGTCGGAATTGGTAAACTTATCGGGGGATGGTGAAGTTGAGTTAGTGACACTCGAAAATAATCAGTTTCATGTGACGAACTCGAGATTTCTTATATCAATTTACTCTCGAGATTCGGTAACCGAAAAATTTACTCTAAGTCAGTATCAGCCAGAAGATACTGGCGGAACTCATGATCAAAATTTTCAGTTCAGGGATTTAGATGGTGACTCAAGGCTAGACATCGTTTCGACGCTAAAACCTGATGGTGGTGATAACGGAATAGCGCTGCACCGAAACCTCAATCCTGGTTGGTCATTGTCTACCAAGAAATTTAGCAGCTTTATGGGTGAAAACAACTGTAATCGTATCTATACGCCCGATTTAGATGCCGATGGGAATTTAGATGTAATTCTCACATGCCCTAGGGGCGATGCGCTAGAAGTCTATTATGGCAAAAATATGTTGTTAGCTGACAGAGATAACGACTCTATACCTGACATTAATGATGCCCATCCTCTCATTTCAATTGGTTCTTTAATTGATACTGATAGTGATGGAGCACCCAACGATTGTGATCAGGCATGTATTGATGAGGGTATGTCAGCTGATACCGATGATGATAACGATGGAGTGGCTGATCTTAATGATAGCTCACCTACAGACCCAACCAATGATTCAGATGGTGATGGGATAGGTAATAATGTTGATTCATATCCAGAAAATGGTCTTTATTCCAAAGACTCTGATGGTGATGGCATGCCAGATGCCTGGGAAATCAAGTATGGGCTTGACCCAAGTGATTCCTCTGATGCTACAAGTGATCAGGATAATGATGGTGTTTCAGCATTAGATGAGTTCTTAGCGGGAACGATACCGTCAGGCTCTATTGATTTGGATGGAAACGGTGAGTATGACGCCCTTACAGATGGTCTTCTTCTACTTAGAGGTATGTTCGGGTTAGATGGTAATGCTCTTACTGGAGGAACGTTAGCTTCGAATGCAACTTACACTGCGGCTGCCGATATAGAATCTCGCATCGCAACATTAGGTGATCTGGCCGATGTGGATGGAAATGGACAAATAGACGCACTCACGGATGGATTACTTACTCTTAGGTACCTGTTCGGTATACAGGGCGATACGTTGATTAATGGGGTCGTTGCAGGTGATGCTACTAGAAAGACTGCAGAAGAGATTGAGGCGCATTTGGAGACGTTAATGCCAGCACTTTAAGTTGGTACTAGATCGGGGTGTTTTGCCATCGACACAAACGGCTAAGCAATTGGTTCACATAGGATGGAACAGGGCTAATTATCAAAGTTGAAGTCAGCTAAGCCATGTATGCCTATGTTAAACAAAAAGGCCGAAATCAATATTATCAAAGCGATTGTAGGTTGGAAAGATATCTAACATTTCTGAATCTAAAATACCGAACCACTTTGCTAAATTTGCACCATATTGTTCCACTGAATATTGCGGTATGAATGCAGATTGATAAGTATCCGAAGAGCCTATTGCAAACTCTGGCAGGTTGCCGATAACCTGGCCACCTTGGACGGGTGTGCCCATGACAAATTGATGCCCACCCCAACCATGGTCCGTGCCATTAGAATTAATTGTAAGAGTGCGACCAAATTCAGACTGCGTAGCGGTAACGACTCGGTCATCTACACCACGAGCCTCAAGATCTGCTTGAAAAGACTTCATGCCGTCAGATAGGAGCTTCATCAGGTCTGGGAAAATAGCTGCTTGGTTATCATGCGTATCAAACATGCCAAGTTGAATAAAAATAACTTGCCGTTGATGCCCAAGAAATGGGGCGATCTCAATTAACTCTGCTGCACGTTTAAGCTGCGAATTGAAGCTTTCAGCTTCACTATTTACCACTACATTTCCTGTTGTCAAAGGATAAGAAACTGCAGTTTCGGATGCGGTTTGTAACCCTCTTTTCAGAGCTTGATTACTATTCATTGCTGAATTCACCACCTTTGTATAGCTTTTATCAAGGCTAGTATCATTTCTGCTAGTCAATTTATTGAACATGTCGCGCAGCGGTTTGTCGCTATTTGTTTCCCAATCGACATAATGGGTGAGATTTTGAATTTCACCAGCATTAACCACAAATGGATCTAAACTGTTCCCTCTGACAAATTTTCGACTTTGCTTTAGAGAGATATTGTTTGGTATTAATGTTCCTTCATTATTGAATGCTTCTATAAGTCGCCCCCCCCATCCGGTTCGCTCATTTACATCGACAAAGCCAGTTTGCCAAAGTTTTTCATGGTCTGAGTGCGAATTCATAAAGGGAGGGAGTACAGCTTTGTTTGTTTGAATCATTGATAGTGTAGTCGGCTCTCTAAGAGGGCCAACATTTGAAACTATAGATAGTTTTTTGTCATTGAACAAACTACTAAAAGAACTAATGAAATTAGGCAAGCCAAGTCCGTCTAGATTTCCATCGTTAGATACCAATGGGTTAATCGAACTTTGCTCGTAGCTTAAGTTTTGTCGGATTTTTTGGTACTGGTTGTATTCCGCATTACTAGTGGGCACAAAAAGGGAAACAGAATCAGCACCACCTTGAAGATTTATGCAGACCAGAGTTTTGTAATCGCTAACTGACTTTGCCACATTTACGAAATTTGAACTTACATCTAATCCAAAGGAAAATGACGAGTGAGATGCGCACGCACCAAGAGCTGAAAGTCCTGACTGTAAAAAATGTCTTCTATCCATCATTTTCCTCCTACCTTTGCACCCGAAATTCAGGTGTTGTTGCAATGACATAAATGAGGTCGATTAAAAAGTGATGTCGCTCCGTTCTGTCAGTATAACAATCACTCCAGGTTGGGTCTTCCCCATCAAATACTTGGCGGTATTCTTGCTTTTCAGAAAACGATAACA
>CAVOCG010000208.1:0-4299 GCA_963694095.1 Gammaproteobacteria bacterium
ACTTTTTGATTTGCCTGCCGGAGATTGGGAAAGTGGTGATCGAGGAATAGCAGTTGACCCCAATAGAAAGAATGAATTTAAGGAGGGAGTAGCTTTAGCTTTAGAGTATGCGGGTGTATTAAAGCCTAAAAATTTAACCTGCCTTGTAGGTAAAGCTCCAGGTAATGTTTCTGATAATCAAGCTAAGTCAATATTAATAGAAAATCTTAGTTATGCCTCTACTGAGACAAAGAAAGCTGGGATAAGATTATTGGTCGAACCAATCAATACATTGGATATTCCAGGTTATTGGCTCCACAACACTAAAGAGGCGATAGAAATTATTAAAGAAGTAAACAATTCTAATTTATTACTTCAATATGATATTTATCATATGCAGATTATGGAAGGAAATATTATTAATACCATCTCTAACAATCTTAATATGATAGGGCATATGCAATTGGCAGATAATCCTGGAAGGCATGAGCCTGGGACAGGAGAGTTAAACTACCCAGTTATTTTTCAAAAACTAGATCAAATGGGCTACAAAGGATGGATAGGATGTGAATATGTTCCAATTGAGGATTCCATACCTGGCTTGGTTTGGGCTAACTCTTATTTAAATTAAATGATGTAACGGCACAATCGTTCCAGAATTTTTCGCTGATAGGCCTTGGCGGCCACGCCTGCATGCAGCCTGTGGGCCGACCGCGATGCGGTAGGTAATGGAAGAGCCGAGCAACTGAGTCATCGGATCGTCGTCGGTCTCATCATAAGTCAGGTAGCTATTCTCGGCATCCCGTTCCAGTAGACCCTGCTGCTCCAGAAAACGCCCGACCCGGTGGGCGATGGCGTGTGTCACTTCGGTAAGCTCCGCGCTGGTGGTGGCCTTGACCCATTGAAACCAGGTATTGCCATCGGGCAGGTGTCACATGGAAATGTGGCTATGAGGCAACTGAATCTTTAAGAGGTTGGACTTACACCAAAGGAGTCAGGTGCGTAGGGGATACCAAAGACCGTCATGGAAAGCTCATCGCTAATTGCTTTGTCGATGGCTATAGCGTTAATGCAAGACTTGTGTATGAAGGTCTGGCACTTACTTACCGAAGGTACTGTAAGAAGTATGTACCAGAGGAAGATATGGAGATGTAGTCACAAAATCGATGCAAAAAGCCATCGACGAAACTGATCGGCGGCGCGAAAAGCAAGAGGCTTATAACCAGCGTCACGGCATCGAGCCTCAATCTATTCGCAAGGAGGTTAAGGCGATTATCGAAGGGGCCGGCGGGGTTTCTGCTTCGCCTGGTAAGCAGAAAAAAGGCCGCAAGAGCCAAAATCTGGCAAACCTATCCGGCATCTCTTCGATGTCGCCTGGGGAACTGGGTAAACGGATCGACCAGTTGGAAAAACAGATGTACACCTATGCGAGGGATCTTGAGTTCGAACTGGCTGCGCAGACTCGCGATGAACTAACCCTTCTTAAGCGCCAACAGTTGGGACCGCGAATCGAGGCGGCTTGAGCCGTTGATTCCAATCTTCGCCCTAAGGCTTCAATCCAATCACGACACTACCGTTATCGTGACGGCACTGAATCGGGTCCGCTGTCAGGCAACCGGACAGCTTATAACCTTATCCAGGATCTCAGTCCGATAGCACGGCATGCAGGGCGTCAATCACCGTATCCAGCTGATCCGAAGTGATAACGAGCGGTGGAAGCAGTCGAATCACTGTGGGACCGGCGGGTAAGGCAAAGACCCGGCGCTGGAGGAGGGCCTGCAAGTAAGGGGTGGCTTTTTCTTTCAGTTCGATCCCGATCATTAGTCCGACCTGACGCACCTCCCGAACCCGGGCAGGTAACTTGGCCGAAAAACGATCAAAGAAATACTTCCCTTTTTCTCTGGCACTCGCAGCCAAGTCGTGGTCCAGCATGAAGTCGATAGCCGCTAGCGCGGCTGCGCAGGCTAGCGGGTTACCCCCAAACGTAGAACCGTGCACACCGATGCCGGCCTGAACCCGGTCAGTGCACAGCACGGCGCCCATAGGCATTCCGCCGGCAATACCTTTAGCCAGGCACAATATGTCAGGCACAAGGTCGAATCGCTCACAGGCAAAAAGGGTGCCGGTTCGGCAGAACCCGGTTTGAACCTCATCAATACGATGGCCAGCCACATTTTGGTCACGCTGACCCGCCCCAAAATGAGGAGCGTGGTAAGCCATTGAAAAAAATAGTGGCTATTACCGGTTGGCATCAGCCAAAATCATATCCGACCCCTTTTCTGCAATCATCACTGCTGCAGCATGGGTGTTGCCAGATACCAAAGTTGGCATGATGGAACAATCAACCACACGCAGCCCTTCTACACCATGGACTCGTAGGTAACTATCCACAACTGACTCTGCGTCATTACCCATCTTGCAAGTGCCTACAGGATGAAAGATGGTGACACTAGTTCGACGGGCAAAATCGAGTAGCTCGTCATCGCTTTGGACACCCTTGCCAGGGAGGTACTCGCTAATGATGTACCGGGCAAGCGCTGGCTGTGCTGCAATTTGCCTTGCGATATTAAGTCCTCGAATAACGGTACGTTGGTCAAGGTTAGCCATCAGATAGTTTGGGTGAATCGCTGGAGGATCACTCGGGTCAGTCGAACGGATAGTCACCTGACCCCGACTCTCTGGTCGCAATTGACAAACAGATGACGTAAATCCCGAGAAGTCATGAAGCGATGACCCCGGAAAATCGGATGACTGGGCCGAAAAATGAAACTGGATGTCAGGGGTTGGCACGGTCTTTGAGGTTTTCAGAAACGCACCAGCCTGATTGATGCCAGCTGCCATGGGCCCACTGCGGTTTAAGGCATAATGTAATCCCATACTGATCTGCCGCCAAATGCTCTTGAGGTCATCATTGATTGTCAACGGCTGTGTACAGCATTGAATGACCCGAGTCTGCAAGTGATCCTGAAGGTTCTGTCCTACTCCAGGACAGTTGGTGACCACCGGCAACCCATACTCTGCAAGCATCTTGGCATCGCCGATACCCGACAACTGAAGCAGTTGCGGTGATTGCACAGCCCCCGCAGCAAGGACAATTTCGCGCCGGGCGCTGATCTTTCGGGTATTGTTCCCTTTCCGAAATTCCACAGCACTCGCTCGACCATTGGTGAACTCAATGCGCTCAGCAAGCGCTTCGGTGATCACGGTAAGATTTGAGCGCCGGCGGACAGGTTTCAGATAGGCTTTCGCACTGCTGCAGCGCAACCCTTTGTGGGTAATTAACTGGTAATAGCCGGCTCCATCCTGACTCTCACCATTGAAATCGCAGTTGCGCGAATAACCGGCCTCGGTGCAGGCCTCAATGAACGCTTTTGCAAGCGGGTTTATTTTGCCAATGTCCGATACCGCTTGGGGGCCTGTATCGCCGTGCCACTCGCTGGCACCTCGTTCATTGTTTTCCAGAGAAACGAAGTAGGGCAAAACGTCACTCCAACTCCAACCGATGTTGCCCATAGCTGCCCAATTATCGTAGTCCTGGCGTTGACCGCGAATGAAAATAAGGCCGTTGATGGAGCTGGAACCGCCAAGCACCTTACCGCGCGGCCAGTATATCTGCCGGTGATGCATGCCGGGATCTGGCTCAGTGTAGTAGCGCCAGTTGTAACGCGGATGAAACATGGTCTTGGCGTAACCGATCGGGATATGAATCCACGGATAGCGGTCACGAGGGCCGGCCTCCAACAGCAATACCTGATAACGACCGTTAGCGCTCAAACGATTCGCCAATACACAACCGGCCGAGCCCGCACCGATGATCACATAGTCGAAGCTTTCAACTGACATTGCAACTTATCGTAATCGTCGAGCCATGCGTACGGGCCAGCACTCGAAGGACCGTCACAGCATCTGTCAGGGTATCTCTGGCTGGGACATTGAATGATTTACGAAATTGAGACCAGCTGAGATTCCAGCAAATAACGATCACCAGCTAGTGCCGCGCCCAACTACAATCACATTTTCAAGCCCATAACACAATCGAAGCACAAGTGTAAGATCAATCCCGACTGAATCTACTGCACCCGTTATAAAATTCGTGTCGTCAAGCTCATCATTTGAGTCGCCTTGGACCGCCTGGTTCGAAGAAAGGTGCTCATATGTTAAATATGCTTCCAGGAGACGCGCTTACCCTCCGGTATAAGTTGTAGGTTTTGATTGTTCGTTGCGTAACGATTCTGGTAGATATCTTCGGCAATTGTCTAGATTATCCTCCAGGGAAGGACGTGTCGCAACCACCGACGGGCGATTGGCCAATGTTTCCAT
>CAVOCG010000209.1:0-4294 GCA_963694095.1 Gammaproteobacteria bacterium
GCCGCCTATGTTTTGCTGCTTTTGCTTTAGCATTCGTGATCAAAGTTCCAGTAGCCCCTTTCCACACATGGCTTCCAGACGCACACACACAAGCTCCAACGGCTGGCTCAGTAGTTCTTGCTGCGGTAATGCTCAAATTAGGTGCATATGGCCTACTTCGATTTGGGATTTATCTGTTTCCGGAAGCAGCTGTTTGGTTGGCGCCAACATTAGTTACCTTGGGGGTTTTCGGAGTAATTTATGGTGCAGTTGTGGCTGCAATGCAAAAAGATCTAAAACGGCTTGTCGCATATTCATCGGTAGCCCATATGGGGTTTATTATTTTAGGAATTTTTGCGTTCACTACTCAAAGTCTCCAGGGTGGGATTCTTCAAATGGTCAATCATGGCCTTTCCACTGGAGCCTTGTTCCTTATGGTTGGAATGCTGTATGAGAGGCGAAAGACCCGAGCAATTGCTGAATTGAAAGGAATCCAGACAGCTGCGCCAGTGTTTGCAGGATTTTTCACGGTAATCATGCTTTCCTCTGTCGGGGTGCCGGGCCTTAATGGTTTTGTCGGTGAATTTCTCATATTAATAGGTTCGTTTGAAACACGCCGTTGGTGGACCGTGATAGCGGCAACTGGGGTAATTCTGGCAGCCGTTTATTTACTTTGGGCTTACCAACGTGTGTTTCATGGCGAACCAACATCCGCTGATGAAAAAACACCGGATTTGAAACTTCGCGAAGGTCTGGTTCTTGCACCATTCATAGTAGGAATTATATTTTTAGGAATTTACCCAAAGCCACTGTTAGAACGTATTGAACCGGCGGTTGATCGATTACTTAGCCACATTGAGCAGCACTCAGATTACGAACGTCCAGAACCAAATACCCCAGTGATAATAGATGTTCACCATGAAACTGAGAAAGAGGAGGGGCACTAATGAAGACTATTTCTGCAGCGATATTTGAAGCTCCTTCGGTGGACTGGTGGGGCTTGCTACCTCAAATGGTCTTACTGGGTGTCGCACTATCGCTGCTTCTAATCACTTCAATTTCAAGAAGGAAATTCGCTACTGCTTTCAGCACCTTATGTTCTGTGCTCGCAGGTTCAACGGTCTTTTTGATCGCCCTTGGATTATGGGGAGATGTTCAAGAACTAGGGCCTCGATCAAGTCTTGCCAGCGCATTTGGAGTCGATGGCTTCAGTATTTTTTTCACGATATTGATTTCACTTGGCGTAGTCACAACAGCACTTCTATCGCACAGTTACATAGAACGAGAAGGAATTGATTCAGCTGAGTTTCATGCCCTTCTGATGTGCTCCGCCGCTGGGGCTATAGTTATGGCCTCAGCTAATGATCTGATAGTGATGTTTATTGGACTTGAGGCCTTATCAATTGGTCTTTACGTCATGATTGCTATTCATACCCGGCGCGCTGAGGCACGCGAAGCAGCAATGAAATACTTTGTATTAGGGGCTTTTAGCTCAGCCTTCTTTTTGTATGGAATTGCACTTGTTTATGGCGCTACCGGGTCAACTAATTTAGTACAAATAAGAGATTATTTAGACGAAGTCGCTTTCAAAGATGAGCACATATTATTAGCTGGTATAGGTCTTCTGTTAATAGGGTTAGCTTTTAAAGTTGCTGCGGCCCCATTTCACTTTTGGGCGCCTGATGTATACCAAGGAGCTCCTAGCCCTGTTACTGGGTATATGGCATCGATTGCAAAAGCTGCTGGATTTGCCGCATTGTTACGAGTATTTTTCGCTGCGCTACCAAGTTATAAACTCGATTGGTCACCAATTATTTCCGCATTAGCGATACTAACTTTAGTAGTTGGTGCAGTAATGGCTATTTTGCAGACTGATGTTAAAAGAATGCTTGCTTTTTCGTCAGTTAGCCATGCGGGTTATGTGCTTGTGGCAATCCAGTCAGCAAATGCTAGTGGAACTTCGGCTGCGCTTTTTTATCTCTTTACATACTCTTTCGTAGTAATCGGAAGTTTTGGTGTTGTGAGTTTGATGGGGTGGAAAGATGGTCATTCCTTAGATCGATATTCAGGTATCGGCAGGAGCAGGCCGGTATTGGCATTAACTTTCACTGTTTTCCTTCTAGCGCAAGCGGGTGTGCCCCTTACTTCTGGTTTCGTGGGTAAATTTCAGGTGATTACCTCTGCTGTAGATGTTGAAAATTATGTTTTGGCCTCTATAGCGATGCTTACAGCAGTGATTAGCGCATATATGTATTTAAAGATTGTTATGACTATGTATGTAACTGAGGACAATTCGGAAGGTCCGGATATCGCTATTCATTGGACAAGCGGAGTCGTGCTTGGAGGGATTTTAGTTTTCACGTTAGTAGTTGGTATTATCCCTCAATTTTTGATTGATTTTAGCCAAGACGCAGTACCGGTATTGATTGCAGGATGACTAATTCTATGAATTTTAAGGTATTTCTCAAAAGAGAAACATTTTTTATTGAGAAAAGACAGTATGACTGCAACTTCCACGATACGTTTCTAGAGGTTCGAAACCCGCGGAACGAGGCGCCGCGCTGGGTTTTGAACGTTCCCAGAACTCTTGGCTAGCCTCCCTTATTGTGTCGGATTTCCTTCGGAGTTATTTAACGGTAGCCATCTTCGGGATGGCGGCTGTCGCAATGGCGGGCGGCATGCTTACCATCGCGCGAATTTTACGACCTCAGAGGCCTACTAGACAGAAGCTTATTGCTTATGAGAGTGGCGTCGATCCGGTAGGTGGTGAATGGGCCCAGAGCCAGATTCGCTATTACGTGTTTGCGGTTTTATTTGTTTTATTCGATGTAGAAGCAGTGTTCATATTTCCGTGGGCTACCCGACTCGAAGTTTATGGGCTATTTGGTCTCGTTGAAATGGCCATTTTCATATTCATTCTTGTCCTCGGCCTTTTTTATGCTTGGCGCAAGGGTGTATTACGATGGGTCTGAGGAGATAGCCATAATGGGACTGGTCGATAAGGGCAAAATACCAAAACCGCTGAGCTGGCTTCTTAATTTTGGCCGCTCTCGTTCTCTTTGGGTTTATCAGTGGGGTTTAGCATGCTGTGCTATTGAAATGGGCGCAGCGTTCGGTTCTCCTAGATATGACGTTATGCGGCTTGGTGTGATTCCCTTTCCAGCTAGCCCTCGCCAAGCAGATCTTGTTGTTGTTTCTGGAACTGTCACCGACAAGATGGCGCCAGTGATTTTACGACTGTACGAGCAGATGCCTGAGCCTAAATATGTTATTTCTATGGGGTCGTGCGCAAATTGTGGGGGCCCATATTGGGATAGTTATTCGGTTACAAAAGGTGTTGACCAGATTATCCCTGTAGATGTGTATGTTCCAGGGTGCCCACCGAGGCCGGAAGCTTTGCTTGAAGGAATCGTTCTGCTTCAGGAACGGATACAAAACGAAGACATAGTTACAAAGTGGCGTGGCGAGCCAATCGTTGTGGAGGGTTAGTCAACGATGGCAAGTGAATCAGTTGAAGAAACCCCATTACTACCTGATGACGTTCGCGAGGCTATGTTAACGAGTCTTTCGGAGGCCCTAGGTGACGCACTTGTTGAATCGTATTTGCGCCCACACGAGGATCTATGGCTGCGTGTAAGAGCAGATCGTTGGCAGGATGTAGCTCAAACTGCAAAAAGTCTTGGTTACACTTATTTTGGATTCCTGTCGGCGATTGACTGGGAAATAGCTCCTGAAGGGCGTTACGAAAACACTGAATTTGATGGTGAGTTAGAGGAAGAAGATAGTGAGCCAGTGGTTCAATCGACCTCAACAGGCTATGCCGGCGGAGACACACGGTTTCAGGTTATTGTCCAATTGCAGTCTCCGACTGAACACACAGCTTTTCACCTTAAGACTGACGTCGGGGAAGATAACTCGATAGATACGCTGCGCGATATTTATGCTGGAGCAGACTGGCATGAGCGTGAGATACATGAGATGTTTGGAATAGGTTTTAGGGGACATCCAAATTTGCATCCGTTGTACCTCCCTGGAGAGTTCGAAGGGCATCCCCTTCGAAAGGACTTCCCTCTGTTGGCGCGTCACGTCAAACCATGGCCAGGTGTAGTTGACATAGAGGACATACCAGAGCACTTAGAAGCGGAACTAGAAGCGCAAGTAATGGCAGCATTCGAAGCCGCTGGAGGCGGAGAATGACAACAACTTCTGATCGTGATCAACTTGCGTACATCTCATCGCAGGCCGCAGATGCCCGAGTAAATGTTGAGCTCAATACAGGGGACATGACCCTGAATATTGGGCCTCAGCACCCGGC
>CAVOCG010000210.1:0-4285 GCA_963694095.1 Gammaproteobacteria bacterium
AGATCGAGGACGATTACCACAATTTTGAAGCCCTTAATATTCCCAGCCATCATCCGGCTCGTGCCATGCATGACACGTTTTATGTTAGTCCTGGCACTGTTTTGAGAACCCACACTTCGCCTGTGCAAATTCATGTCATGGAAAATGGAAAACCACCATTTAAAATGATCTGCCCTGGCAGGGTGTATCGCTGTGATTCTGATCTTACCCATACACCCATGTTTCATCAGGTAGAAGGTCTTTTTATCGACGAGAATGTCAGTTTTGCTGATTTAAAAGGCACGGTGGTTGATTTCTTGCGTGCTTACTTCGAAGAAGACATGGAAGTTCGTTTTCGTCCCTCTTATTTTCCATTTACTGAACCGTCCGCGGAAGTAGATATGGGCTGTGTAAGTTGTGGTGGCAATGGCTGTCGCATTTGCAGTCATACCGGTTGGTTGGAAGTAATGGGGTGCGGCATGGTGCATCCTCACGTACTGGAAATGTCTAACATAGATTCATCGAAATACAATGGCTTCGCTTTTGGTATGGGTGTTGAGCGTTTGGCAATGTTGCGGTACGGGGTAGGTGACTTAAGAACTTATTTCGAAAACGATTTGCGTTTCTTGCGGTTGTTTAATTAAAGAATTAGTAGTGGCTTGCGTTTGATCTTTTGACGCAGTAACTATCAGGTTTGGACTATGATTTTTAGTGAACAATGGCTTCGAGAATGGGTAAACCCTAAACTTGAAACTCAACAACTGATAGATGAGCTCACCATGGCTGGTCTCGAGGTTGATGGGTCGAATGCTGTTGCGCATAATTTCTCCGGTATTGTAGTTGGCTTGGTTGAATCCATAAAGCCGCATCCCGACGGGGATAAGCTGAGCCTATGCAAGGTCAGCGATGGGGCCGAATATTTCCAAGTCGTCTGCGGCGCCCCTAATGTGCGTGTTGGGTTAAAGGTGCCATTTGCAACACTTGGTGCTGAAATTCATAGGGATGATGAAAAACCTTTTAAGATTAAGAAGGTAAAGCTGCGTGGTATAGAGTCCAATGGGATGCTGTGCTCTGCCGATGAGCTTGGTTTGACAGAAATCTCTGACGGTTTGCTGGAACTACCCGATGATGCGCCGGTTGGTGAGAATGTTAGGTCGTATCTGAATCTAGATGATACAAGTATTGAATTAGACTTGACGCCTAACCGGGGAGATTGCTTAGGCATGATTGGGCTGGCACGAGAGGTAGGAGTACTGGCTAGGAAGAAAGTAGTCGTACCTGAAGTCGATGCCGTGGTGTCGACGCTTACCGATGAATTTTCTGTAAATATTATCGCAAAAGATGAATGCCCACGTTACCTTGGCAGGGTAATTCGTCATATTAACCCGAATGCTGAATCGCCATTGTGGATGCAGGAAAAGCTACGCCGCTCTGGTTTGCGCAGTATAGATCCAGTGGTTGATGTAACCAATTTTGTTTTGATGGAGTTAGGCCAGCCCATGCATGCCTTTGATCTGTCCAAGCTTGAAGGAAACATAGAGGTTAGGCTCGCTGATAAAAATGAGAAACTGACATTACTTGATGGCAAAGAAGTAGGCCTGACACCTGATACCTTAGTAATAGCTGACAAAAATAAAGTTGTGGCTATGGCGGGAGTTATAGGAGGTCTGGATACTGCGGTAACTGACAAGACAGAGGATGTGTTTCTCGAATGCGCCTTCTTTGCGCCGTTAGCTATTGCCGGAAAGGCCCGTAGTTACGGCATGCATACTGACGCCTCACATCGTTATGAGCGCGGCGTGGATTATGAATTGCAACAGCGCGCTATGGAGCGCGGTACGCAATTGCTGCTCGAAATTGCGGGCGGCGAGTCTGGCCCGATCACTGAAGCGATTGGAAACTTGCCCGCTGCGTTGACTATCAACCTCAAATACCGCTCCATAAGCCGGCTATTAGGCATGCAAATAGAGCAGCGAGAGGTCAGAGACATACTTACAAGGCTTGGGTTTAAACTCCTTGCTGAGAACCCGGACTCTTTAACAGTAGAGGTGCCCTCATTTCGCTTCGATGTTAGCTTGGAAGCCGACTTAATTGAAGAGCTGGCGAGAATAGTTGGTTACAATAATCTACCGAAAACCGCTGGCATGGCGAGTCAACGCCTCAAATCCAGGCCCGAGGCGGAAACCAGTATTGGTCGAATCCGTGAGTACTTGGTGACTCTGGGATATCAGGAGGTGGTAACCTACAGTTTTATTGACCCGGCCATGGCTGAGTTAGTTTGTCCGGGTGATGATTTAATTCCCTTGCAAAACCCCATTTCAGCAGATATGTCCGTAATGCGTAGCAGCATTTTACCCGGCTTACTAAGCACCTTGAAATACAATGAGAACCGTCAGCAAGAGCGAATGCGCTTGTTCGAATCAGGTCTGGTGTTCACTCGGCGCGACGGAGAAATTGAGCAAAAGGCAAAGATAGCAGGGTTAATTTACGGATTAAGATCCCCTGTTAATTGGAATAATAACAAAGAGTTAAGTGATTTTTATGATGTAAAAGGTCATATCGAATCTCTGCTGTCCCTAAGTAGGGGTAACTCAGCTTACAGTTTCAGCGCAGTGAGTCATGGCTGTTTTCACACCGGGCAATGTGCAGCGGTTGAGCAGAATGGCCAATTGATTGGTCATATTGGGAGCCTTCATCCTACAATACAGCGTAACTTGGGCATTAACAGCGAAACCTACCTATTTGAGCTGGACCTTGATGCGATCAGAACTCGAGATTTACCGGTAGCCAGCGCACTATCCAAATTCCCAGAAGTTAGCCGAGATTTAGCAATAGTCATAGATGATGAGGTTTCCGCGGCAGCCGTAATAAACAATGTCAGGGATAATGCGGGAGAATACCTGACTAACTTACGAATATTTGATGTTTATCAAGGAGATGCAGTTAAAAAAGGCAAAAAAAGTATCGCTTTGGGGTTGACGTGGCAGCATCCTTCCCGCACTCTTAGCGACGATGACATAGGTTCGATAATTAGTAATTGTGTCAAAGAACTAGAAGATAAATTTAATGCAAATTTACGGAATTAGTTGGGGTTCTTGATATGGCGGATGGTGATGGCGCACTAACCAAGGCCGATATGGCAGAACGGTTGTTTGAAGAGCTAGGGTTAAACAAGCGTGAAGCGAAAGAAGTCGTAGAACAATTTTTTGAAGAAGTCCGTTTATCTCTCGAACGCAATGAGCAGGTAAAACTGAGCGGGTACGGTAATTTCGATCTCCGCGATAAGAAGCAAAGACCCGGGCGTAATCCAAAAACCGGGGAAGAAATCCCAATTAAAGCCCGCCGCGTAGTCACATTCAGACCAGGTCAGAAGTTGAAGGTAAAAGTAGAGGGATATGGTGGAACGGAAGACTAGCGTCGAATTACCTCCCATTCCAAGCAAGCGGTATTTCACTATCGGTGAGGTTGGTGGGCTCTGTGCAGTAAAACCCCATGTATTACGCTACTGGGAAGCCGAATTTCCTCAATTAAAGCCAGTGAAACGCCGCGGAAATCGCCGTTACTATCAACGTCAGGATGTCATTTTAATTCGTAAAATCAAGAGCTTACTTTATGAGCAGGGTTACACGATAGGTGGGGCCAGGCAAAAAATGAGTGAGGGGCCTGGGGCGGCGTCTGCCATTAATAATTCCGAGCTAAATTGGCTGGTGCGAGATTTAGAGAAAATTATCGCCAAGTTGTAGCGGGATTGCAAAAAAAACTTCAAAAAGCACATTCGTATTAAGTTCTCTGAACGAGCTATATCGGGGCGTAGCGCAGTCTGGTAGCGCACTACACTGGGGGTGTAGTGGTCGTCGGTTCAAATCCGGCCGCCCCGACCAATTAAATCAATGAGTTAGAGCGTTAAATCTAGTCCTAATTCATTTCAATTCCATAATATCCTGCAAATATCTTGCATTCAAATCGGCGGGGACAGGTTGATTTTTTGGATATGGACGCGTTTGAAGCTGTTCTGTCTTCAATAAATTCTATCTGCATCTCAATACACACATGAAAAAGCAGGAACTATGAAATACGTTTATTGGTTTTTAGGGCTATTAGTTGGAATACCAGTCCTGCTCATTGGAATTCCTATTGTCGCTTCTGAGCTCGGGGGAGAAGTAGTGACTTTGGAGAGGGCCGAAGAAGATGGCGAGTCTAGCCGAATTCGAATTTGGATTGTTGATAACGATGGTGCATCCTGGATAGAGCATGGAGGTTCAGAGTCCTATTGGATGGATCACCTGAAAACCTCAAACGAAGTGGT
>CAVOCG010000211.1:0-4238 GCA_963694095.1 Gammaproteobacteria bacterium
AATGCCTTGCAACGAGCCATCGAACAATGACTTATGGGTAGCCCGCAGATTGTCAGGCAGGCTGTCACCGTCAACTGCAAACCCATGATTCTGGCTGGTAATCCACACTGTTCCATCTGCAATGCTTTGTACCGGGTGGTTTGCGCCGTGGTGCCCTAAACGCATTTTCACAGTCCTGGCACCACAGGCAAGAGCTAACAACTGATAACCGAGACAAATACCAAACAGTGGAATACCCGCTTGCAGAAATTCGCTTATTGCTGTGATTGCATAATCACAGGGTTCCGGGTCGCCGGGCCCATTGGACAGGAATATGCCATCTGGGTTCATTGCAAGCACTTGTGCTGCTGGCGTCTTTGCCGGCAATACGGTGACGTCGCAACCACGTTCAACAAGCATTCGCAAAATATTTCTCTTCACACCAAAGTCGTAAGCTACGACCTTAAATTGGCCCCGTGATTCTGTCTTATATCCTGAATACAATGACCATACGCTTTCGTCCCATTGATAGCTGCTTTGGGCACTAACTTCCTGCGCCAAATCCATACCCTTCAAGCCTGGAAATTTTCCAGCCTCGGCTAGTGCCAGCGCTTCGCCTCCTTTGGCGAGCTCTTCCCCTGATAGCAGACAGCCATTCATCGGCCCCTTATCGCGTAATAACCGTGTGATGTGGCGGGTATCGATCTCGGCAATGGCAACTACATTGCGCTCGATTAAAAATTCAGCAAGTGTTTGTTGCATACGCCAGTTACTGGCGAGCAGGGGAAGATCCCGAATAACCAACCCTGAAGCCCAAACCTGCGTCGATTCGTTATCTTCAGTATTAGCCCCGGTATTGCCTATATGAGGATATGTCAGAGTGACAATTTGCCTAGCATAGGATGGATCCGTAAGAATTTCCTGATAGCCCGTCATCGAGGTATTGAATACCACTTCCCCACTAGAGCTTCCTTCCGCTCCAACGGCAATACCGCGAAAAATACTGCCGTCTTCCAATGCTAGTACAGCTGATCCTGCCAATATTCACTCTCCTAAATCACTAAATAGTGCGCGCATAAAAAAGCGGAATGAAGCAAATCGCCCACTCCGCCTTTTTCAATTTCATCAGAATCTCAGTGTTACCATACTGATTGGACATTTTATTAAAAGATGGCTTCTCTTGTCTATGCCAACCTCAACTATTTACAGAGATAAAACGTCTGACATGGAATACAACCCGGCTTTTTTATCATGCAACCAAACCGCGGCCCTCACAGCGCCGCTGGCAAAAGTCATTCTGCTGCTGGCTTTGTGAGTAATTTCAACTCGCTCTCCGAGGCCTGCAAATACTACCGTGTGATCTCCCACGATATCTCCTGCTCTTACCGTCGCGAAACCAATCGTCTTGCGATCACGCTCTTCTCCAGCGCCTTCGCGACCGTATACTGCCACTTCGTCGAGCTTGCGCCCAAGCTCATTGGCAATTACCTCACCCATTTTCAGCGCCGTGCCCGATGGCGCATCCCTCTTGTGCCGGTGGTGAGCTTCCATAATTTCAATATCCACGTCATCGCCAAGTGTTGCCGCTGCCTGCTCCAGTAACTTCAGACACAGATTAACGCCGACACTCATATTAGGCGCAAAAACAACGGGAATATTTTCAGCCGCTCTAGCAATTTGCTGCTGCTGTTGAAGGCTAAACCCGGTTGTACCGAGCACTACGGCTTTGCCATAACTCTGACAAAGAGCCAAGTGGCGCAAACTGGCCTCTGGGGCAGTGAAGTCAATAAGCACATCAAACTGCTCTACTACTTGATCCAGATTCGCTACCGTCGCTATTCCCACATTAATTCCACCAGACAGTACACCAATATCAATGCCCAGCGCGGGATCGTCTTCAAGTACGGAACCTGCAGTAACCGCCAGATTTTCACCACTGTGATTTACAGCTTCGATCAGGGTTCTGCCCATTCGGCCTGCGGCACCGGCAATTGCAACTCTAATCATGGTTTATTCCTAAATGTTTATAGCGATGAAAACCAAGCGTACCAAGTATACAGGTCGCTCAGGTGAAGCTAAACTGAATTCCTGAGCATAGTGAGAGTATCAACTGAGCGGCAGTATCGCACCCTTATGAAGCACGATTTAGGGTCAGCACACTGACACCACTAACTAGTTCCAATAAACCTATGCGTAAATTTATAGAATCCCTTTTGCATTGTAATTGTGTGTTATGTAAAAGTTCATTGCGACATAATTTTTCCCTTTGTGAGAATTGCAGGAATGAATTACCGAAAATAGATAACTATTGTATAAAGTGCTTCAACGAAGTGGAAGCTCAAAACTGAAAAACTCAAGCTGCGCTAAATGCCTTAGAATTCCCCTCCTTTTAGACATTGCAAAGCACTGTTCCGTTACCAGTCACCTATCAGCAATCTACTAAGATTATATAAGTTTGATGAGGGCTTTGCAGTAGGTAGAGTACTTTCGCTGCTATTGGCGAAAGAGTTTCAGCTCCATTATTCCATGAGCGAAATACCGGATATTTGAATTCCGATGCCGCTTCACAAAAATAGACTATAAAAACGCGCCTTTAATCAGGCGGCTGAGATTGCCAAAATAATTTCAGACGAATGCAGAGTGCCTGTTTCCTTTAATTATGTCATCAAGGCTCTTGATACAGCACCACAGTCTGAATTGAGTAAGGTTGCACGATACAAGAACCTGAGAAACTCATTTTCGGTAAGTCTTGAGGCAAATTTTCAAGTAGTGAAATCAGCTACTACCATCGGTGATATTGTTACCACAACAACAATTGTGTCGAGTGTGGCAAAGCTGTTGCAAAGCGCCGGCATAAAAACCACAGATGTTTGAGTTATTGCCCGCACCCCACTTACAGACTAAGGAATTTTCTTAGTGTTGGCTGAAACACGGAAAGTAATCTGTGCAGGATTATAAGTTAACCTCGACAGCGCACTGTCGGATTTTCTATTCGGAGTTAGCGGGAGAGTGGTTATCGCTTGAATTAAAATTGGTACTTAATTGACCCGTAGGCTACCCGGCCATTTTGGTCAAGGATTTGAGTATTGGTATTAATAAGCTGATTGGTTTTTTCATCAAAAATATTTTTGATGCCAAATGAAATAATTGCGCGATCGTTGGATCCTGTCTCAACGCTATAGCCATACTGCAGATCGACGGTGGTTATGTTGTCTACCAAATCATTTATCTCGGCTATGTCGATTTCGCTTAGATCTTTGAATGAGTCAAAATAATTTGTGATGGCACTTGCGCTGTGATTGCCAACTTGCCAGTTCAACATAAGGCTGTTCTGTAATTTCGAACTTACTATTCTGTCAATTCCGATGTTTATATCCGGAGAAACCAGGTCCAGTAGACTGCCGTTACTCTCAAAATTCTGCACATAGGTGCTTTTTGTGCTTAATGTGAACTGACCAAACCTGTTGCTATCCCAAACATACGATACGCCAAGGTCGAAGCCATTTGACTCTCTATTTGAACCAAGCAAAGGGTCATCGATATTAAACTCATTAACAACTGAGTCTTCGATATATAACTTTGGTGAGCCCGATGTCCAGCCAGATTGGTTCCCAACAAGACTATTTACTGGTGCTTCGTTGACTTTGAAACGCCAGGCATCTGCCCGAACATTCAGTCCCTTCAACGGCGTTAACTGCAAGCCGATATTGTAATTGAGCGCGTCATTTACCAGTGCACCCTGAAAGTCTTTCGCCTCCACATTCCTCTGAATGTTCAGCACAGAGTTATTCTCATTTAGCAGAGAAGCAGGCGCAGTTTTGAAGTTTGCGCTGGATTGATCGAGTTGTGAGCTGAGAGAAAAATCCTGGGCAAACACGCCAGAGGTTGGCAGCAATGCGCCAACAAGCAGAACTCGTATCAGTGTCGGTAAATCTTGCCTCATTTTCTTTCTCTGATTACACTCATCAAACAACTCTCACAGCATACCATTATAGCCAGTCAAATAGGAGGGATTTGTATCATTTTTTGAACCCCAAAAGCCCTTTGTACCCATACCCCCCCCTTCAGCGACCACAGCTTGCTATTATTTCAATATTATTCAATAGCCTAGGTTTCTAACAGGCTAATTAATCCCTGCTCAGCGAGGCGCATTTCCAGCTCACAAACTGTAAGAGATTGGCCTGGCAGGCGCAAATTCGGTTGGATCTCAACCAGGGGCTTTAGTACGAAGCCCCTGGTATACGCCCTGGGATGGGGAA
>CAVOCG010000212.1:0-4221 GCA_963694095.1 Gammaproteobacteria bacterium
ATTTGCCCAACATAAAGCGGCGTGATTTTTTGCGTGGCAGCGCCAGCGGGATGGCCGGTGCTTGGATGTCTACCTGGCCTTGGCAACAGCTTGCGGCACAGCAGGCGTTGAATCCAGTTAGTGATGACTGGGACTCGGGGCAGGTGCGACATTTGCTACCTGCGGTCAATGAGTCACAGTTTCTAATTAAAGCCTCATTCATCAGACCTATTGCTGACATGCCGCAGTTGCAGATACGAAACGGAGCAACTAGCCGTGTGGTGAACGGCTATCAGAATGATACAAGCGGCGAATTCTGGCAGTTTCAGGTGAAGGAATTACAGGCCGATACCGAGTACCAACTTTCTCTCCAGGATAGTCGTGGCAACCAGCTGTGCGAGCCCTGGCCTTTGTCGACCTTTCCTGCGCCGGAGCAGAACCCAGAACGGGTTCGCGTTTTATTCTACACCTGCGCCGGTGGCCCCGAGGGGGAATACTTCGATATTGGAGACCGGCGCGGTAATTTGCCGATTGCCATTCGTAGGCGTTTACTAAAAAGAGGTTTATCTTTTTCTCCACAGGCTGCTATTGCCAACGGTGATCATATCTATTGGGATTTACACACCTGGCAAGGTGAACAAGCTGGGGAGTTGAGTGCGGCCGGTCGTGCATCGAATTTTGATTTCGCCTCGCGCGTAATGGGCGGTAGTAACGAAGAAGCGATGAAGCTAGCGGCGGGTCCTCAGATTGTACCTTTGTACGGAACTGACTTTCGATCTACGCCGGTTTACTTTCTTCAAGATGATCATGACCACTGGGAAAATGATTCTCCACTGACTTATCCGGTTCCTTGGTTTCAACTGCAGTTGGCTCGCACCACTCAACAATTGTATTACCCGGAATTCCTTCCCGATGCGACTCGGTCATCGGGTCTGCCCTATTCCAGCAACAGCGCGCGCGGTGATTTGTCGGAAAGCTTCGGTACGTTGCGTTATGGTCAGTTGCTGGAAGTGTTGCTTTATGATGTGCGTCGCACGCTAAGTGTTGGTGAACTTAATGGCGGATTTCTCGATAGCAATGTAGAGGATTGGTTAGTGCATCGCACGGCATCCACAGATACTCGTCACTTGGTGCATGTGCCATCTAATCCCCCAGGTTGGACCGCGGGCAAGTGGGGCGAGTGGTATCCTGATATGCTGCATCCGGAAACGGGTGAGCTAACCACGCAAATTCCGAAGCCCCATTGGCAGCAGGGATGGTTAAATCAACATGATCGCATCATGCAATCGCTAGCTAACATGAAGCACAGAAACCCGCTAGTAATAGCAGGTGATCTTCATGCCACCGGAGTGGGCATCATGCATGGGGCGGGTAATCTGGACTTTAGCGACAATCCTATTACCAATATTCTCTGTGGCCCGGTGGGCACGTCAATCCGAGGGTTTCCGTCGGTGGTACGTGGTGTGCGGGCGGCTCCTTCGCAGTATCTGAATTTTGAAGAGCAAGTCGTCCCATTCGAACAGCATGGATTCACAATTGTAGATTTTGAGCAGGATAAAATTGTGGTCAAGTTATTCAAATGGGATGTAAATAGCCAGCCTCTGGATGCTATCGACACTCTGCAGCCTTATCACACAGTGGAACTGGATAGGCCCTAATCTGGACTGCGGGACATCTGTACCGATTTAGCTTCTGGACCAAAATTGTCTAACTTATGCCATCAAGGTCTACCATCAGTAGACCTTGAGAACAGGGCAACTCCTGTCTATTCCAAGAAATAGCTATCTAAGCGAGTGTAGAAAATCTAGCAGCAAGGTGTTGGTTTCCAGCGGGGCCTGCTGTTGATTTCTATGTCCCACACCTGGAATTAGAATCACGTCGTGCAGATCGACGAAATTGGGCTGATTCACTTTTCTTAGCTCTGCCACTGTCGCCCCGCGGTTAACGATGTCCAGTTCACCTGCAATGAATAAAGCAGGTTGTTGAATTCGCGCGCCTGCCAAGCTTGAAGTGAGATCCCAATTACGAGCGCTATTGCGATAATAGTTAATGCCACCTGAGAAACCGGCTCGGCTAAATTCGTTGGCGTAATAATCTAACTCTGACTCAGATAACCAGTCAGGCAATCGTTCCGGTTCACCTAATCTGGCGAGCCAGCCCCCGGCGCTGGCCCTGGGGTCTGTCACTCTCGGTGGCAAGGTCGGTGTTCCAGGTGAGCGTGAAGTAAACAAGCGGGCTATGAAGGACCGCGGCGCGGCGTCGAATTCAGATTCCGCTACGCCTGGCTCCTGAAAATAAGCAGTATAGAAAAAATCATCTTCGGGAGCTTGACGAAGTTCTCGGCTGGGTCGACTCTGTGACCGGCCTCGGTAAGGTACGCTCATGCCGACTACTGCATCGATTATGTCGGGATACAGCAGCGCCGTTTGCCATACAATGGGAGCCCCCCAATCGTGTCCGACCAACGTGGCTGACTCCTCGTTCAGGGCGTCAACAATCCCGGCAACATCTGCAGCTAACTCAAGAATATTGTAGTCTTCGATCGCATCGGGAATCGTTGAGCCACCATAACCCCTCATGTCAGGAGCGACAGCATGGTAGCCAGCCTGCGCTAAAGCTTGAATTTGATAGCGCCATGAGAACCAGGATTCGGGCCAGCCGTGCACTAAAATTACTAAAGGGCCTTCGCCAGCTTCAGCTATACGCAGTTTGATTCCATTGGATTGGATCGTTCTTATTTGGGCGCCATATTCGGCAGCAAGGCGAACCGTATTTTCTCCCTTGATGGATGTGGATAGTTCTGAAGAAATACGTGGGGATAGGGAATTTCCTTGGCAGGCCTGCAACAGGAATATACAGCTGAATAGGAGAAGACTACGATTAGAATCGGCGTTTGTATTGATCCGCATAAGTTTAAACCCTTTTCGTAGGTGTAAAGTTGTAGGAAAAGGTATCCGATGTAATAGTTTTTTTCCATCGTTGCTGCTAAATAATAACTCAGCTTAAAGGCTACTCGTGCGAGCGCTTAATTTTCAATAAAAATACCATTGCGTATTAGTGTGTTGAGTCAGCTGTTTAAAAGCAATCAACTAACGCTCGATATTCTGCAAACAGCAGGCCCTGCTTGAGAATGGATTTTATTTCGTGCTGATCACCTATCACCTATCACCTATCACTAGCAAGGCGTGGCTTACCGGTGCTGCTTATAATGGGCTTAGAAGGCAAAGCGGGCCTGTGTGGTATGAAGGGTTGGTATGAAGGGTCAGAGTTTAAGGCACTTGGAGATAGCAGCAATTTGATTCGACTAGGCTAGTGCTCGACAAAAACACTGAGGCACAATGTGCATAAAAATAAATTCTGATACTCGAGTTACTATGTGAAAGCAGATCAATTCCTTATTTACAATACTCGGGCCTCTCGATAGTCTTAATCATCGTAAGCTAACAATACAGGGTAGCAAACATGGCACTTACACGGCGAGAATTACTAGCCGCCAGTGGAACTCTAGCAATGGGGGTATCCGGGCTATCAAGCAGTGTGCACGCGGCAGCAATCTCGAACACTGTTAAGCCTAAGCGTCTGCGCCCAGGCATGAGTGTGGGTTTGGTCACACCTGCCAGTAACGTGCCTGAAGATCAGGAATTGCATGCTGCCATGGACTTAGTGCGTTCGCTTGGGTTCTCGGCAGAACCGGCTGTTAATCTTTTTAGTCGAACTCAGTATTTGGCAGGTACCGACCAACAGCGCGCCGATGACCTCAATGCCATGTTTGCCGATACTGATATCGATGCGATATTTTGTGTAAGAGGGGGTTATGGTTCTGGGCGATTGCTGCGCTATCTCGACTACGACATGATAGCCGCCAACCCTAAAGTTATTATGGGATACAGTGATATCACCTCGATACTGAACGCCATTTATTTGCGCACTGGCCTAGTCACTTTTCATGGGCCCATTGCCGGTGGAAATTTTTCGAACTACACGTATGAGCAATATAAAAAGGTTCTAATCGAGCCGACCCAAATCGCTCGTATTGGCGAACCCCCTGAATTCGAAACTCGCCCCGGCGTGGTCGATTGGAAGAACCGATTGACAACTATCGTTTCCGGCGTGGCTGAAGGCCATCTGGTAGGTGGCAATCTGTCTTTGATGGTGACTCTTCTGGGTACACCGTTCGAGCCTCAATTCGAGGGTGCTATTTTATTTCTGGAAGATGTTGACGAGCCGCCATACAGCGTTGAC
>CAVOCG010000213.1:0-4189 GCA_963694095.1 Gammaproteobacteria bacterium
CTGTAAGGCCTATCCACAAGATGACTGGCGAGTCCGGCTTTAATGAAGTTTTTCTTGAGGAGGTTGTAGTACCAGACCATTACCGCATAGATGAAGTAGGAAAAGGCTGGCAGGTCGCCATGTCTACACTGACCAACGAGCGCGGAGCCGGCACCGGCGTTGGCGCGATCGCCAGCAGCGAATCACCCTTTGCAGCAATAGAGCAACTAATTGCGCTCGCAAAACGTGAAAAGCGGAACGGCCGCACCCTTTGGGAGGATCCAATCTGGAGAGACAAGCTGATGAAGCTTTACGAAAGAACTGACGCTGCAACACAAAATTTCCGAAGACTCGGTGTTAAAGAACTAAACGGTGGCGCGATGCGAATACCGCTACAGAGCAAGCTCACCGGAAGTGAACTTGGCCAAGAACTCCACCAGACCGCGCTTAGCATGCTTGGAATGAAATCTAGCCTTTATATTGGTGACCCAAATGCAGAAGAGGACGGACGCTGGGCACTGGGATATATGAACACTTACACCGGCACCATTTCCGGCGGTAGCAGTGAAATTCAACGCAACATTCTGGGCGAACGTGTGCTTGGCCTACCAAAAACCAAATAGGGAGAATAAACATGGCTCAACCCAAGGACTTTGGTTATGGAGAAGAGCAGGAAATGCTTAAAGATTCAGCGCGGCGCTTCATGGAAGACAAACAGCCTCTTCTGGCCCTCCGTGAGTCCATTAAGGGAACAGAAGACCCCTATTTCGGCAAAAATCGAACTGGCAGCTACGATAAGGCTGCCTGGAATGAGATGGTAGGCCTTGGCTGGACGGCTCTAGCCGTTCCCGAGGAAGCCGGAGGCGTCGGCATGAACTTGGTTACCGCGATCGCTGTCTCTGAAGAGGTGGGTCGCGCTAGTATGCCGACCCCACTCACCTCAACACTACAAAGTACCTTCGCCCTGCGCGAGGCTGGAACAGATTCGGCAATGTCATGGTTATCAAAAATAGCCGAAGGCACCAGCATGACACTAGCCATCTACGGCAAGGAAGGTTCGCTCGACGCGGATTCCACGGATATTACCGTGAACGACGGAAAACTGAATGGCACTTCTTGGTATGTGCAAGATCCGCAAAAAATTGATTCACTGCTAGTCTCGGCGATGGATGGGAAAACAGTCAAACTTTACTGTGTTGATCTGAAAGCTGAGGGAGTTGATCTCGAATTTGACAGAATAGTTGATCTAACAAGAGACCAAGGGCACGTTAATTTCAATAACGTGGCTGCCGAGTGTGTTTCCGAAGACGGGGCCAGCACATTGAAAAAGGCAATGCCTGCTCTCTTAACGCTGATTTCTGCCGATATGGCAGGAGGATGCGAATGGTTGCTTCAAACCACGGCGGATTACGCTAAGGTGAGGAGCCAGTTCGATAGACCCATCGGATTCTTTCAGGCTGTCAAACACCCTATCGTAAACATGATGATTCTGGGCGACCAGACTCGCTCGCTCGTGTATGCGGCGGCTTGCTCTTATGACACTGAGCCAGGCGATTCACACAAAGCGGCACACCTCGCCAAATCAAGCGCATCTGATACCGCGGAATTTTGCGCCAACAGGGCAACACAGCTACATGGTGGCATTGGGTTTACCTGGGAGCACGACGTGCAGATCTACCACAAACGGGTAATGCATTCGCAACAGTTATTTGGTGATGGCGTTTGGCAAAGGAAACAGGCTGCGGCTTATTTTTAACCTATAGCTATGTAACTCATTAATCTCCGAATGCCACGCGACCTCAAGTCTAGCGTTGGACTATCAGGTGAACGTTCCCCAGGAAAACGCGGTTGCAAACCAAGAATACCCTGCCAATCGCTCCGGCGCTTCCACTAACCGGTCTTCACCTGATAGCCGATGTTTCAGTTCTGGAACAATAGGCCAGTTTGACCGAAGCAGGCATAAGACAAACGTTTTCGGCGTAACGGAGTCAGCCCGGACAGCCTACGGCTGACTCAATTCAGCTCCTAGAACTGCATTTCACCATCAATGATCGCGCCATAGTTGGCACTATCGGCCCATCTACAGGCCTGTTAGTGCTTGTATACCATCTCAGGAAAACGCCAATAAACACCGACTATGACATGCAATTTCGGGTAAATGCGAAGACCCGCTTATTGATCTATAATACCCACCGCTTTGTAAGTGGGAATGAACCCACCAGAACGCCTGATTTGTGGGAAAGAAGCCGAAGAACGGCTCCCTCATATGGGAAAAGTGCTGTCCTGACCGGGGCAAATTACGCAACAAAAGTATCCACGAGATACCTACCAGAGAAGGCATAAGAATTATCCATGACAGAATCACCGAAGATCGTCTACACAGATACAGATGAGGCACCGCGACTCGCGACCTATTCTTTCCTACCCGTTATTAAAGCCTTCACCGATACAGCAGGTGTCGATGTGGAAATCAGAGATATTTCACTTGCTGGCCGAATTCTCGCCACTTTCCCGGAAAGGCTTAGCGAGGTACAGAAGGTTCCTGATGAGCTGGCGTACCTCGGGCAACTCTCCCAGAAACCCGAGGCAAACATCATCAAGCTGCCGAACATAAGCGCGTCTAACCCTCAGATACATGAGGCCATCCGAGAACTTCAAGGACAAGGTTTTGACCTCCCAAACTACCCAGAAGAACCTCAAGGTGAAGAAGAAGAATCAATAAAGGCTCGATATGACAAGGTTAAAGGCAGTGCCGTGAACCCAGTCCTTCGCGAAGGAAACTCAGATAGACGTGCGGCAAAAGCGGTGAAAAACTACGCACGAAAATATCCTCATACGATGGGCGCTTGGTCAACTGACTCTAAATCTTACGTGGCACACATGAGCTCTGGTGACTTTTACGGTAGTGAAAAATCGGTTGTTATGCCCAAAACCGATTCGTTGACAGTCGAATTTCAAGGCTCGGCAAAATTTTTATTGGCCGAAAACATTAAAGTTCAGCAAGGTGAAATAGTAGACGGCGCATTTATGAGCAAGACAGCTCTTTGCACTTTTCTTGATAAAGAAATTGAACAGACCGACCCGGGTGTACTTTTTTCACTTCATTTAAAAGCTACCATGATGAAAGTTTCAGACCCCATCATTTTCGGACATGGAGTCCGCGCTTACTATAAAAACGCTTTTGAAAAGCACTCAAACATTTTTGAGGAAATAGGAGTAGATACACGTAACGGCATAGGAGACGCATACGAAAAAATAAACACACTACCTAAGGAGCAAGCCGCTGCAATAAAGTTAGATCTAGATGCCTGTTTTGAAAATGGTCCTGATATAGCCATGGTGAACTCCGACAAAGGAATTACAAATCTGCACGTTCCATCTGACATCATAATCGATGCGTCTATGCCCGCGGCCATTCGAGAATCCGGTAAAATGTGGGGGCCGGATGGAGATCTCCACGACATGAAAGCAGTTATACCTGACCGATGTTACGCAAGCCTTTACGACGAAACGATCAAACACTGCATCGCTCACGGGGCATTCGACCCAACCACAATGGGCTCCGTACCCAATGTGGGCCTCATGGCACAGAAGGCTGAAGAGTACGGCTCTCACGACACTACTTTTGAGGCGCCTGGAAACGGCGTGATCCGTATTATCGATTCGAATGGCACGGCTGTAATTGAACACGATGTAGAGGAGGGCGACATCTGGCGGCTCTGCCGCGTCAAGGACGGCCCTATTCGCGACTGGGTGAAGCTTGCTGTTAATCGAGCGAAAGCGACCGGTTCACCGATTGTATTTTGGCTGGATGAACATCGCGCTCACGATGCCAAACTAATTGCTAAAGTTAACGAATACCTACCTGAACACGACCTGGCAGGGATCGAATATCATATTTTGGCGGTTCCCGAAGCATCGAAGCTCACCCTTGAGCGGGCCCGAAATGGCCAGGACACCATTTCTGTTACCGGAAACGTGTTGCGTGACTATCTGACGGACCTATTCCCCATTCTAGAATTAGGCACTAGCGCCAAGATGCTTTCTATAGTGCCGCTGATCAATGGCGGCGGACTCTTCGAAACGGGGGCGGGTGGTTCTGCACCCAAACATGTGCAGCAATTTGAAAAAGAAGGCCATCTTAGATGGGACTCACTGGGTGAATTCCTGGCTTTAGGCGCGTCGCTTGAACACCTTGCAGCTACATTTA
>CAVOCG010000214.1:0-4166 GCA_963694095.1 Gammaproteobacteria bacterium
GGCGGAGACAAACCCTTCTCCTCGTATGCCATAGCCCCGTCGACGATCCATTGAAGGATGCCTTCGTACTCATGCTTGAGGGTCTCAGCGAGATGCGGATCGCGATCTTTGCCCTTGAATGTGCAGATGAATGGCACAAGGTAAAGGCGCCGCCGCATTGCTTCATCGACGTTCTTTAATTTAGGCATGTGGTTGCCCGATATCAGTAGCTTAAATTTGGGAAGATAGGTGAAAAAATCCTGGCGCATAAAGCGCGCGGTTACGGGATCGCCGCCAGTTAATGATTTGATCTTGCTTTCTGCCCATGCTCTGCCGCTCTCTGTCTCTTGGGCAAAGACCATTCGCGCGCCTTGCAGCATTGCCATATCGGTTGGATGCCGGTCGTTTTTGGAGTCCGTGAAAGTTTCCATCGACGCGACTGTTGCATAGTCACCCATGACCGCCTGAATGGTATTCAAAAAGATGCCTTTGCCATTGCCGCCTGCTCCATACAAAAAGAACATGGCGTGTTCGTGTGTGAATCCGCTCGCTGCATAGCCAATAATTCTTTGTAAAAATGCTTGATACTCAAGATCACCATCCGTGACTTGGTCAAGAAAAGTGTGCCAGCGAGGCGCATCGCCTGCAGGCGCCACGATTGTGCTCTTGGACATATATAAGTAAGGATTTGGTTCCAGCAGCGCGCCATCTCTCAAGTTCACTGCGCCTTTGGGCGTGTTCAAAAGATGATCATCGTTGTCCCACTGATCGACTGTGGCGGCAAACCTTCTGTCTGCCCTAGTGAGCTTCTCCACTGCTGAAACGATATAGGCTTTCAAGAAAGCCTTTTCTTCCGACACCTCAGCTCGGATGTGTTGCCTCACAAGGTCGTAGACCTCTAGTGTAGTGTCAGTGCGCCAAACTGTTTCATCCCATCGCCGCCACTTGCTCCACATTGAAACGTGCCGCACGTTAGGCATTCGCTTAACAAAGCTTAAAGCCAAAGAATCTTCGGTGTGCTCTAATGAAAAGCCGCCTGCTGGTTGGGTAATACGTTCGTATTTGCTGATCGAATCAACGACCTGGTTCACTTCATCAGCATCTAATGGCGGCTGGTTTCTGTCTTTATTAAATGAACAAGCAAGTTCAAGCATTCGCTCTTTTGAAACACCCGAAGCCCAGTTGCTACCACAGTAACTCGCTAGTGCGTTGTTACGACCACCTTCATCGATAATATGCTGTGCGCCTGCGAGAGCATTTTTGTTGGGTTTGACCACTTTCGAAAGAGCATCAACAAGCCATTGAGGAGGCTCAGTTAAACTATCTAGATCGCCGCTAGCTCCCAAGTCTTCTGCAGGCCACCAAATGAGACAACCCCCTTTGCCGCGGGTATCGATTCCAGAGGAGATCTTACTCGTTGTATGAGTATTAATGTGTCGTAACGCGTCGGAGAATCGGTAAAGGAAGTGTTTCCCTCGCCTCGTAGAATGAACTCTCTCGCAGAGCATTCGGTGTTCATTCTCGGCGAGCCAATTCATGCCCTTAGGATCTACATCGACAACGAACAGGTTATTAGCCGGTCCGGTAAGTACTGCTAGCAAATAGTCACCATTAGCAAACCAGTCCTTTATTTGTTGAGGGTCGGATGTCGCAGCTTCTGGCCACCCTTTAACAGTCGGCTTTTTTTCTTGATTACAGGGAAGAACTCGGTAGCCCAGCTCGGCGATTCGCAGGGCCTCGTTGAGAGTCTGATTACTCGCCATTTCGCGCCTCTTCTTTCCCCATGTGACCTTGCTCAGATCCGGGAAACTCAATAAGGCTTCTGCTATTAATCCTCTGAGATATCCACTCATCTATTTCGTCACTAGACCAAGCAGTGGATCGATTTGTAATCTTCACACCGCCGGGAAAGTTTTCTAGCTTTATCTGTTTATAAATACTCGAGCGACTGAGGCCGGTTAAGTTGGTTACTTCGTGAATTCGCAGTAAGCGCATGTAAATCTCCGTGTTCTTATTAATTGCACGGAAGTTTGCACTCACGAATCGTTCAAAAATAACCCTTTAAATCACCGATTAGGTTATACAAAAAAGGGCCAAGCAAAACCTTATCAGCGGAGATTGAAGTAGGAAAAATCGAAGCTTCCATGGTCAATTTCGAGCTTTTTGTGACGGGTATATTTTGGGTTATACCAGGCCCTACGTAGCGAAGCCGGTGTTATCGGCTCAAAAACTTTTAGACCACCTGGCTCCAGAACAAAGCCTTTTTTTGGGTGCTCCCATGTTTCCCCATAGGATAAATTCGATGCGGCCTCGATAGCGTGCGTTACGGAAAGGCCGTATCCATCCGGGTCTGACAGTCTTATAGCCATGATCCAAGGGAATATTCTAGCCAAATTCATCTCAAACGCTTCGTTCAGTGCCTTATCACCCCTTTTTCTAGTCAGTCCTAGGACAGCGTCCGCACTCTTTCCCTCTGCAATCTGTCCAAACACCCCTACTAGATAATCGCGAATATCTTCGGGTAATTCTCTAGAGTCTCTGATTTGTTCCGCTAGCAGACCCAGGCGCCTTCCCTGCCGGATAGACATGCTAATGCTCCCTAAACTGAATTACTTTGGCATCACGCAGTTCGCCTGAGCACCAGTTTGCAAACCATTCCATCATTTTTTCTCTTTGCGGTAGGAACTTCGTTCGCAGATATGCAGCTCTCACCTGATTCTTTTCCTGGTGATCTAACTGCTTTTCAATCCAGTCAGGATTCCACTCTCCCTCGTTTAAAACATCTGTAATTAGGTTACGCATACCATGCACTGTTACCTCGTGCCCTAAACGATGTAGCGCCATCCGGAAAGTATTTTCCGAGAGGTAGCCTTGCTTACTTCGACTCGCGAACACGAAGCTATCCGAGTCTCTATAGGTTAGGGGTTTAAGCTCTTCTAAAACGTCTAGGAGTTGCTTCGGCAAGGGAACTTGGTGGTCACGTCTGCTTTTCATGCGTGCACCGGGCACCGTCCAGACCTTAGAATCGAGGTCGATCTCTTTCCACTGAGCGCCTCTAATAGATGTGTCGCGCAGCCCTGTGTAAATCGCCACCAGTAACCCGCAGATTACTTGCATAGTCAGTTTCTGTTCTTCACCTCTTACGCTTAGCTGTGCGATTAAACGCGGAACATCCTGCTGACGGATCGCTTTGAAGTGTTGAACGGGAGGCTTCTTAAAATACGGGTTGTCTGACATCTCTCTTGCTGGGTTTACGGTACAACGGTGTGTTGCACGTCCGTATGAGAATATTTGGGCGGCTACAGCTCGAGCACGACGCGCAGACTCCTTGGTTCCTTTGTCATACACCCGCTTTAGAATGGCAAACAGATAAGATTCTTCGATAGAAGCTATTGGTAATTTACCAAGATCTGGCATCAGGTAACGCCTGATCAAGCCTTCATTTCTCTCGTAATGGTGGCCACTCCAGCTTTCCTGATTGTGAGTAAGCCAATCATGCGCGACTGAACCAAATGACTGCTCACCAGCGACGGCATGTTGCGTCCGTTTTACCCGCCTAACAACAACAGGGTCATAGCCTTCGGCTACATTCTTTCTCGCCTCAACTACTTTTGCTCGTGCAATCTGTAGTGAAGTTTGAGGGTATGCGCCAAGACTAGTGCTCTTCTCTTTCTTATCGATGCGATATCGGTATATCCAGTGCCGACTGCCATTGGGACGGATGCGAAGTCGCAGGCCGCCACCATCATTGAGGTAGTAGATTTTCGTCTTGGATTTTGCTGCTTTGCACTTAGCTTCTGTTAGTAATTTTTCGCCTGCCATGCTTTACTCAGGTACCCGCTTTGGTACCCATTTTGCAACAGGATTTCAGTGAACGCCAGTAAAGCTTAGTAAATGAAAGTACCCGTAAATAAAGGCCTGTACGGGTTTATAAATACTTTGGTGAACCTTGATAACCCCCAGTTTGGCGGACTCCCTCTCCGCCATAGTTATAAAAAAGGCTCGCCATCGGTGGGCCTTTTTTATAACTACCGCGCAGCGGGAGGATTTGATTCAACCCTCCCCCCTTCAACGATAAAAAATATGATTGCCAATTCTGGTCGTACGATTACGTTTCTGATGCCATGCGGAGCGAACGCTCTTGCTATGAAAGAACAAAGCACCATTAGTCGGACGGTCACTCTTGC
>CAVOCG010000215.1:0-4153 GCA_963694095.1 Gammaproteobacteria bacterium
ATGCTGCCGATTCTCTATAACAATCACTACCAGATTGTGCAGTCACCCGGCTACGTAATGATCCTCGTAGAAATGGTGCATGATGTACGGATCATTCGCATCGATGGCCAACCATTACCTGACGCAATGCACCGTTGGCTAGGTGATTCTGTAGGTCATTGGGACGGCGATACGCTGGTGGTAGAAACCACCAATATGAATCCTAACCAAAGTTTCCGAAACGCCTCCGATAATTTTAAAATAACTGAACGTTTCTCTCGGGCGAACGCAACTACAATTAACTATGGCTTCACAATTGATGACCCAGACACCTATGCACAGCCGTGGAGCGTGGAAATGCCATTTGCCCTGACGGATGACAAATTATACGAGTACGCGTGCCATGAGGGTAATTACTC
Source organism: Gammaproteobacteria bacterium (assembly GCA_963694095.1). Classification (GTDB taxonomy): domain Bacteria; phylum Pseudomonadota; class Gammaproteobacteria; order Pseudomonadales; family Pseudohongiellaceae; genus UBA9145. The sequence continues at coordinate 399 of CAVOCG010000215.1, forward strand.
TCTTCCTGGCGTATTGGCTGGCGCCAGACTTGATGAGAAAGAGCAATCATCAGACTAAAGCTCACTTAATTTCAAATCAAAAAATATCCTTGGACCCCCTCTACAGCAAACATAGAGTAGCCGGATACGTCACAACTATACCGACTTCTAGCCCTATAATTCTATAGAAAACGGTCGTTATTACACTTATAGATTCGAGAAATAGAAATTCACTTATCAGCCAAATGAGTGTTGAATGATGACTAATAAAGATGACCAACAGCCAGATGAAGAAAAGAGTGAAGCCAATGGCGATGGGCTGTTGTTCCCGGAGTTGAATGATCACGGCCTAAGCGGGACAGCCGAACAAAATATCAAGATAGAGGGTCACAGTGATGAGTTCATTAAGGCTGATAAACTCATAAGCGACGAGCCAAGTGATATTGATGAAGACATAATTAATTTTAGTGATGAGGAATTGGAGCAAAAATTTGAAAATTCAGATGAGGAAGTTCAAGAGACGGATCGAAGCGATGAAACATCGATTGATGCAATGCAGAGTGAACCGACAGTAGATAAAAATACACAAAATGAACCCTGGGGTTCAACCCTTGCAGCAGCAGAAACACCAATAGGGCTAGGGAACGATTTAAATTTGGATTTAGATAAAGAAGAGAATGAAATTGGAATTGAGATTGAAAACTTACCAGCGATAGATACAGATTCTTTGGATATTGAGACTGTAGCCATCGAGGAGCCCACGCAGGAGAGTTTGCAAGAACTAAACCCTCCGAAAAGCATTGTTGGAGTAATTGTTACAGCCATAGTGACAGTCGCAATAATTCTGTTTATTGGTTTTGGCAGCAACGAACCACCCGCCCTTGATAATATTGTAGTAGCTACAGAACCGGCCCCTTTTAATACCGACGAATCACTCGTCGAGAGTGAACAAGTTTTAGTCGAGGAGATTACTCTTCCCGAGGTTACCGATGAAGCCGTAGTTATTGCCGAGCCATCTATTCTGGAAGAAGAATCGACTCTAGTTAGTGAACATCCAAAGGAGGTAGTTGGCACAACTATAAGTGGCGTTGAAAACAATGCCTCCCCTGCTTCGGATAATTCTACTGTCCAGGAAGAACAACTTGCGGATACTGACACTGCGATTGCGGCAAATGAAGTCGGTGAAAATATTGCGGAAGATTTAACCGTTGTCATTGACAACGAACCACCGCCCTCAATTACACTAAGCGTAGTGGAATCTATTTCTGAGGACGCGGAGGAAACATCAATTGTCCTTCGAGAAGCAACCGGTAACTTTTATATTATTATTGCAAGTTTTTCCAACGAAGCATTGGCGCTCGAGCATACTAACGCCATGCCGGAAAGCGAAGAATCCTCAGTCATCATTCCTCCCTTTGGACAAAGTAATCGCTATCGGGTTGCTATTTCTGGCTACGAAACTTTAACTGAAGCCCAGGCTAATATTGAACAATACCAAAGCACCTATGGAGCCGGCATTTGGCCGCTTAGATACACACCTTCTAATTTGGGAACAATATTAGGTGAACGAACGGGTAATACTTATGTCATTGTTTCCAGTTTTGCAACCGAAGAGTCTGCAAGAAACCATGCCGACTCATTAGCCTCAACTGAGATAGAGCCACTAATTATCCCACCTTTCAATCAAAGCAACCGATACCGGGTAGCCACCTTTAGTTACGAAACGCTTGCTGAAGCACAAGAAGTATTACCCCAGCACAGAGCAATATATGGTGAAGCTATCTGGCTTTTAAGATACTAATTACCCTGTGTAACTACTCGATCCACAATTAATGATCGCTGCTGGCCAAAAGCAGGTATAAAGAACACTGTTTTTTTAATACAATCTACTTATTAAGTGCTTACCAGCTCATCAGCAAAATTAATGGAGATATTTATGTCTAAGGGGCGAGATTCGAAAAAGTCAGTTAAAAAGAAACCTGAAAAAACATTGAAAGAAAAGCGCAATGAGAAAAAAATAAAAAAGTTGAATAAATGACCAGGATGGATGCTTTAGAAACGCAGCCGGAGTGGATAGACGTAAGTTGGGGATGTCTGCTCATGGCCCTAAGCTGCCTGTCGCAGTGCTGGTCTGGCTTCTAATACAGAGTAAGGAGAATTGAGATAATGCGTACGTTGAAAATTGGCTTATTGGTCGTCGGATCCCTCGTGGTCATATCATTCCTGACGCTGCGCGCGACCGGCATGGAGCCCCGATACATCGACCCTAGTAGCGAAGCGTTTGTCGAAAGCGGCCGGACTACCTGGCCGGGATTATGGCTCTCCGGGGAGGTCAAGCGCGAACCAGTGACGGATTGGAACTGGGTCAATCAAGTCAACGACCCGATCCGCAAAAACTCGATAGTGCTCGAGACGCGTACTTGGTACGGGATCCCCCACTCGGTCATAATTAACCCTACTGCCCGCGGTGACAAACTCTACATAGGCGGAAGCGAACAAGATTTCAGACTACAAAAGGAGTTTCCCTACTCAAAGGCATGGTGGGCCAACATCGAACGCGATCCGCGCGTACGCATTAAGATCGACGGAGAGATCTATGAAATGACGGTGGCATTGGTGGCCGATCGAGCCGAAGTTTTCCAATTAATTGGGAGGAACCCCGTCACCAAAGAAATTGGTGCAGACGGGAAGGAGCAGATCACGGGGGTGAGGCACTATTGGCGCGTTTACCAGCGCAATATCCCTGAATATGGGGACGGTTCGTAATCAAAGGGCGCAGAGTAATTTTATAGAGGATTTGCTAGGGGCTGGGTGCTTTATCTAACGCCTAAAATCTGTAGTAGGGTTTGCCAGACGTGGGACTTGCCCGTTCTCCGGATTAACTATGTAAGAAGTACGGTACTCACCCTTGACCAGAGCCAAGTTGGAGCCGGGATCGACCCAGAAAGTATTGTGGGCCCTGGTGCCAAAATCATCTCCGGACGTGCCATTCACGCCATCACCATCATCAAAGCACCCTCAATACCACCAACCAGTATTTCTAACCCCCTCGGCCGCGTGAGATTGGTTAACGATGCATTGGCCCAGCCCCTTTCCAGATCGAGCCGCGCTGTATTCTGAGCCAGAGCATGCCAGGCCGGTGCACAGCAGCAATCTTCCGATTCGGATAGCGTGTTATAGCAGAATTGTCATTTGCTACCTCCTGAAGTTTTATGTCTCTAGTGTTAAACATCCTCTTCTCCTTTTTCCAAACTTACCTTTAGCAAATATTAGCGGCAATGGTATCTATAAGTAAAATTAGTATCCAAGTGCACCAAGACTCAGTTGGCAGGTTACTTCTTCCACAACGGGTAAGTGCTTTAGTTTCCTTCTTCACTCCGCGCTTGGGCAAGTTAAAAGGTATTTAATTGATGTCGAGTGTTTGCTAACCTTCAGGGTATTACACGTCGAGAATATTTTATGGAACTGACATTAAACGAAACTTTGAAGAAGGGCATTGAGGCGCATAAAGTGGGACAGCTTCAAGAGGCAGATAGATTCTATACTGCTATTCTTCAGGCACAGCCCGAACACCCTGATGCTAACCATAATATGGGTGTGCTGACTGTTAGCGTTGGCATGCCTCTACGCGCATGGGTTACAACGAACACTTAGACGGCATCAATGTTTGGTACTCGGACCTGGATATCGAAGCATTAGAAACAATTTGGGGGAAAGGTGAATGGCTTTCTCTATACAACGGTGTAACACCAGACTCCTCTTTAGAACTGACGTTT
>CAVOCG010000216.1:0-4149 GCA_963694095.1 Gammaproteobacteria bacterium
TGGTATAACGGGCACCAACGGAAAAACCAGTTGTAGCCAATTTCTAGCTCAAGCACTGACTTCCTTCAGTTATCAAAGTGGCATTATAGGGACGCTTGGTTATGGGGTTTATGGAAAGCTGCAAGAGACGCAGCTAACAACTCCCGATGCGGTTTTTACTCAAATGGCATTGGCAGAAATGGTCAGGGACAATATCGAGCCAGCTGTGATGGAAGTTTCTTCTGTGGGTTTGGACCAAAAGCGCGTGAAGGAAGTTAAATTCGATACTGCAATTTTCACGAATCTCACTAGAGACCACCTTGATTATCACAAGAGCATGGATTCCTATGCGGATACGAAGCGAAAATTATTTACATCGCGAGGGCTTAAGACTGCGATTATTAATTTGGATGATACTTACGCATTGTCCATATTGAACAGTATTTCAAAAAATGTTGACGTATATACCTATAGTCTAAACAACCCGATTGCAGCAGTTTATGCAAGCGAACTCACTCTTAACCGCCAAGGCTTTGAGGCCGATGTGTGCACACCTATTGGCAATGGGCGAGTCAGTAGCCAATTAATCGGTTATTTTAATTTAAGCAATTTATTTGCGGTTATAGCAACGTTAGTAAGTTACCTCTCGCGGCGAGGAGCCATCGATATCCATCAGCTGTGCTCTTGTGTGTCGAACCTGAAACCGGTAACCGGGCGTATGGAAATAATCGGCGACAGTTCTGATATCACGGCAGTAGTGGATTATGCCCACACACCTGATGGTCTGAAAAGTGCGTTGAAGGCACTGCGAGATCACTTTGATGGCGCTATTTGGTGTGTGTTTGGCTGCGGCGGTAATCGTGATAAAGGCAAGCGGCCAATCATGGGTGAGATTGCTGAAACTTATGCCAACCATTTGATTATCGCCGATGATAACCCAAGGAAAGAGGAAGGCGATGACATCGTGCAACATATCCTCAGCGGCATTGGAGATAAATCCAAGGCTAGCGTGTTGCGTGATAGAGCGAAAGCGATTGATTATGCAATTGAACATGCGGCATCCGGAGATGTTGTTTTGGTGGCTGGAAAGGGGCATGAAACTTATCAGGATATAGGCGGTAATAAGTTGATTTTCAGCGATGCGAACCAAGTTAGACTCGCTTTGCAAAATCGGATAGAGAATAAGTAAATACAGGAAAAGGTTTTGATTGGACAGATGACGTTAGCAGCGTTGGCTTTGAAAATGAATGGAAATTGCACCCACGGCGATGCGGTTTTTGATTCAGTATCAACTGATACCAGAAAATTGAGCAAGGGAGACTTATATGTTGCATTGGTTGGGGAAAACTTTGACGGTAACCAGTTTGTAAGGCAGGCAGAAGAAAAAGGCGCAAATGCAGCTATTGTCAGTTCAGAGCAGAATGTTCAGATACCACTTTTGACTGTTGCTGATACCCATATTGCTTTGGGGGAAATCGCCTCTCTCAATCGGCAGAGAAGTAGCGCTAAAATGATTGCGCTTACAGGCAGTCAGGGCAAGACAACAGTGAAGGAAATGATTGGTGCAATTCTCCATGTGAATTCAAATGCACTGATTACAAAGGCTAATTTGAATAACACAATCGGCGTGCCATTAACCTTGTTGGAGTTAAATGAATCACATGAATTTGCAGTTATAGAGATAGGGGCCAATGCACCTGGTGAGATCGCTTATAGCGTGAATCTGGTTCAGCCCGATATTGCACTGATTATAAATGCAACAGCTGCTCATTTGGAAGGTTTTGGAGATTTGACCGGTATTGTCAGGGCTAAGGGAGAAATTATTGATGGCCTGAATGAGGGTGGAATTTTACTATTAAATGCAGATGACGATAATTTCAGTCAGTGGCAGCAACGAGCGGGTCATAGAGAGGTGATCAGTTTTTCCTCTTCGGGTAAAAAAACTGCTGACTATGTTGCCGAAAATGTACAGCTCAAGGGCCACAAAGGGGTCGAGTTCAGTTTAAAGGGTTTCGATTCCAGTTTTGATATCAGTCTGGAAATGCTGGGTAAGCACAACGTGGCGAATGCGCTTGCCGCAGCCGCCGTAGCGCTAACAGTGGGGATTTCTCCAGAGCATGTGATTGCCGGACTAGCTGGTCTAAAAGCTGTCAGAGGGCGAATGAGTTCGCTGCAAGGCATCAAAGATTGTTGGTTAATTGATGACACGTACAACGCGAGTCCCAATTCATTTAAGGCCGCCATTGATGTTTTAGCCGCTTTCAAGGGCAGAAAAGTTTTAGTGATTGGTGATATGAAAGAGCTAGGCGAGGAATCAGCTTCGGCTCACATCGAAGTAGGTGAATACGCCAGGAAGAGTCAGATAGATGTTCTGCTGGCTGTTGGTGAGATGAGTCAATTGAGTTCAAAACAATTCGGAGCAAGTGGTCAACATTTTTCTGAAAAGGATCAGCTTGTTTTGGCGTGTAAATCGATGCTGAACAAAAATACTGCGGTTCTAGTGAAAGGATCGCGTGGCGCAGGAATGGATGCGGTGGTTGATAGTCTTGTTTTGAGCGAGGGTTTCTAATGTTGGTTTGGATGTCAGACTATTTAATTCAATTTAATAGTAGCTTTACAGTGCTTCAGTACATCACGATAAGAGCTATTTTTAGCATACTTACGGCAATGGCTGTGTCGTTGATGGTTGGCCCCAATATGATTCGACGATTGAATTATCACCAAATAGGCCAGGTCGTTCGTGATGATGGTCCAAAGACACATCTTAGCAAATCCGGCACTCCCACCATGGGCGGGGCGCTGATATTAGTCAGTATCGCTGTGAGCACTTTGCTATGGTCTGACCTCAGTAATCATTATGTCTGGATAGTGCTGTTGGTAACCCTATCCTTTGGCGTCATTGGTTGGGTAGATGATTATCGGAAAGTATTAAAAAATGACCCGGCCGGGTTGCCAGCGCGCTGGAAACTGTTCTGGCAACTCATTTTTGGCTCAATAGCTGCTGTAGTTCTCTACTATACCGCGCTAGTTCCAGTAGAGACCCACTATATTATTCCATTTTTCAAGGATGTTGCCATCAATCTTGGTGTGTTTTATATAGTGATTAGCGCTCTGATGATTGTGGGTTTTAGTAACGCTGTAAATTTAACGGATGGTCTTGATGGGTTGGCGATACTACCAACTGTGATGGTCGGCGGAGCCCTAGGGCTTATCGCTTACCTTGCTGGTAACAGCGAGTTCTCTTCTTATCTCAATATTCCCTATATTGCTGGGGCTGGTGAGGTGGTGATCTTTGCTGGCGCTTTGCTGGGTTCAGGGCTGGGATTCCTCTGGTTTAATACCTACCCAGCCCAGATCTTTATGGGAGATGTTGGGGCATTGGCATTGGGGGCGGCACTCGGTGTTATGGCTATCATTTCCCGGCATGAGATTATTTTGTTTGTCATGGGTGGGGTCTTTGTCATGGAAATAGTCTCGGTTATCTTGCAGGTGGCTTCGTACAAATTGACAGGCAAACGAATTTTTAAAATGGCTCCGCTGCACCATCATTTCGAATTGAAAGGGTGGCCTGAGCCAAGAGTAATCGTTCGGTTTTGGATTATCACGGTTATGTTAGTGCTGTTTGGATTAGCAACACTGAAACTGCGGTGACAGATGAGGGTTTCACTTTGGTGAATACCGACATAGACGAAAAATTGAGTGTAATTGTAGGTTTAGGCGGTACGGGATTGTCATGTGCTAAATACCTAGCATCTCGAGGTGAGAAATTCATAGTAGTAGATAGCCGGGATAAGCCCCCAGGATTGGCTGAATTTAAACAAAATTTTCCCAATGCGGAATGTGTTCTTGGCCATTTTCCTTTAGCGATTTTTTTAAGTGCCAAAGAGTTAATTGTTAGTCCAGGAATTAGCTTGAAAACTGCTGAGGTGAGCGCTGCGATTAACGCTGGTGTACCCGTAACTGGTGATATAGATATCTTTAGCAAGCATGTCGATGCGCCGATTATTGCTGTCACAGGGTCCAACGGAAAAAGTACCGTTGTCGCTATGTTGGCGCAAATATTAAAGAAAGCGGGAATCAAGCACGGCCTTGGTGGAAATTTAGATGGTGATAATCTCAAACCGGCGTTGGATTTGTTAAGAGAGGACAGAAAGAAAATATATATTCTTG
>CAVOCG010000217.1:0-4123 GCA_963694095.1 Gammaproteobacteria bacterium
CAATACCGGTATTAGCACGATCATTACAATAGGAATTAAACTGGAAGAGGATGATAATAAACTGCGTCCGGATTTATCCTTTTGTTTCTTTTTCTCTTTGGGCAGTGATTCTGATTGCTCCGTTTCCCCAGGTCCCATATCTGACAACAGACTCTGCTGCGTCTCCACTAACAACGCGTCGTATTGGGCCTGATCCAGGTTTCCAACGGCACGCTCGGTATCCAACTCATCTACCCGTTCGCGATATAGAGCAAGATTTTCTTCCTCTCTTAATTCATTGCGGCGCTGCGCTTCCACCTCGGCATTATTCTGGCCATGCCTCCACATTGGCAGAAGCACGAATAGTGTCGCCAGAAAAAACAAACAAACTGTTAGGAACCAGAACAAATTAGCAATCCAGGTTTTCGATTAATGTGAATTTATTTTTTATCCAGAAGATCCTGCAAACGCTGTTGCTGAGATGAATCCAAATCTGATTCTTCTATGTCAATTATGCGCGCTTTCCGCGTTATCCCGTAGGCCATCCATGCACCAAACAGCAGGAATATAATCGGACCAAACCAAAGAAATACGGTCTCTGCCCGTAATCGCGGCCGGTAAAAAATGAAATCACCGTAGCGATCAAACATGAACTGCTCTATTGCAGCATTAGTAAAACCGTCCATGATCATTCGATGCACTTCTCTCCGCAGATCTTCTGCCACACCACCGCTGGAGCCCGTAAGATTTGTGTTCTGACACATAGGGCAACGCAACTCATCAGACAAACGCCGGAAACGTTGCTGCTGTTCATCTGTATCGAACTGGAAGGTATCGACTTGTGCATTTAGCGAGAAAGAACCTGCCAAACTGAATAGGACGGTTAGTAGCAACAAATTTTTCATATACCGGCTTGCTCAGCTCTCAGTGCTGTTATCGCTGGCTGAAACACTTCTTGCCAAACCGTCTCATCAAGCACACTGACATGCCGGTAACGGATCACACCGTTCTGGTCAATTAAAAAGGTTTCCGGCGCCCCATATACTCCCAAATCAATACCTAGCTTGCCGTCTTCATCAAGCAGGCTGAAACTAAATGGGTTGCCATTGACCCCAAGCCAGTCAATAGCCAAATTTTTCCGGTCACGATAGTTCACACCCACAACCGGCATTTCACCCTCTTCAGTCAAGCGCATCAAAGTGGGGTGTTCAACCAAACATGGTAAGCAATAACTGCCCCATACGTTGAGCAAAAACATTTTATCCGGCAAATCCTTATTGGTGACAAGCTGACTACCGATCACCGTTTTCATTTCAAATTCAGGCAAGGGCTTGTCAATCAATACTGAAGGCAGATCTCTGGTGTTCAGGTACAGGCCGCGCCACAGTAGCAACGCCAATACAAAAAAGCCGATAGCGGGAATGAAAAATTTTAATTTAGACATGAATTCAACCTCACAGAGCCGGCTGCAAATTTGCCTTCAGATCTTCCGCCAAGAGCTCTTCCTGTCTACGCCTTAGCCGACGATAACGCTTGTCTCCTGCCGCGGTTAGTCCACCCAGCGCCATGAAGATAGCACCAAGCCAAACCCAGCGAATGAAAGGCTTGATGTAAATAGTCATTGACCAGGCGCCACCTTCTTTCGCTTCACCCAGAGTTATAAAGAGATCTCGAAAAAATCCCGCATCGATTGCCATTTCTGTTGACGGGCTTCCACTGGCCACATAGAGTCGGCGTTGTGGATTTAGATTTCGCACAAACTCACCATCTCGCAATACCTGAATATGTGCTTCATCACCAATATAATTAGGCCCCTCGACTGATGTCATTCCATCGAAGAGGAAAACATACTCGCCCAGGTCAATGCTTTCCCCACTGGCGAGCAATACACTTTTCTCTGAGCTAAAGTTGCTAGTCATTGCTGCGCCGATCAGCATCACGGCAACACCAAAATGTGCGATCTGCATTCCGAAGTAACTTAAAGACAAACTCTTCAAGCCTTGTAACCGAGTTATCTTATTGGCAGATTTATTGACTAAGTCTGTTAACATAGCCAAGCAAATCCAAGACGCCAGAATTGACGCGATGGTCGCCGAGACTGAAAATTTCAACAATACCACCAACGGTAGCAGTACCCCGAGTGCAACACTGCTGAGCGCAACCCGGCCCAATTGCATGACGAGATATTGCGCGGAGGTTTTCTTCCAGCGACAGATCGGCCCTACACCAAGCAGCAAAATGAGCAGCACCATCAGTGGTGCAAAAATCGCATTAAAATACGGCGGTCCAATTGATATCAATTCGTCAGTTATGGCTTGATATACCATTGGGAACAAGGTTCCCAACAACACCGATGCACTTGCCACGACCAAAATAACATTATTGGCCAGTAGAAATATTTCCCGAGACAATAAACTAAAACCAAAATCGCTCTTCATTAGCGGCGCACGCAAAGCGAACAGCAGCAACGCAAAACCAATGGCTAACCCAAATATCAGTAATATAAATACTCCCCGGGTCGGGTCGCTGGCAAATGCATGAACCGATGTTAATAAGCCCGAACGAGTAATAAAAGTTCCCAATAAGCTTCCAGCAAAAGCCAAAATAGCCAGTAGTACAGTCCAGCTTTTGAATACCCCACGCTTCTCGGTTGCCGCCAGAGAATGAATCATAGCGGTTCCAAATAACCAAGTGATTAACGGCGGATTTTCAACTGGATCCCAGGCCCACCAACCACCCCAACCTAATTCGTAATAAGCCCACCAACTGCCAAGCGCAATGCCTAGTGTCAACACTGCCCAGGCCGTATTTGCCCAAGGGCGACACCATCTTGCCCAGGCTGCATCAAGACGCCCACTGAGCAGCGCCGCCATGGCAAATGCAAAGACAACGGAGAAACCAACATAGCCCATATATAGCGTTGGTGGGTGGATAATAAATCCAATATCCTGCAATGCAGAATTGAGATCAGCGCCATCGGCGGGGGAAAGTGGCACCACACGATCGAACGGATTGGAAGTCGCCAACATGAACAAAATATACGCGAAACAAATAATCCCCAACACACCCAATACCCTTGCGACAAAATCGATAGGCATGCTCTTGCTGTATATGCTTACTGCCAGCATCCAGCCCGATAGCATGAATGTCCACAACAAAAATGAACCTTCATGCCCCCCCCACACCGCGGTGACTTTGTAACGTGTAGGTAGCAGCAAATTGGAATGTTGTTGGACAAACTGCACCGAAAAATCGTCTTGAACAAAAGCGTAGGCAAGAATAGCTATACTAATTGCAAGAAAAACAAATACTCCAGCCGTAACAGGTCGAGCCAAATTCATCCATAGCAGGTTATTTCGGCTAGCACCAATCAGCGGCAAAGTGCCAAGTATCACACACAGACACAGTGCTAATATCAGTGAAAACTGACCTAATTCAGGAATCATTTATTGCTCCGCCAGCGGGGATGAGTTCATTTCCGAAGCCTCCGCTGCATCCAAGGCTGCACGAACTTCTTGTGACATATAATTTTCATCATGTTTGGCCAACACGCGAGATGCTTGAAAGACTCCTGCAGCATCCATCGCACCCTCTGCTACGAGCCCCTGCCCCTCTCGAAATAGATCAGGCAAGATCCCTTCATAATGAATCGGCACGTCGCTAACGTAGTCTGTGGTAACGAACTCAACGCGCAGACTATCTTGTGCGCTTTGGAACGATCCAGCCTTGACCATACCACCAATCCTAAAATGCTGGCCCGTTGGCACTTCGCCTTCCGCCACCTGTGTCGGTGTATAAAATAAGCTTATGTTCTGTCGCAAGGCATATGCCGCCAATGCAATTGAGATGCTAAGACCTGCAGCAATGAATAGTATAATTCCCAGGCGTTTTTGACGATGAACTTTCACTAGTTTCCTCCGGCTGCATTAGTCATATTATCCATACCTTTCGCACCCTGATTATTTTTCTGCATTTCCCTATTCGCGATTAGACGACGCTTCTGCTCACGAATAATTTGTTTTTTCTTCCTAAGTGGCAGCAAGAAATTTACACATAAAAAAATTGAAAATAAAGCATAGACAGACCAAACATTGAATGCATAACCACCCATGGCTAAAAACTCATTAAAGCTCGAAAACTGAAT
>CAVOCG010000218.1:0-4045 GCA_963694095.1 Gammaproteobacteria bacterium
AAAGAAATAGAATTTACCTGGGATCGCAGCAATCCATTTGTAATTGATGCCGTCGTCAGCGCCAACAATGTTGACGGCTACGGCCATGTCTCCACTCACAACTATATAAAGTGGATGATCGATTGCGCCTTTGACCATTCCACCGCCGTCGGCCTACCTGAGTCTACCTGCAGAAAACTGGCTCGCGGCATGGCTGCCGTAAAATTCAATGTCGATCTGTTGGGCTCGGCCTATGAACAAGACCGACTGAAGATCGCTACCTGGATTGTCGAGCGCGACGGCAAACTCAGACTGAGCCGCCAATTTCAAATCATCAACGTTGATACCGGTAAGACGCTGGCACGCGGACTTTTCAATTTCGTCTGCACCAACCTGAACAATGGTAGACCTGTTCGTCTGCCACCACTTTTTCTCGAGCGCTATATCGTCTCGAGCGAACCGCTGTAAATAATCAGCTCTGATAGAACAGAATTCAATTAACCACCACTAATTGAAATAACGAATTATATAATTGATATAGTAAGCTTCACTTTTACCCTTGAAGCATAATTATTCTGCTTTTCTGTTGCTGCTCTTGTTTGAATAAAACTTAACTATGGCTAACTACACAACTCTTGGCGGCCGAGTGGCTTGCACCCAATGTAACGCCCAATCTAAACGCACTAAGCTCCAGTGTCGCGCTCCTGCTATTAGGGGTAAGACCAATTCAGTCCTAGATAGCTGACCCACCCCATTTGCCTAGTAACCACCCAGCCAGCACCCCACCTTGGTGGGCACACCCCGATAAGTCAGGATGGGTCCCTAATCTGCTAGTACATACTATTCTAGACGATCTATTACCTGCTGGGTGGTTTCCTCCCAACCATACCCCCATTAACAAGCCCCAGTTCTCGTCCTAGCATCTCCAGTTCATAAAGCTCCGCCAACTTAGCGCTGCGCTCTTCGCGTATAGCTCTAGTCTCTCTGCCGTGCTTGGTGTTGGCTGCTATCTGACGGGCTTGGCCCTCTGGTGTTCGGCTACCTGTACTACGGCCTCCATGATGCTTGCATTTGGTCTTGCCCTTGATTGCAGGGTTGCGACACTGCTGCTTAGTACGCTTCGACAGTGCGTTACACTGGGTGCAGGTCACACGATCCTGTAGTCCTCACAAAATACGAAGACTCTTTTTGCGCCAGCCTTTTTCGCATCAACAATAAGGATGCTAAACACCCCATAAATAACTGTCGGAGACCTAGATTTTACAAAAAAACTTATGAGATACTGATATCATAGTAGATGGCAGAAATGTCGAACATGAACAGAAATATACAGAACCTTTAAGCTGGAGAAATAAGTGCCTTCAAAAATTAACAAGCAAACATACTCGGAGTCGGGGCAAGAAATTGAATTAAAAAACCTTTCCGGAATAATATATATAGATTCACTACTCAATAAAAGAGAAGGCGCTCCTATCAAATGGATGAGCGACTCGTTTCTTTCGGAAGGAGTAATGGATCAATCCAAAACAGTGATTTCATATAGTTTTCCGACGGGCAGTAATTCTTTAGCAGGATATGCTTATCAGGATGACGTCGGTGAAATTTCCCCGATACCCTTTAGTTCGAAACAACAAGAAGACACTCGTGCAGCGTTTAAGGAAATTGAGAAATACATCAATGTAGCTTTTGTAGAAGTTATTGAGACTGAAGAAAAAGTTGGAACTATTAGGCTTGCTATAAATACGATTACTGATGAGCAGGGGAACTTTATACCAGGCGTTGTAGCAACAGCAGAACCTCCGTTTAGTGACCCGCGAGGAGGAGACATTTGGTTCAATAAAAGTTATGCGAATTCAGATTTTTCAACTGGGCTTGTAGCTATCGCCGAAAACTCACAAAGTATTGGTTCTCAAACTCCTATTGGAGATTTGACCGTTATGTATCATGAGATATTTCATGCGCTTGGTGTTGAACATCCTAACGATAATCCTGACATACCTTTTCCTGAAGATAAAAATTCTCGAGAGTACACAGTTATGGCAGGTGAGTTTTCTGTTGAACTTGCTTCTATAAAAATTATAGATGAAAAGTCGTATGCAATACCCTCCACGCCAATGGCATATGATGTAGCGGCATTGCAATACCTGTATGGTCCAAATACAAAATTCAACAGTGGAAATACAACTTATACTTTTGATCCTAATATTCCTGAGATAAAACTCATATGGGATGGAGGCGGCACTGATACTTTAAACTTTAGTAACTTTTCAGAGAGTAGCACAATCAATCTTACAGACGGTTCTTACAGTACTATTCCTTTTAACGGCTGGTTTTTAAAAAATAACTTTAGCATTGCTTTTGGTGCTGTTATTGAGAATGTAATCACCGGTTCTGGTGCGGATGTGATTATTGGGAATTCCTCTAACAATGTGATTACGGGAGGGTTAGGCGGAGATACCATAGATGGTGATGCGGGTATTGATCAGGCTGTTTACACGGAAAATTTTACAGATGTTTCTTTGGTTAAGTCGGGAACTGTTTGGAATATTGCTTCGGGAACTGATAAAGATACTCTTAGTAACATTGAACGCCTTAAGTTTAATGACAAGCACATAGCTCTAGACCTTGACGGTAACGCAGGGAAGACAATTAAACTGTTAGGGCTACTTCTTGGAAAAGATCAAGCGACAAATAAAACATATGTTGGTGCAGGATTAAAGCTTCTTGACGACGGAATGACCTATGAACAGCTAATGCAGACTGCACTTGAAGTGGTTCTGGGGCCCAATGCAAGCTCATTATCAGTGGTTGAAATGATTTGGGGGAATCTGATCGGACCACCTACGCCAGCCGATAATATCAGTCAGTATTCGGCTCTCATTGATAATGGTACCTATACTTCAGCCGGTCTAGCCATAGTTGCTGCTGATCATAACTTGAATACTACCGCTATTGATTTAGTCGGGCTCGCATCAACAGGCGTAGAGTATATAATTTAGTTAGCCAGTAGCCAGCACCCCACCCTAGGGGCACACCCCGATAAGTCAGAATGGTTCCATTGCACCGGTATACATACTATTGTGGACGACCAATCACCTACTGGGTGGTTTTCGGCTTACCCATGACCCTTCGACCATGCCCATGCTGCGCATTTCTTTTTCAATCTCATAAAGCTCTGCTAGCTTAGCGCTGCGCTCTTTGCGTATAGCTCGCGTCTCCCTGCCGTGAATAGTATTAGCTGCTATCTGTCTGGCTCGTCCGGATATAGTGATACTTCCGCGAGACCTGCCTCCATGGTGGAGACACGTGTTTTTCCCTTTCATTGCAGGGTTACGACAGCGTTCTTGTGACCTCTTACTTTTAGCCGAACATTGGGTGCAGATCACTCGGCCACCGAGAGTTGTGTAGTTAGCCTGCACGCAGTTCTTCCATAAGTCGTTCTAAGTTTTCTTCATTTTCTTCACCCTCGATGCCGAGCTGGTCGACTGCATAACCGAGGCCATCTTCATTCTTGCCCCATTTCTCTATGCTGTCTTTTAATGACCTGTACTTGTAGTCAACCCTTCGTAACTCTTCCTTATGCTGCTTGTCGATGAGTTGGTATATTTCTTTCGCGAATTCTTTATCCACTACATTAGTCACTGTCTTCATAGTATTGATCCTATATCTTGGTTTGAATTACCTTTTAGGGGGTCTCTCGACCACGCTTTACCTTTCGCACACGCTCCCCCATGAGCGGTACTGCAAACTTGCAGACTTTGAGGGGTGTTTACATAAACTTTCCCTGTCACTACTTCTAAGGAGAGTTTTGGTAAATAGGGGTTACTTCCTGCATTACTGCACTTCATGTTTACTCCCCATTCCCTCCCAGTACCGATTGCAGGTGCTGGTGGTGTAACCTTTGTCTGTAATCTTTCGGCTAAATCTGTGCTTAGATAGTGCGCGGACCCCAGAATCTTCCGCCCATCTTTTGTAGAAGCAGTAAAGTTGTGACTTCTTTATCGTGAGAGTGTGACCAGTAGAAGTTTCAGTGCGGAGGAAATCGGCCACTAAATCTTGGTCGTTG
>CAVOCG010000219.1:0-4039 GCA_963694095.1 Gammaproteobacteria bacterium
GAATGAGGTTTCTATCTTTTTAACTCTGATAAATATGATATTTTTAAAAGATGGTTTTCCGCAGATAGTTCGGTATAGAATCGAGAGTCAGACGCTTTAGAACGAAATTCATGCTCAATAGTACTGAAAAAATGAAGAAATAATTGCTTATGGTCGAATCTCAGCTCGATAAGACAGACCTGAAAATCCTTCAAAATTTGCAGGATCAAGGTCGCATAACAAATCAGGATTTGGCGAATTTGATCCATCTGTCCCCCAGCTCCTGCCTGCAAAGGGTTCGGCGCCTGGAGAAAGTAGGTGTGATTGCATCCTACTCAGCCAATCTGGAATTAGGCTCAATAGCCAGGCAAATTATGTGTATTGCTACGGTGTCCTTGAGAAACCACACTCAAAAAGAATTTGAACAATACGAAGAATTGATCGCGACAATTCCGGAAGTGGTGGAATGTTTTACTGTGAGTGGCGAGTCGGATTTTTTCGTACGTGTGATTTGCCCTGACATGAAACGTTATCTGGAAATTAACGGCGAGCTGTTAAACGCTAACTCCTCCCGGGTCAATATTAATACCTTTGTGGTAATGAAAGAAAACAAGCGTTTTCATGGCGTGAATCTTAAGACCTTAGTCGAAGGCTAAGCAACTCTTCCGCACCCCTGTTGCTGTATCGAAGAGGGAATGAAGTGAGTTTTCCTACTTTATCTCCAGAGTTAAGTGCTAGGACCATCCTTGAGCTGTTAGCTCATTGAGCAACGATATAGAGTATCGTTACTCCAGAGCGCACCACAAACCTACTGTATTTTTACTCGGACCTCATCTAAAGGTTCTGTCCACCAACCTGTTTCAAAGTCATTGCTCTGTGGCCAAATCTCGTCAAGAGTATCTGCGCTGAAAACCTTGCCATTCTGAACTACTTTATCAATGGATTCCGTTCGCCGAATATCTTTAAGAGGGTTCTCATTGAGTATAACCAGGTCAGCCAACTTACCCACTTCAAGTGAGCCCAAATCATCTGGAGCTCCTAGTATATGAGCTCCATCAATAGTTGCCGCCCTCAGAATTTCAATTGGGCTCATTCCACCCATAGCATAAGCCCACATTTCCCAATGGTAGCCGAGCCCTTGCAGTTCGCCATGACCCCCTACACCAAGCAAGCCGCCAGCACGTTGAATTTGCGCAGCTGCTTCTGCGCCTTGATCAATTGTAAACTCATTATCTCTGATCCAGCCAGGACGTCTTTGAGTTAGTTCATCTAGTCTGTTGCTGGGATAAAAACGACGAAGCTTGGCATTGTCATGAATTTCCTCTCGAGTAAAAAAATATTCCGTCATAGATGTCGTATTGTATTGGACGATTAGGGTAGGGGTGTATGCAGTTTTAGTTTCCGCAAACAGTTGGACTACATCCTCAAATATCGGCACATCGGGAAGGCTGTGCTCGTTTCCATGCATGCCATCGATGGCATGTGTTAAGTCAAGTTTTTGATCGCCTCCACCTTCGGTGGTTGGTAGTAAGCCTAAATCTTGAGAAGCCTTTATCACCCATTGACGCTGTTCGCGATTGCCTACCATGTAGGACTTAATATTATTGGTGTTGTAGTGGTCTCGGTAGCGGCGCAGATAGCTATGCACGGCATCGTAGCTCTGAAAATCATTTCGGCCAAAGATGCCAGGGCCTGTCATGAAGGGTCGCTGACCAATAGTTGCGCCAGTTTCCTGCAAGTCTCTATAGGCAAAATAGTCATGGTAAGTGGTTTGCACGTCGAGTCCGCTGGTAACGCCATAGGCTAGGTTTATCGCTACAGTCCAATTGCTAGGCTCCAATACATCACTTGTTCTAAATTCCCAGTGCGCGTGGGTGTCGATAAAGCCCGGAATAATCCATTTGCCTGTTACATCAATTACATGAACGTCTTGGGGCAAGGTGAGTGAGCCTCGAGGACCGATCGCATTGATGCGATTGTTCTCAATGAGGATGTCAGTGTTTTCTAAAACTCGTCCCATTTCCTCGAGGGAGTTTCCTGCCATAGTAATAACGTTACCTCCACTTAGTAATAAATTTCCTTGGGGGGTTTCTCTTTCAACGGTTACTTTGAAAGGCGTTAGAACTACGGCTTCATTTTCATCAAGTGGAGCAAAGGGTTCTTCAGCATCCTCTTCAGGCGCGGCAGTCTCTTCTGTGGAATTGGAATCATCAATAGCTTCTCTGAATACAATGCTTGCCATTGGTCGCTCGTAAAATGAAGAGCCTATCGCCCAGTTGACGCTGCTGCTGTCATCAGACCAGCCTATAAAATCGGCGCCGATATCGGTTAATCGTTTTGCGGGGAGACTAGGCTTTCGCACATCCACTTTTGGAACCGTCGCGCCACTCTTAGGAAGGCTGACTACCCATACTTGTTTGATTACATGGGCCAACACATAATTTCCATCGGGCGAAATTCTTACATCTTCGGCGCCGGGCGCTTCATCAGTAAAGCTGGTCCCAAGCGGAGCTGTGAGTTGAATATGATCCCTTCGGTCACCGCCGTTTAAATTGATCGAAAAGAGCATGCCTTCCTCAGCCATATACAGTCTGTCAGACTCTGGGCCAAAATGAGGCTTTCGCGCCTCACCTGCCGGCATGATTACTTGTTCATCGCCGCCATCTTCATCTAGAGATATAAGTTCCAGCGGAACTCCGATACCAGTGAATTCACTAAAGTCTTGATGACGCATCCATTCATTGCCTTTTAGGCCCCACAGCCGTTCGCCATCTGCTTGCCATACGATGTCTGTATAGAACGCGGCATTTTCTGTTAGCTGCTGGGCTTGACCTCGGCCACTGGCGCGAATTTTCCAAATATGACCGCCGTCATTAGCTGTCCAACTTACAAAAGCTATCCATCTGCCATCTGGCGAGTAAACAGGTTGAAACGCCCACATGTCCTGGGGAGTAATAGCAACCGGTTGTGGGTCTGATTTTTCTAGGGTGTAGAGCCTGGTAAGCACACTTGCCACGAGTCTCTCATTGTTTGGCGATAAATCAGGACTTTGCGCTAAGGTGGCCGTTAGAGGTCCGGTTGGAACGCGCCAGGTGCTTGTAAGATCAGGGCCAATATTTAAAGAAATATCGGCGGTAAATGGAATTTCAGTTCTTGCGCCGCTGGCAATATCAATACGCTGAAATTGGCCGCCTGTGGAGAGGATTAAGAATTCACTATCTGCGGTAATTGCATAATCTGGCAACATGCCCCTGCTTGAAGGTCTAAAATTTTCCTGAGCATCGCGCTGAATCGGGTAGCTAAGCCAGCGATCTTCACCGCTTTCTAAATCTCTGACTCGCAGTCCTGTTTGAGTTTGATAGCGAGTGCCATAGATAAGAAGCTTGCCATCGGGACTAATTTTGGGCCTCACCGCTCCGCCTTCGCCGCGGGTGACTTGTAAACGAGAACCGTCATTCAAATTTAATCTGACTATTTGTGTGACAGGAAAGCCTTCTGTGGGAGCGTCCGGTGACCCCAGTTTTTCGGCAAAATACACAGTGTTTCCGTCAGGGGAAAATGCGGCGCCCACACCAGGTGGGTTTGAATTGTCGTCATCGGCTTGCGAAACAGTCGTACCACTGCCTCCGTCCACGTGGTATTGCTTTAACTCAATTTCTTTGCCTCGCTGGGTGACCGTGACGTAGTTGCTATCAGTCGTCCAGGCTGGACTTAGCATGCGAGTGTAAGTCTCATCGCTTAATTGAATAGGATTGCTGCCGTCGATATCTGCAATCCAGAGATTATTCTTACCATTGCGATCGCTGATAAAGGCTATTTTTTCTCCCGATGGTGATATCACAGGCTGACTGTCAAATGCCATTCCCGAGGTTATGCGTTCAGCACGGCCTCCTGAAATCGGCAACGAATAAATATCTCCCAGTAAATCGAAAAGGAAATACTCATTTGAAGGATGCAAGGAAACAGAAACCCAAGAACCTTCATCAACAGTAAACTCAAGCAAATTTGAGGTCTCAGCCAATGGTAGGTCTTCAGCTGCAGTTGAATAAGTAGTTATAGC
>CAVOCG010000220.1:0-4036 GCA_963694095.1 Gammaproteobacteria bacterium
CTCCCTAGAACAGCAGCGGATGTTGCTCCCATACCCGATGAAGTCACTTTGCCTAGTACGATCTCCGAAGGTTCGACATCTGGATTCAATTTGATTAGATCGATACCCTCCATATAGGCGATCTTATTGGCAAGGTGATCCATGTTCGGGTTATGGGTGCGTGTATAAGCGTAACCCTTCTTTTTGCCGGCAAAAACTTCACCCGCTTCCTGTACTGTGTCAAAACCAAAGGTAGACGTCTGATAAATTGGCATTAAATGCGCGTGTTTATCGTGGCCACCTTCTCCCACATGATTAACAATTGTGCCCATACCATGGGAGGGTTTTATTTTTTTGGTCGTCATGTCTAGTCTCTCAATTTTTGTAATCTAATTTTTTATCCAAGCAAGGGCTGCCTCATAACAATATCGGAGGGGTGCACTCATCATCGTTTGTACTGTGAAGCACATCAATCATAAGGTTGATCATGTTCTCCCGAACCTCATCGATATTGTCTTCAGCAAGGGTGATTTTTTCTTCTAAGCCCGCGGCAAGGTTAATAGGCAAAGCAAGCGCAGCGAAACTTATTCCTAACTCTCCTGCCAGATATACCTCGGGACAGCAGGTCATGCCGACAACATGCCCGCCTAGCATCTGGTACATTTTAATTTCAGCTGGGGATTCAAATCGAGGGCCATTGGTTGCGACATAAGTAGCGCCATCGCGACACTTGATATTATGTTTAGATGCTAGCGCCATCAGCTTGTTGCTCATGACAGGGCAAAATGGCTTGCTCATTTCAACATGTCCTACAGCTCGCTCTAAATCTTCAAAAAACGAGAATGCCCTACCGTGGGTGAAATCAAGAAAGTCACGAATCACCGCAAGATCCAACACGGGGTAATCTGCAGTGATAGAACCCACTGCGTAGGTTGACATTATTCGCCTAACACCCAGATCTTTGAGCGCTTGGATGTTTGCTCGATAATTTACTTTGTGGGGAGGTGTGGAGTGATCACGGCCATGCCGCGTTAAAAAGACGATATCTTCATGAGCACTTTTGCCCATAAAGACTTGCGCTGTACCGTAGTCATTGACCATTTCTCTTGATTCAACTTCAACATTGGGCAAATTATAGATTCCGGTTCCCCCCATGATGGCTGCGGGCATACTAACTCCTTTGTTTCTAAACGCTGTGCACTACCAAGTTTGGTAGTTATTCAATGTGTAGGGACTGAGAATCCCGTGAACCGTAACAATCCCTGAAACATATTTCGGTGGTGTGATGTCAAAGGTTGGATAGCGTGCATTGATGCTATCGATCGTCGTTGGCGTGCCTAGTGCAAGTCTAATCTGTGCAGGGTTGCGCTCTTCTATTTCGATATCATCCCGAACAATTTTACTATCATCTCGACCCCAGGCGAAGGCAAAGAATGGGATATTGTGAGCATGGGCTGCGATGGCATTCTGGAAGGTGCCGATCTTGTTGACGACATGCCCATCAACTGTAATGAGGTCAGCCGCAGTGATGTACTTCTGGATTTTACCCTCGGACATGATATGTGCAGGCATATTGTCAGTGATGAGATTAACCTCGACACCAATTTCGAGTATCGACGGTGCAGTAAGTTTGGCGCCTTGAAAATAGGGCCGCGTTTCAGGTGTATAAACTGTTATTTTTTTCCCGTCTCTGGCTGCAAATGCCAGCGCAAGAATGAACCCCGCCTCACCAAAACAGTTGGTCAGAATGCCGTCTCCATTTTCGATAAGCTCTGCCATGGCTCGGGCTCTGATTGCGTAATCGTCATAGATGCCTTGCAGTATCTGCTTAATTGACGCTTCGATAGATTCATCAGCACTTTGCTTGTTATTAATCGCATCTGTCGCCTTGATGAGCACTTCATCCAGACGAAGTCTTATTGCGGTGTTGGTTGGGCGAGTAACCACAAGTATGTCTCGGGCTTGTCGTAATTCTGAGAGTAGTTTTTTCGGACTGTCGGAAGCGGCTAGTACATGTTTGCTGGCGACAATCCTCAAAGCGTGGACCGCACAGAGCCATGGACCACTGCCTTGGGTCACCATATCTTTGATCGCAGTCGCGACCTCATCAACAGTTTCGCAAGTAACGAATGATTTGGAAAACGGATAAGCGCGGCGGTCACCAATGATAACTTTTCCGGCTTCAAATCGTGCGATATTGCTTGGGTTAAGGATGAACGGCAGCAGTTCATAAACTCCTTCCTGCTCAGCCGGAGAGCAACCGTCACTTTGCTTATTCAATTGAGTATTCACTCCTTTGGGGTCTATTCAAACTAGTTTGTTCAAATTAGTGTGATCAAAAAATCAGGCAATCGGCATCAAGTTATTTCTTTGGCCACACACCGTAACCGGTTTCCATACGCTCCCTCACCTCTTTTATTTGTTGCGAAGTTAAAACATGAGGCTTACCCAGTTGACAGGCTAGATGATATTGCTGACAAAGTGCTTCGAGTTCTCCTGCTCGCCACATAGCTTGTTTCAAATCTCCTCCGCAGGCAATCATACCGTGGGTACCTAGCAAACAAGCTGTTCTGTCTTTCAATGCGATGAGGGCGTTATCAGACAGTTGCTGACTGCCGTAATGGGCATAGTCCGCGCATCGAATGCTATCCCCACCAAAAACTCCGATCATGTAGTGCACGCTTGGAATGTCTTCGCGAAGCATAGAGAGCGCCGTTGCATAGGTGGAATGAGTATGAACAACCGAGTGTATGTCATCACGGGCATCGTATATGTCTGCGTGGACTTTCCATTCGGAAGACGGACGATGCTGACCCGCAGCATCACCGGATAACTCATCACCGGGTAACAAAATGATGTCTTCAGGGCGGGTTTCTTCGTAAGGTAAGCTGCTGGGTGTTATCAAAATACCTTCGGCCGCGCGGATGCTAATATTTCCAGATGTACCTTGATTCAGACCAGAGCTATTCATCCATAAACAGGCATCTATAATGGACTGGCGAAGTTCAGGTGTGTCTTTTTGTATCATAATGCGTTCCTAAGAAGATTTGTTTTGGTTAATCCAGTCAGCTAAGGCCGTCGATATTATACTAATAGCGATATGCGCGGCGCTTTTTGAAGCGCCAGCAATTTGTGTTGCAAGCCAGTATAGAAATTCAGGGCATCGGGCATTTGGTCAATCACCTAGGTGTCTAATCTTCATTAACTCATGTGCTTGTAGTGTGCCTAAAAGCACCTTAAGCGAATTGACTAATAAGTTGATTTAGCTTTTCTGGAAACCACCGGCAAAGTCGTAAAACGTAGCAGTCAAACCTTCTAAAATTTTCTATGCTCTAGCGTAACCTTACCAAGAACTCTGCAGCTAATTATTTCAAATATGCCAGAAAATTGATTAGGACGTGAACTTCCCATAAAATGAGCAGGTAAGGGGACACTAACAGTTTATCAACTTAATGGCGCGAGGCGGTTTTCTTGTAGTGGTCAAGTAATAAAATGCCAAGGGTTAGGCTTAAGTTGTTAAATTAATAGTGTCGCTAAAAGCATGCTTGAGAGAAGGTAGGCTTCGCTCCCCAGATGGAACGTATTAAGCTCATATCTGCGCCACGTACGATGGCGGTAAAACGGCGAGATGTGACGGCATGTCTGCAACTTACTAGCTTGGAAAGGTTTATGCTAGGCACCACGGGTCACAGCCATCGAAATGCATTGCGAATACACACTCCTAGTAAGGGGCAGGTAATGAAGATGGGAAAGCTACGCAAAATACTGTTATTCACCGTAACATCTCTTTGGTTATCAGCTACTACCAGCCTCTCTTATGGTCAGGGAAATTTTGCGGGGGTGGAACTTACCATAACGCTCGTCGCCGGCAATGTTTACATGGTACAGCGCCCGGGTGGTGGCGGTAACATCGGCGTTCAAGTTGGTCCCGACGGTGTACTCCTGGTGGACTCCCTGTTCGCACCACTGACGGACAGATTGGTAGCAGTCGTGAAGCAGGTGACCGACGAAGAAATTCGGTTTTTGGTCAACACCCATATCCATATTGATCACGTAG
>CAVOCG010000221.1:0-4015 GCA_963694095.1 Gammaproteobacteria bacterium
AGCTCTTCCGCAACCCAGATGGGCCGGATTGTGCGACTGGTGCCGGCACCCCAAAGAATGATGTGTGACTTGTTCATAAATCCTAGCTTGGTATTTACTCATTATTAGGAATCTTACAACGTCAGAAAAATCTCACCACATTGTACCCCAATCCATAGCTTAGTGATTCCACCAGGCTAGGTCTGAGTAAGCGCGCAAGTCCAATTCGTGAGTCCAGACGGAACGGTGTTGCTGATGCAGATGCAGGTAAGTCTCTGCAATTTTTTCTGGCAACATCAAGCCATCATGTTCCATGCCTTTGTCTTGCCGCAATTGCGCAAATTTTTCAGCACCCATCATTTTTCCTAGCGTGTCTGGCGCATCAACAGAGCCATCAATGACGATGTGTGCCACATGAATACCTTTGCTGGCATATTCTGCATTCAATGACTGGCAAAGCATACGGCGTCCAGCCATAGCCGAGGCATGGGAATGTTGTTGAGCATTACCGCGAACAGCGGCAGTGGATGAAGTGACCAGCAACGTACCTTTGCCGCGTTTTTCCATGAGTGGAAACAGTGTAGATGCAGTTCTGAACACAGCGAACGTCGCCATCCTCCAACCCAGTTCAAACACTTTGTATGAAGTGTCTTGCAACGAACGATTGCCGACTTGCGCACCAAGATTAAAGACTACCACTTCTATCGGTCCGATCTCCGCTTCTACCGCCGTTATACATTCTTCAATACTGTCTTCATCCACAGCATTCAACAGGAACCCAGACGCCTGGCCGCCATCTTCGTGTATCTGCGAAACCAGTTTATTCAGGCCGTCTTCATCACTGCGTCGACACAGCACGGCATGATACCCCTGCTGAGCGAAGCGTTTGCCCACCGTGCCGCCAATTCCAGCACCCGCTCCGATAACTAAACAAACTGGTTTCATAGCCAACTCCTTAACTTGGTTTTTCTACTTTTCTCTTGCCTAACTGCAAATGCTTCACTCAGGACGCCGTTTTTCTATCAAGATCTTTTCAGTGCCGATGACCACTGCCGGGAGTTCGAGGCAAAGTGATCCAATTTCGGCGTTTAGGCGTGTTGAAAATATTTTGGCCGCTGCTTGCCGGCAGCTATGCAGCCGAAAACTCAGCCATAAAAACTCGTTAACTACTAAATTAATAGGCCCCTAAGGATCGTCTATATCAGCTCAAGAATGTCACTTGCTTTATACAAGTGTCTAGCGTAAAGCTACTCTTCAAAACAGTGATACCTATTGGAGTCGACGCGGCACTCGGGACCCGGCGACATGAACTTCGCCCCATTTTGCCATCGCTTTAACCACTGGCAGGAGGCCCTCACCTGCGTCGGTAAGAAAATATTCGTAACGTAATGGATTATTTTGATAAGGGGCTCTGCGGATCAGCTTATTTTCCAGCAGCATTTTTAAACGACTGGCCAATATGTTGCTTGGAATGCTCTCAACCCCCTGCTGAAAATCTTTATTGCGATGACGAGCAAAAAACCCGATATCACGAATAATTAGCAGCGTCCATTTATCACCAACCAAATCCAAGGCCGTAGCAACAGGACAGGGACTGCGTTTAGCGACTGAACTTGAAAGCTTTTTAATCATAGCGCAAGCTTAATCTAGTAACTTGTCTTTTGCAAGTGACTGGATCATGCAAAATAGAAAATGAGAGGGATCACATGGGTTAGAGTGCTTCGAACCGACTTTTCAGGGAATTCAGCTTGGAATTGATAACACACTTCTTAGCACGCTCTGATTTCTCACTTTTAGCTCGTTGATTTAAATGCGTAATCAGTCATGCTGCCTACTAAAAATCCACGCGCTGGTAGTTCTGCTAACTACAGCATTAACATACAGGCTGAGCCCGATTTACTCTTGATATTTATTAGCTTCTATAAAAATAGATAAAAAAACAGGGACAGGTTAGAATTTTAGAGGCAAAATCAAGACTCACTCAGACAAAGATATCGGTGCACATTAATGCCTAAGCCTAGGAAACCCTCTATTTCACAGAGTCTATTGGTGTTGATTTTTGTGGCTATTACCACGCTTTCGTATCCGCTAACAGCAGCTGAAACTGACGATGGCAATTGGCGCATTGTGAATTATTGGTCTGAATGGTGCGCGCCTTGCCGAGTAGAGATTCCCATGTTCAATGAGCTGAGTGTGCGCTTGGCCAATAGCCAGGTAATAATTGTGGGCGTGAACTTCGATGAAGACCCCAGAGAGTTAACGCTCGAGATTGCCGATGAGATGGGCATCGAATTTACTGTGTTAAGCCAGGAAACGGTCGATCTGTTAGGGATGAAACCCCCCGACGTTCTGCCTACCACGTATCTATTGTCGCCCTCGAATGAAGTCATGGCGAAACTAATAGGCATGCAAAGCGAACAGGATATACTTGACGCATTATCACTTCAGGGACTTACCCCGCTTACCGACTAAGAAATTATTAGAACCAGCTGGAACATAATGACATGATTAGACCGATCGGTTCTCCAAATACAGCTCTGCTTGTCTTCCTCTTTGCATGGAGCTTTGGCTTTGCTTCGGGCGCGGCCGGACAAGGACGGTTAGAGCACTTGCCATCACCCGCTCCGAGTAATAGCAGCCTGTCCCGTGTTGTCGCCAATGAATCTGGAGAAATCTATCTCTCTTGGGTAAGTCAGGATACTGAGCAGGCAACACTCGCGTTCTCTCGACTCACTAGTGAGGACTGGGATACCCCCAAGGTGATTAGCCGGGGTAACAATTGGTTTGTAAACTGGGCGGATTTCCCGGCGTTGTCGGTTGATGCTAGCGGCATGGTTGCACACTGGTTACAAATAAGTGCGCAGGGTACTTACGACTACGATATTCGCGCGCGATTTTATCCCAAGGACAACGCGACTTGGACAGCAGCACGCACGATCCACACAGACGGTATTAGCGCCGAACACGGTTTCGTTTCAATGCTGCCATTTGACAATGGAACTACACTAATCACTTGGCTGGACGGACGGGAAACTAAACAGGGTAATCCGCTAGGAGCGATGACTCTACGTGCTGGTATTTTCGATAAGTCTGGCGCCAATGTTAGCGAGTGGGAACTAGATCATCGCGTTTGTGATTGCTGCCAGACCAGTTCAGCGATGACAGAGAAAGGCCCAATTGTTGTCTACCGCGACCGCTCTTTCGAAGAAGTGCGAGATATCTATGCCACACGTTTAATAGAAGGCGCCTGGACGTTGCCGCAGCCACTACACAATGACAATTGGCAGATCGCCGGCTGTCCTGTTAATGGCCCTTCGGTTGCAGCCATGAACGAGAGAGTTGCCGTTGCTTGGTTTAGCGCTAAAGACGACACGCCAAAAATTCAACTAGTGATGTCCAGCGATAGTGGCCAGAGCTTCTCTGACCCAATAGTTGTCGAGAGTCCGAATACGAATGGCCGTGTTGGCACGGTTATTTTGGAATCCAACGAGATCGTCATAAGTTGGATGGACACCACAGATGGGGCGAAAATTGTACTCTCGCGCTACGACATAAAGGGTAAATTTTTAGACATTACCGACGTTGCTAGTAGCAGTGCATCGCGTCGCAGCGGATTTCCGATCATCGAAGCGGTAGGCAATTCAGTGTATGTGACTTGGACTGACATTAGCACTACGCCACAGGTTAAAGTCGCACGAGTCGACTATTAGCAGAGCCACTTTTTGAAATGGCTAGAAGAATTCGCGAAACCAAACATGAGCACCGACTTTTAGTATCAAACTATTTTTACCCCGATCCCTTTGTTCTCGAATATTTTTTCTTATTGCAGAAACTACAAAAGAATTACCATCGCAGCAGCCTAGCACACACCCTCCATCTCGAGCAGTTCAGTAGAGTTCGAAGTGCAAGGCAAATTTTTCCTCGGGCGAGGCGTTTGCATTTGTAAATAACGAGCCAGAGAAAAAATTTAACGCCGCAATTCGCGCTCTACTGAGCTGCGTCCACCCACAAAAAAGCCCAGCCACTTAAGTGGCCG
>CAVOCG010000222.1:0-3994 GCA_963694095.1 Gammaproteobacteria bacterium
TATGGGTTGGCTTCGAGTATTTCTTCGGAAACGGACTTAGGGTCTGTATCTTCGATCTCGACAGTGACGCCTTTCTCTGCGAGTACAATACGAACGCGATGGCTATATTGGCAAGTCGGATCTGAAAATAATGTCATTGAAGAACGGCGCACACATACCTCTCAAGGAATATTTAATTAGTAGTACAAAACTGAGAGACTACTTGTCCCCCAAATGAGAAAATCGTAAAAATGAGCTAAATTGCAATAATGCTCAGGGACCTAGTGAATACCTTTCCAGTATTCTCTATTCAGCAATACAACGAACACTAACAATAGTAGCAGAAATAAGATGACCAGTTTACCTATATGTTTCCGCTCTTCAGCCATTGGCTCCGCGACATAGGTTAAAAAATTCACCAAATCGAACACAGCTACATCAAACTCTTCAGGTGTTAAAGTTCCTGTTTGCTCTATGTTATATCGACCACAAGGATCGTCGAGTATATCTTCGCCCGTTATAAGATCTCTTTTGAGACCGCCATAAACTGACACAGCTTGACCAAAACCGCACTCTGGAAGACCTTGCAGATCCAAAAGCGCATGAGGCATACCGACGTCTTTATAGACCTTATTATTGACACCTAAGGGTCGAGAATCATCTTTATAAAAATTTCTAAGGTAGGTGTAGACCCATTCTGGTGACCTAGCTCGAGCAACGAGCGTTAGATCTGGAGGAACAGCACCAAACCACGACTTAGACTCTTCGGGCGGCATTGCAATATCCATCAACTCACCAATTTTCTGTCCGGTGAACACCATATTATCCATCATAATTCCATGGGGGATGCCTATATCATCGGCCACTCTCTGCCAGCGAGAATATTTAAATGAGTGGCATCCCATACAGTAATTCACCGCCAACTTAGCGCCATTTTGCAATGAGGCGTCGTTACTAAGCTCGGCTTCAAAGGGATCACAATTAATAGTTCCACAAGAATAGTTACTCTCTGCCCCAACGACCTTAATCGGTATGATGACCATAAGTGCAACGATCAAAACTGCACCAAACGTTTTAGCAAACCCCATACCGCCATCCATCGTTATTCGGTCCGGCTCTGGTTTAGTCTTCTCGATTTTTGTCCAAAAGTAGATACCAATAAAGTAGCTAAAGTATAAAGCGGTACAAATTTGTGTAAGGATCGTACGCCCTTCTGTCGGCGCTTTAACCCCTAAGTAACCAAGGATAATAAACACCGCTGCTAGGACCAGCAAAGCCACTCGACTGAACGTTCCCTTATATCGAATGGAGCGCACCGGACTACGATCTAACCAAGGAAGAACATATAAAATGGCAATGGCGGCAGCCATAACGATAAAGCCACCTAGCTTGTCTGGCACAGCTCGAAGCATCGAATAGAACGGTGTAAAGTACCAGACTGGCGCTATATGCTCTGGCGTCTTGAGCCCATTGGCTATCTCAAAGTTAGCATACTCTAAGAAATAACCACCCATCTCCGGCATAAAGAATAAGATAGTACAGAACACTAACAAAAAGACCACAATCGGCACGAGGTCGTGGATCACAAAGTAAGGAAAGAATGGAAGCCCATCAATCGGATTCCCCTCTTCATCCTTATATTTTTTGATGCTAACGCCATCAGGGTTGTTCGAGCCTACGTCATGCAAGGCAATAATATGCATTAAAACCAGCGCTATTAATATGATCGGTATCGCGACAACATGCAGAGACATAAAGCGATTTAGCGTAATCCCAGAGATCAAATAATCTCCACGCACCCAAGTCGTGAGGTCTTCTCCCACTACAGGAATTGCCCCTACCAAAGAGATAATAACCTGTGCACCCCAGTAGGACATCTGTCCCCAAGGTAGTACGTACCCCATGAAGGCCTCGGCCATAAGCGCGACATAGATTGTCATTCCAAAAATCCACACTAATTCACGTGGTGGCTTGTAAGAGCCATACATCAATCCGCGGAACATATGCATGTAGACGACAAGAAAAAACATGGATGCGCCGGTAGAGTGGGCATAGCGAATCACCCAACCCAGCTCAACGTCACGCATAATATATTCCACAGAGGCAAATGCCTGTTCTGCAGATCCTTGGTAACTCATCAAAAGCCAAACACCAGTCACTAGCTGAATAACCAATACGACCATGGCAAGCACACCAAAGTAGTACCAGAAATTAAAGTTCTTCGGCGCGTAATACTTCGCCATGTGGTCGTTCCACAAGATCTTCAGCGTAGGCATTCGAGAATCTAACCAGACGGCAAATCCTTTTTCTTCACTCATGATTATGCAACCTCCGCGTCGACGCCAATAATTACGATATTGTCTGATTCATACATATGGGGTGGGACCTCTAGATTCTTTGGTGCTGGAACACCCGCATAAACTCGGCCAGAAAGATCAAACTTAGAACCATGACAAGGACAGAAAAATCCGCCGAGCCAAGAATCGCCGCCGAGATCTGCCGCACCGACATCAGGCCTATATAAAGGGGCGCATCCTAGGTGAGTACACAGCCCAACTAAAATCAGGTACTCCTCTTTTCCGGCCAAAGTACGGGCACTGCCATTAACATAAGCTGGTTGAGACGCTTCCTGCGAATCAACATCTCTTAAAATGTCATCGCCAATCTCACTAATGGCTGCAAGCGCTTCTGCAGTTCTTCGTACGATGTAAACAGGTTTTCCTCGCCATTCCACGACCATCCGCGCGCCTACTTCAAGCTTGGATATATTAACTTTTACAGGTGCTCCTGCAGCCTTCGCTTTTGCGCTAGGCTGCCAAGAAGCGACGAAAGGGACCGCGGCGCCCACGACACCGGCTCCTCCAACAACGGAGGTTGCACCTAATAGAAACTTTCGGCGGCTCTCATTGACAACATCACCATTCATGGCGGTTCCTCAACATAGAAATTGGGTTATAGGATAGAAAAAATTTAAGTTTTTTATGAAAAAAAAGCACAGGTTTTCACTTTCGGAGATTTTACCGGATATCAATTTTTTACGCAACATAGCATTGCAGTAAATATAGGTTAACTACTTGATTTTATTGGACAAAAAAAAGCCCGACCAATGGGTCGGGCTTCTTAATGACCTTAAATTTAACGCTTGGAGAACTGCGGACGTTTACGAGCCTTGTGCAGACCAACCTTTTTACGCTCAACCTGACGCGCATCACGAGTCAGAAACCCAGCTTTTCGCAGAGGTGATCGTAGATTTTCGTCATAACTAACGAGTGCTCTAGCAATACCGTGGCGAATAGCACCGGCCTGACCAAAGTTTCCACCACCGGCTACAGTGATATTTAAATCGAACTTCTCTACCATGTCGACAACCTCAAAAGGCTGTCTAATAATCATCCGAGCCACTTCACGACCGAAGTAAACTTCGATGCTACGGTCATTGATTCTAATATTGCCGTTTCCAGAAGTCATGAAAACACGTGCGGCGGATGTCTTGCGACGTCCAGTGCCATAAAATTGAGTATCTGCCATAATCGCTTTCCGTTACAGTTCGAGTGTTTGAGGTTGCTGTGCGGTATGCGGATGATCCGCGCCTACATAGACCTTCAACTTTCTAAACATTTCCCGACCCAATGGGCCGCGGGGCAACATGCCCTTTACAGCTGATTGAAGAACGCGCTCAGGCGCTTTCTCGATCAACTTTTCGAAAGTAATATCTTTAATTCCACCTGGATAACCAGTGTGAGAATAATAAATTTTTCCCTTTGCCTTGTTACCAGTGACGGTAATCTTCTCAGCGTTAACAATGACAATGTAATCGCCGGTATCAACATGGGGAGTAAATTCTGGCTTGTGCTTACCACGAAGACGTGAAGCCACTTCGGTCGCCAAGCGGCCTAAAGTTTTTCCGTCTGCGTCAACCACAAACCAATCGCGTTCTACTGTTTCTGCTTTTGCACTAAATGTTTTCATTATTTCCTACCTGGATTTGGGACATCCCCAAAAAGGGTGCGAATTG
>CAVOCG010000223.1:0-3986 GCA_963694095.1 Gammaproteobacteria bacterium
AAATAAAGTCCTTCCACGTGCTTGGTTTCCAAAGAATATTTTAAATCTCGCGGGTCGAAATAATCATATTCTATGGCGTACCCAGGGCGAATTATCTCAGCATTTTCGAAGCCTTTGATCTCTCTTACCATGGAGATCTGAACATCGAATGGAAGGCTTGTCGAAATGCCATTGGGGTATAACTCGTTGGTATTAAGCCCTTCTGGTTCGACAAAGATTTGGTGGGAAGTTTTGTCGGCAAAGCGCACGACCTTGTCTTCGATGGAAGGACAATACCTTGGCCCCGCGCCTTCAATAACACCAGTGTACATCGGTGAGCGATCTAATCCCTTCCGAATAATCTCGTGACAACGCTCATTGGTTTGAGTGATATAACAATTAACTTGTTTCGGATGATCTTCTCGCCTTCCGAGAAATGACATCACTGGCAAGGGTGTGTCTCCCCGTTGCTCCTGCATAACTGAAAAATCCACTGACCGAGAATCAATGCGTGGGGGTGTTCCAGTTTTTAGCCTGTCTACACGAAAAGGAAGTTGGCGCAGCCTGTCAGCAAGGGCTATTGAGGGTGGGTCTCCAGCTCGACCACCAGCGCTATTTTCTAATCCGATGTGAATTTTCCCGCCGAGAAAAGTGCCTGTGGTTAGCACCACGCGTTTCGCTCGGATCTTCAACCCCATCTGTGTCACGACGCCATAGATCTGATTAGATTCGATGATTAAGTCGTCAACACCTTGCTGGAATATACTGAGGTTATCCTGATTTTCCAATATCTCGCGAATTGCGGCTTTGTATAAAACCCGATCCGCCTGCGCTCTGGTCGCTCTTACTGCAGGTCCCTTGCTCGCATTAAGTACGCGGAACTGAATTCCTGCTTGATCCACAGCCTTCGCCATTGCTCCGCCGAGGGCATCAATCTCTTTAACTAAATGGCTTTTCCCTATTCCCCCAATAGCAGGATTACAAGACATTTGGCCGAGAGTTTCGATACTGTGACTGATTAATAGCGTAGAGACACCCTGCCGAGCGGATGCCAAGGCGGCCTCAGTGCCGGCATGACCACCACCAACCACTATAACTTCATACTGTGTCGAGTATTCCATAATCTGCTCTGGTTACCGTCAGCCGACTAAAACGGTGGGATTATACTGACATATTCTCGTATGTGTACGGCTGGTTTTATCTTTTTTTATTAATTATCATTAAAAAGCTTATTTGTATTTTATATAGTTAATAGTTATAGATAAGTATATATAAGGTATTAATGTTGATATTAATGACTAAAAGAAAATCTGTTGAAATCTCCATTTAATTTAAATATATCAATAACTTATGTAAAGCATAAGTAGTGGGATAAGCCCTTAATAATCTAGACATACCCTATGGATGAACTGTGAGTAGAATTTAGTCTTATCAAACAGTGGCATTGTTTTCCAAAACAACCCACCTTTTATTCACCTATTAATAGCTCTTACTAACACCTAATTAGTTAACTAATTATTCTGTCGGTTTTCTTATCATTTACCAACACAGAAATTAGAAAATATTTCTCCTAATAGGTCATCATTAGTGAATGCGCCAGTAATTTTCCCGAGCTCACTTTGCGCCAATCGCAGGTCTTCAGCGACCAACTCTAATAGCGTACCTTCTTTTATGTGAAGCTGCGCGGAATTCAACAGACTTTCTGTTTCTTTAAGGGCAGCTAAATGCCTTGCTCTTGCCACAAAGGAGCCTTCTTCGCCGGAGAGAAAGCCGGCGCTTGTTTTTAAATAATCCCATATTAACTTTATACCAAGCTGCTCTTTGGCAGAGATAGAAATAGTGACTACTTCAGTTTCGAATATTTTAGTGCAAGCTCTTATTGGCTTCTCACCACTGATGAGGTCAATCTTATTAAAAAGAATAACGATATTATTTGGCATAGACAGTTTTGTTTCAGCGCCATCGTCAATAAATCCGCTATTGGTGCCGTTAGCATTGTTTGCAAGAGGTATATCATTCAGCAACCCCAACTCTTCTAACAGCGTTTCAATAACGGGGCCGGCGTCAGTTTTATCGACAAGTAATAATATTTGGTCTGCTTGGGCCATCGCAGACCGGGCTCTTTTAACGCCCTCTTGTTCTACAATGTCTTCACTAGATCTCAAGCCTGCCGTGTCTACAATGTGCACCGGCATACCATCAATACTTATTTCTTCACTAAGAATGTCTCTGGTGGTTCCAGGGATATTAGTAACAATGGCGCTGTCATGGCCTGACAGGGCGTTAAGCAAGCTTGATTTACCCGCATTAGGTTTTCCTGCAATAACAACATTTATTCCATCTTTGAGCAGTGCCCCTTGTTGTGCTTGAGCAAACACCTTTTTCAATGCAACCAAAACTTCTGCTAGTGACTCTTTGACCTTGTGATCTGACAGAAGGTCTATATCTTCATCGGAGAAATCAATAGCAGCTTCAACATTGACGCGGATGCCAATAAGCTGTTCAAGCAAAGAGAAGATTCGGCGTGAAAAATCACCTTGAAGTGTGCGCATGGCAGACTTGGCAGCCTGTTGAGAGCTGGCATCGATCAAATCAGCTATGGCCTCTGCTTGCAGTAAATCGATCTTGTTATTTAGGAAAGCTCGCTCTGAAAATTCACCGGGCCTTGCCAGCCTGGCACCGGCATTAAGTATTCGGTCGCGCAATATATTAAGCACATGGATACCACCATGGCCCTGTAATTCCAGTATGTCTTCTCCGGTAAAGGAGTTAGGTTTATTGAAGTAAAGAGCTATACCTTGATCGATAGCGACCTGACTTTCATCAAGAAAAGTAGCATAGTGTGCGTGTCGCGGTTTTGGTATTAGGCCAAGGACTGTTGAAGCGATAGACTGTACTAAAGGGCCAGAAACTCTAATTACTCCGACCCCACTTCTGCCAGGAGGTGTTGCAATGGCACAGATTGTATCGCTATCTATAGGACTCATTGGGATTAGTATTAAACCTAAGTCTGTGCGGGTTATTTCTTCGCCTCATAGGCGGCCTCGATTTTTTGGGTGATGTACCACTGCTGGAGGATGCCCAATATGCCATTTGTTAACCAATAGAGGACCAAACCTGCTGGGAAAAAGAGGAATAGCGCTGTCATCATGACAGGCATTATTTTCATAACCTTTGCTTGCATAGGGTCTGCGGGCGCTGGACTCAACGTTGTTTGCAGATACATCGTGCCGCCCATCAGTAGCGGGAGAATGAAAAAAGGATCGCGAACGGAAAGGTCGGTTAGCCATAGCATAAAAGGGGCATGTCTCAATTCAACACTTTCTAGCAAAACCCAATACAAAGCAATAAACACGGGCATTTGCACAAGCATGGGGAGGCAGCCCCCAAAGGGGTTAATTTTCTCCTTCTTGTATAAATCCATGGTTGCTTTTTGCAACTTCATTTTGTCATCGCCGTAACTTTCTTTAAGCTGCTGCATTTTCGGCATAACGCGGCGCATGCCAGCCATAGACCGATACTGTGTTTCAGAAAGTTTGTAAAATAATGCTTTAACACAAACGGTTAACAGCACAATTGAGATTCCGTAATTACTTACGAGCGAGTCAATGCTAGTCAAAAGCCAATAAATAGGGCTAGCGAGAAACCAGAGAAAGCTGTAATCGATAGTGAGGTCTAAGTTGGGAGAGACGTCTTCCAGAATATATTGGTCTTTTGGCCCAGCGTAGTATTGTAATTTACGTTCCCCGCTTTCGCCGGTAGCAACTGTAAACGCAGATTCAGTAAATTCACCAAAATATTGATTAGCGTTATTCTTCCGGGCGGTAAAGCGATTTGTCGTTTCAGTATTAGGAATCCAGGCAGAGACGAAATAGTGTTGACTAAAACCAATCCAACCACCAATCATTTCGGTTTGGCTAGCACCGTCATCGATATCGTCAAATTCATACTCTATATAAGCATCATCGTCGTCTGTTGATACAAAGCCTAGGTAAGTTCTACTAAGG
>CAVOCG010000224.1:0-3980 GCA_963694095.1 Gammaproteobacteria bacterium
CTGGCCGCATTGATCGGGCACGTGGCACACGCACCATCATTCCCCAAGGCGGCGTGATTTGGGTGTTTGCGATGCCTTAGCGCTTCTAGGGGGTCAGAGCCATCGCATCAAACCTCGCCGCCCGATGTCATCCACTCAGACAATGCCCTGCCAATCGCATACAGTAATACCTCCTGCACGAAATAACTACCAAATACCGAATCTTTCAGACACTTGCCCCCGTTTTTTAGGGGCTTGGATCCAGACGCACAAAAAAACGTGGGGGAAAACCAGTTATGAACTTAAACAAAAATGGCACAGAAAAATCGACTTTTCCCTGCTCATGTTCCGTGCCAGATAACACAACGGCAGAAAAATTTCCGGTTACACCTTTGTGGCTCATTTGTATGTCTGGGTTGTTTCTCAATCGCCTGGCCCAGGCTCTTGGCCAGTGATTAACTGCAACGAAAATCTCACCTTCTATTTCTAATCGCTCCACTACTCGGTCATTGGCCTGCAAATCATCCTCGAAAGTGGTAATCACCATAGTATTACTCTGCTGTGGTTGATAGAAGCCCAGCAGACTCTCAAATAACACAACCAGAAGCACATAGAGAGCTAACATTATAAGTAATAGCTTGGAGGCTCTTTTCATAGTGTAAGCGGCCATAATTTAATTATTAGAATATTCCATTTTTATATAGAGACCGTGCGGGCTAAAGAGTAGTCCTCAGGTTCCCTGCAGAGGAGTGTAACCTAACGAAAACAGTAAGAAAATTCTTGACTATAGCCCCCCACCATCATTACTCTCTTTTTGCAGCGATCGGTAATTTAACAAAAATAAACTCTCTACGTACAGCCGCCTGCTTGAGGTCGCCGCTTCGAAGAGATAAGGAGGTTGCCAGATGTTTATTCCCAGCAGACAATCCGCTTCAAATCAGCCATGGGCTCAGGTTTTAGGTGTAATCGGAGCCACATTCTTTTTACTAGCAGTGTCGTCTGCAGGTTTCGGTCAACAGGCCGGTACCAGCCCTAACTTCGCCGATCACGTCGCCCCTATCATTTACAGCAAATGTGTAGAGTGTCATCGACCAGGTTCCATCGCACCCATGTCGTTGATTGATTACGAAACTGTCAAGATTTGGGCGCCGGTTATCAAGGACAGAGTGGTGAGTCGCCAAATGCCGCCCTACTTCATTGATAAAACCGTGGGGGTCCAGGGATTTAAGGATGACCGTTCTTTAAGTGATGACGAGATTGCCACCATTGTGGCCTGGGTGGATAGTGGCGCGGCTGAAGGTGATTCGCGCAATATGCCCACGCCCCCAACCTATGAAGACAATATCGCCTGGACGCTTGAGGACGAAATGCGCCGGCCACCGGATTTGATCATACCAATTCCAGAACAATTTACAGTTCCTCCTGGCAGCCCTAATTGGTGGATGACTTTCTACAGCGATACAGGCCTGACCGAAGATCGCTGGATAACAGCCTTTGAGACCAAGCCCAGCGCTGACGGATACCAGGTAGTGCACCATGCGGTAACCCAAATGGAATTTCCTGAAGGCGGCGGAGGGTTTCTCAGCGAATACGCACTTGGCAAGACTGCCGATATAAACCCACCCGGCACAGGCCAGCTAATCAAAGCAGGCACTCGGCTGCGCTGGAATATCCATTACGCTAGCAACCCGGACGGGTTAGCGCATACGGACCAGTCTAGGCTGGCCTTATGGTTGATGCCCTTGGGTGAAGAACCGCAGCACAAATTGATCCGCTCCCATATGGGGGATAACGAAGATCTCGATCTTCCCGGTGGGACAGAGATCGCCCGCACTGATGGCTATGAATACATCGACCAGAACATACGCATTACCGCTTTCCAGCCCCATCTTCACAACCTTGGCACCCAACAATGCCTTGAGGTTATCTACCAAGACAACCGCCGACAGACGCTAAGTTGTGCATTTTGGGATTTTGGCTGGCACATTGCCTATAACTATCTGGAGGAGGTACAGCCATTAATCCCAAAGGGATCTATGATGCATGTAACCAGCTGGCACAACAATTCTACCAGCAATCCCTGGGCGGGCGATTCACGTAACTGGGTCGGATTTGGACAGCGCTCCACGGATGAAATGTCATTCTCTTGGATCAGTTGGTATGAACTAACTGACGAGGAATATGCAGCGGCTGTCGCTGAGCGCCAGGCTGGCTTAGGATCAGGTAGCGATTAGATAAATGGGATAAGCGTAAATAAGAATTAAAGGAGCCAAGCAACAATGGTGATTTGTAATAAGCATGCAATTTACAATACGTTGTTGATGCTGTTATTAACGAGTGTCAGCGCAATTGCAACCGCACAGATCCTGCACCGTTTTGGGCAGAGCGTACAACCGGTCTACGAAGGATTTGAGCAAAACTCCGATGGCAGCTACACTTTGTGGTTCGGCTATCTGAACCTTAATTTCGATGAAGCGCCTGAAGTTGAATTGGGCACTAATAACTCTTTTCAGGTGGCGTCAGGCATCATTATCGCCGGACCGGTTGACCAGAATCTGGTCCTGGATAACGCGGGTCCAATTGACCGGGGGCAACCCACGCATTTCTACCCCAGGCGGCAACAGTTCGTATTCAGTGTGCAGGTTCCATCAGACTTTGTCGACAAGGAGTTGGTCTGGACCCTCACCTACAATGGCGAAACCCGCACCGCGATAGGATCGATAGAGAAAGGTAATATCTGGGGGGTCGACGAAGGCGTGTGGAGTGCCAATCGTGGCCGGGGAACCAATGGCCGAACCGGCGTAGCCCTTGCAAACCAACCCCCTGCAGTGCGAATAGTAGGGGTTGAAGGCCAGTTATCAGCGACCGTGGGTAGTTCAGTCGCGCTGCGGACTTTCGCCAGTGATGATGGCCTCCCGGGACCGCGTGAAGGGGCCCCCCGCAGTGAGCAGCCGGCATTGCCAAACTTTCTTCCGGCAGTTGGTGGAGGTATTGGCCGCAATTCGCCCAAATCCCAAGGTATCATTAACTACGTTGCCGCAGATGAAACCGGATTAGCCGTTACCTGGATCAAGTACCGGGGGCCGGGCCAGGTTCAATTTGATTCAGCAGTAACTGCACTCCCTGCCAGCGGTGAAGAAACCGTGGCGTCGGCCAGCTTCAGCCAGAGCGGCACCTATGTGCTACGCGCCTATGCTGACGACGGCACATATACTAGATCCTCTGATGTTACGGTGGTTGTGAGATAAGAATTAGCTGGAGGCGTCTTAAGGGATCTGTTCTTTACTGAGCTCAGGTCCCATTAAGGAGTCAGAGCCCAATTTTTGGCATCTCAGTTAGAGTGCAAGCCCCGCTGGGCTGGGTTTAAAAATCAGGGTCCGACCCCGATCGGAGAACTCTGCTAGTTAAATAGTTTTGAACACCTGCAAATTCTCACAAGCTGACTTCCGCTTCTTTTGTATCTGCCACTCCGGCGTAAAGAATAAGAAATAGCGATAGTCCTACTCCAAGCTTGTAATTAATCATTGTCTTTAACTTCGTATCGTATGGAACATCGGAAACAGGCAAACCAAAAGTTCTTATTCATTTTAAAAAAACAACGCAAGAGCGCACCAAATTTCTCTGGAAATCACAAAACCTTTCGGAATCCGCGCTTATTATCGTGTTTAAAGCCGAATTAATCTCAAGCTAAATCAATATTGTTGCCAAAAGCTGGGAATTATTAATTGGAACACTGACAGGACACTTTGAATACTTGCAAACGAGGTAAAACACACTAAAAAGTGCCGCTTACCTTGAGGGTGTAGGTGATTCCTGAGCGTGCACACTGGTGTTCCAGTTCCTCAAGAATACCACTGGAAATCTTGCCTACGAAGCGTTTTCGGTCCCGACACTGGGCACCATCAATTAAGCCACCGCCATCAAAACGCCAAGTAAGACCGCGTCCATCCACGTGCTCAGCAAACAGGTTAATCCTCGGATCCCGCACAGTGGACTCAATA
>CAVOCG010000225.1:0-3967 GCA_963694095.1 Gammaproteobacteria bacterium
CTCTAATGTATTCAGAATTCCTGCAGCGGAGCGTTTAGCACAACGGCTTGTCGAGTCGAGTTTCGCAGACGGTGTCTATTTCGCCAATTCCGGCACCGAAGCCGTGGAAGCGGGACTAAAGTCACTGCGTGCTTATCAGGCTACCAATAACCATCCGGAGCGCTATCGCATAATCGGTTTTGAAGCCAGCTTCCATGGCCGCACGATGGCATCACTGGCCGCTGCCGGAAATCCAGCGCATATGAAAAACTTTGTTCACGGTGACTACGGTTTCGACCAAGCAAAGTGGGAAGATATTGAGTCTGTTAAAAACTGCATCAACGAAAGTACTGCTGGAATAATTATCGAGCCGGTGCAAGGTGAAGGCGGTATACGACCTGCCTCCCAAGTATTTTTAAAATCACTGCGAGAACTATGTGACGAAAATGGCTTACTGCTGATGTTTGACGAAGTGCAATGTGGAGTAGGTCGCAGCGGCACATTATTTGCCCACGAGCATTACGCAGTAGAACCTGATGTTATGGCTATAGCCAAAGGCCTTGGAGGCGGATTTCCTGTTGGCGCTTGCCTCGCAAACGAAGCGGTTTCTACCAGCATGAAATTTGGCAGTCATGGAAGCACCTTCGGGGGAAACCCGCTCGCTATGGCGGTAGCGGATGCCGTGCTCGATCTCGTTCTAGAGCCAAGCTTACTCAAAGATGTTAACAGTAAGGCCGGTTTTCTCATCAGTGAACTGGAAGCACTGACCATAAAATACCCTCAATCAATTTCCTCTGTTCATGGCCTTGGCCTTATGCTCGGCGTGAAGTGCGTGGGAGAGAATACAAAGTTGTTGCTGAAATTAAGAGAACACGGCCTGTTGGTAGGAAAATCCGGTGACAATATGATTCGCCTACTACCTCCTTTGAATGTTAGTCAGGCAGAACTAGAACGAGCATTAACTATCATTGAAACTGTTCTACAAAATACTGAGGGCACATAACAGATGAGTGCTGAGCGCTTAGAATGGATTGATTCCCGCAAGGAATCCTTGCTGGATACATTGATGCAATTGTCAGCAATAAATTCCGGAACAGGTAATTTATCAGGATTGCATGATACTCAGAACGCTCTTCATTCATTATTTTCTCCTCTGGCAGATGAGATCAAGATTGATGATTCTGTGAGCGTTGAGCGAACCGATCACTTAGGCATCACTGCTGACCAACACTATGGCAAGATTATTAGTTTTAGTAAACGTAGAACAGCCCCATTTCAGGTCTTGCTATGCGGGCATATGGACACTGTCTTTCCTAAGGAACACAGTTTCCAAAGCCCTGAGAAAATCGACGACCGCATATTGAAGGGCCCTGGAGTGGCTGATATGAAGGGCGGGATTTTGGTCATGTTAACCGCTCTAGAGGCTTTCGAATCCAGCCCTGGCATTGATGCGATTGGCTGGAAGGTTGTACTGAGTTCTGATGAAGAAACCGGCTCCCTAGGATCCTCAGCTGTGCTTGAGAACGCAGCAACTGCGGCTCACGTCGGCATGATCTACGAACCCGCCTTGGCCGATGGCACATTAGCTGGTGCGCGCAAAGGCTCCGGCAACTTCACCTTGGTAGCTCACGGAAAATCTGCCCATGCCGGCAGAGAATTTAGTAAGGGCCGAAATGCAATTGTCGCGCTAAGTGAGTTTATCAACCAGATAGCTGCACTTAGCCATCTAGAGCAAGATATTACCGTTAATGTCGCTCGCATTACCGGCGGCACAGCAGTGAATGTGGTGCCTGATCTTGCGGTGTGTCAATTTAATGTTCGATGCCCAGAACCTCAACAGCTACTGGATATCCAACATAAACTGGGTGCCATTGTTGCGGCACAAAATGCCAGGGATGACGTTCGATTCACCTTAAGCGGGGGGTTTACGCGCCCACCGAAAACTATTTCCCCAGGCACACAATTACTAATGGACTGGACTCGAGAATGTGGTGACTCATTGAATACTGCCGTCCGGTTTCGTGACACCGGTGGCTGCTGCGATGGCAACAACCTAGCAGCCGCAGGACTACCCAACGTAGACACCTTGGGAGTGTGTGGAGCAAACATTCACACCGATCAAGAATACATGTTGATCGACAGCCTCACCCAGCGGGCCAAGTTGAGCTACAAACTACTCAAGAAAA
Source organism: Gammaproteobacteria bacterium (assembly GCA_963694095.1). GTDB lineage: Bacteria > Pseudomonadota > Gammaproteobacteria > Pseudomonadales > Pseudohongiellaceae > UBA9145. The sequence continues at coordinate 2,166 of CAVOCG010000225.1, forward strand.
TGGCCAGCCACGGTGATCAGCTAATCGAACTGAGTAATGTGGAAAAAGCCTCATGATCATACGGACTGCAAAACCCAGCGACCTCGAAGCCCTGTTAGCACTATCTGCCATGCTTCCCCCTGGCATGACTTCAATGCCTTGCGATACACAAACCTGGGAAAAGAAATTACAACTGGTTAGCGATAGCATCTCAAGACAGCCTCAGGACGGCCAAGAATCTGTTTACCTTTTGGTGCTAGAGGACCCGACCAATAATGCAATAGTTGGTACTGCAGGAATTATTTCAGGGGTGGGCAATACACGGTCATTTTATAACTACAAAATGTCGAAAGAAGTCAAAACATCTCCTGATATTAACATTAAGCGCAGCAGCAATTTGTTAAATCTTGTTAATGACTATACCGGAGCTACAGAACTAACTTCCTTGTTCTTGATGCCAGAGTATCGCCGTAACGGCGCAGGACAATTTCTATCTCGTTGTCGCTTTGTGTTTATGAACGATTTCCCGGAACGTTTTGACGATATGGTGTTCGCAGAAATTAGAGGCTGGTTAGACGAGAACGAAGAATCTCCATTTTGGAATCATCTGGGGCAAAAATTTTTCAAGCTGCCGTTTCACAAAGCTGATTTTATTAGCTCTGTGAATGGCTCACAGTTTATATCCGATTTAATGCCGCGCTTTCCTGTGTATTTGGAACTGCTGCCGCAAGAAGCTACCGAAGTTATAGGACGTGCGCACCGAGACGCAGCTCCAGCGCAACGCTTGTTAGAAAAAGAAGGCTTTAGCTACAATGGCGCCGTCGACATCTTTGACGCCGGGCCAATTGTTGAATGCGATCGCGGCGAAATCCGTTCTATACAAAATACAACCACAGCCCGTATTAAATCCATCACAGACTCTGTCAGCGACAACAGCGAATCACCCCTATGCATAGTTAGCAACCGTAATCTGTCGGAGTATCGGCTTATAACGTCACGCATTGAAAACCCTATAGAAAATGAAATAGCTATTTCGGCTCAAGATGCAAAAATGCTGCATGTAGATGTAGGCTCACAAATACAGATGCTACAGATGCGTCACTAAAGAGCCATTCAGTACCGGGCCTCTTAGACGTTAGATTAACAAACCGTAAGCAAGTCAAAGTAACAGCACACGCCAAGTGAGTAGTTAAATGAACGACATCGCAGCAAAGCTAGAACAAAGACACTATATTGACGGCCAATGGCTAACTTCGAAGGGAGATTCTTTTGTCTCCGAAAACCCGGCGACCGGCGCAGCGTTATGGCAAGGCAATAGTGCGGAGCAAGCACAGGTCAATGAGGCGGTAGCTGCAGCTACAACTGCATTCCCCAGCTGGAGCCGTCTCAGCTATCAACAACGCAGCGAATACATAGCTAGCTTTATCGACGCTGTAAAAGCACATCAGGAAAAGCTAGGTGAAACTATTCATCTAGAAACCGGCAAGCCCCACTGGGAAAGTAAAACCGAAGTGGCTGCAATGATAGGCAAGGCCGCTATCTCGGACAGAGCCTATCAACAACGCACCGGCAGTGAATTCTCCGATAGCGCAGGCATACGTATTTCTCTGAACCATCGAGCGATTGGTGTGTTTGCTGTACTGGGTCCTTACAATTTTCCCGCCCACCTACCCAACGGTCACATTATCCCGGCGCTGCTGGCTGGGAATACTCTTGTTTTTAAACCTTCTGAACTCACGCCCCTGGTAGGTGAGTTGATGATTAAGTGCTGGATCGAAGCGGGCCTGCCGCCTGGCGTGTTAAATCTGCTCCAAGGAGGGCGC
>CAVOCG010000226.1:0-3937 GCA_963694095.1 Gammaproteobacteria bacterium
GCTAATTAATCCCTGCTCAGCGAGGCGCATTTCCAGCTCACAAACTGTAAGAGATTGGCCTGGCAGGCGCAAATTCGGTTGGATCTCAACCAGGGGCTTTAGTACGAAGCCCCTGGTATACGCCCTAGGATGGGGAAGAGTGAGTCGTTCAGTCTTTATTATCTGGTCCCCGAAGCAAATCAAATCCAGATCAAGAGTCCTTGAATTGCCACAAATAGAATTTCGTACCCGTCCGAACTCATTCTCAATGATCAGCAATGCATCAAGCAACGAATGTGGATCGGCCCCATTGGGCATGTGCAGCGCAGCCACTGCATTGACGAAATCCGGGGTTCCTGCTTTACACTCCGAGGGCGTGGTTCGCCACAACGAAGAACGGACAATGGGCAATTTCACTAGTAACTGCAACTTCGCAAACGCCTGCAAGACAGTAGTTTGAGAAGAACCGTGGCTGGAAGCTAGGTTCGAGCCCAGGGCAACTATAACTAGGCAATCAGGTGCTATGGTATGGTCCGGAGAGCTCATGAACAGCCTCAACAAATGCGCTTACATGATCGGGATCGACTTCCGGGGTAATGCCATGGCCCAAATTAAAGACATGTCCGCTACCACTGCCAAAACTCCCCAGTATATTAGCGACTTCGTTTCGAATGGTATTAGGCGAGGCGTATAAAATGGAAGGGTCCATGTTTCCCTGTAATGCGACCTTATTGCCGATTCTTTGACGCGCTTGACCTATATCCGTAGTCCAATCCAACCCCACGGTATCGCATCCAGATTCAGCTATAGTTTCTAACCATTGCCCCCCATTCTTGGTGAAAAGTATAACCGGGACTGCCCTAGATTCATTTTCTCGGATCAGACCGGCAATAATTTGATTCATATAGAAGAGAGAAAATTCCACATAGGCCGCACTAGTCAGTATGCCGCCCCAGGTATCGAAAATCTGCACGGCTTGTGCACCTGCATCAATTTGAGCATTGAGATAGTCTGTAACCACCTTGGCCAGCTTGGCTAACAGCTGATGCATTGCCTCGGGATTATCATAGAGAAACTGCTTGGCAATCCTAAAATCCTTGGAGCCTCCACCTTCAATCATGTAGGTGGCGAGAGTCCACGGGCTGCCGGAAAAACCAATAAGTGGTACCGACCCATTAAGCTCCTTGCGTATTAGCGATACAGCGTCTGTCACATAGGACAAGTCATCAGCCACCTTGATATCCGGCAATTTGTCCACGTCTTGTTCACTGCGTATTACCTTTTTAAATTTCGGTCCCTCACCTTCGGAGAAGTAAAGACCCTGCCCCATGGCATCGGGAATTGTTAAAATATCGGAGAATAAAATAGCCGCATCAAAAGCATACCGACGCAGCGGTTGCAGCGCCACCTCACAAGCCAGTTGGGGGTTCTGGCACAGGCTAATAAAATCACCAGCTTGTTTTCTTGTATTGCGATATTCGGGCAAATAACGCCCTGCCTGTCGCATCATCCAGACCGGCGTTACATCTACATCCTGCCCCTGAAGCGCTCTTAAAAAGCGATCATTCTTCAATTCCACATATTCACCTATTATTCGCTGATTCATAAACTGTAATCATTCATAATGATCAAATACTCTTCGGTGTGCGACGCTTCACACCTTGACTACATTAAATCTCAAAGACAAAGTCGATCCTGAGCTTCAAGTGTTTGCTTTAGCAGCTCCATATCAATATCGTCCTTGAGTACCGCCTCACCTATTGTATTTAACACAACGAAACGAATCTTACCTCGCTTGGCTTTTTTGTCAGATGACATGAGGTCGATATATTCCTGGGCAGAAATAGTAGCAGGTGGCTCCACCGGCATACCAAATTTTGCCAGTGTGGATTTTATCCGAAAGGCCTTACTTTGGTCCAGACACCCCATCCGCATAGACAAGTCGGCAGCCATTACCATTCCCGTCGCCACCGCCTCGCCGTGCAGCCAGTTGCCATAACCCATGGCAGTTTCGATAGCATGTCCAAAAGTGTGTCCAAAATTTAACAAGGCACGCACGCCACCTTCTTGCTCGTCCTTAGCCACAATGGCTGCCTTTTGTTCACAGCAGACTTTTACCACATAGGATATCCGTTCAGGATCCAACTTCAATATCTCATCGGTATGCTGTTCCAACCAGTCGAAAAATCCTGCTACATTGATTAGACCGTACTTAACAACTTCTGCCAGCCCAGCCTTCACCTCGCGCTCGGGCAAAGTATTCAAAACAGTCGTGTCAATCAGGACACATTGCGGCTGGTGAAAGGCCCCTATCATATTCTTACCCTGAGGATGGTTTACCCCAGTTTTACCACCAACCGACGAATCGACCTGCGCCAATAACGTAGTCGGGATCTGAATAAAATTAATTCCGCGCTGGTAAGTAGCAGCAACAAACCCAGTAATATCGCCAACCACTCCACCACCCAGAGCAATCAATGTCGAAGACCGATCATATTTTCCTGCTAGTAGTTTGTCGTATATTTTAACTGCCATGTCCAAATTTTTGTGTTGTTCACCGTCAGCTATAACCAATTCCTCGCAGTCGATAGAACGCAGTGTAGACTTCACTTTTTCAAGATATAGTGGAGCCACTACATCGTTGGTTACAATCAGCACTCTCCTCTTATCAAGAAAAGGCAATAACAGTTCTGAATTTCCCAACAGGTTTTCGCCGATAAAAATCGGATATCTGCGATCAGCTAATTCTACATTTACAGTTAACATAATGCTTTAATATCCAAACCAATTATTCTGACAAGTAATTTTTAATTTGCTTGCAAACCTCTTTACCCACTGATCTTGGATTGCGACTTGTATCCACGACAATGTCAGCAACATCCAAATAAAGTGGCTCTCTAATATTCATTATTTCCTTGATTTTTTTAACCGGGTCTGGAGTTTGTAGTAATGGCCGACCCTTGTCACGGCTAGTGCGTTCTAATTGCTGAATCAGGGTAGCCCTCAAATAAACAACTATTCCCCTCGCTTTCAACCAGTTCCGATTTTCTTGCGCCAATACTGCGCCACCGCCCGTAGCAAGCACTATATTTTTCTTGACAGATAACTGATCAATCATACGGATTTCTCTGAGCCTAAAGCCTGCCTCGCCTTCGACGTCGAATATCCAGGGTATATCTGCGCCCGTAGCTTCTTCAATTTCACGATCCGAATCGTAAAATTCCAACTCGAGCTGAGCCGCGAGCACTTTCCCCACCGTGGTCTTACCCACCCCCATGGGGCCAACCAGAAATACATTTTCCATAATCTTTATCCAGAAGCCTGAAAGCCAATTCACTGAGGGCCATTGTACTCTTTTTACTAGTTTGAACGAATAGCGCTTCCTTCACGGTATCAGCCATAAGCATTATTCAATAGGGGGAGAGCCTACCGGCGGCAAGAAGTACTCAATGAGTTATCTTGCCGCCAGCATTTGATTTGAATTATCGGATACTAATTTCAGCGATTATTTTAGGCATGATGAATATTAAGAGTTCGGTGCGCCGACTTTGATTCTCAGTCCGTTTAAAAAGACGACCCAGATAAGGCACATCCCCCAGTGCGGGATATTTTAGTTTCTGCAATAGTGGACTCTTCCCTGAAGACACCCCCAAGTACGAAAGTTTCACCGTTTACCAAGTCCCCGCCCAAAATCGGTGGATACATTGACAACCCTCGCTTCAATAAACTCCTGACGAACGGATATATCAAACATTGCCAACACCGCTCTGACTTCTGCCTGTTTCTCCTCGGTGTCCCGCACAATGATAATATTGGTTCTTGCGTCAACAGTTGCCGAGCCACGAGAGGAAAGTATTCCAGTGGTAGCAGCACCGCCGCCAACAAATCCAAGCGGGGCGGTCAGTCTAATCCTCTATTCATGCTTATTCAACATTTTAACCCATTGATATAATTACAT
>CAVOCG010000227.1:0-3915 GCA_963694095.1 Gammaproteobacteria bacterium
CAGATAGAACAAAGGAGACTGCGACCGCAGCATCGACTGCATTACCACCCGATCTGTAGATTGTCTCTGCCGCATGAGTTGCCAATGGGTGCGCAGAAGATACTGACCCTTCAGTTAGTTTTAGGGTGTCCGTTGCAGCCACTACAGTGTTAGACAAAAGACAAAAGACAAGAAAACGGATCATTTAAAATACCTGAGGCTGAGAACAATCCCACTATTAATATTGAAGAATAAAAAAGGGAGCACATGGCTCCCTTTTAAAGCCCACATAAACTACATATCAACTTTCAAACTTAGATAGTAATTTCTTCCATAGTCTTGGTGTGCATCAGCGAAGAAACCAAAGAAGCGGTCAGCTGTAGGTGCTCTTTCATCATTAAAGTTCTTCACCGCAAATTTTAGCCTAGCCGTACTACCGCCAAGATCAAACTTATAGTGTACCGCTGCATCCATAGTGGTCATAGACGGCACCACATACTCAGTACCATCACTTAAAGTGAGACTACTTTGAATGAAATTACCTTTCTTTAAACCAGAAAGTGATACACCCCAAGGCCCTTTGCCCCATGACAATTTCATTGAATGCTTCTCATCATAATTACCATCGATACCCAGCAAATCACCGAAGCCTTTGAGATTGACATAAGCGGGAATAGCTCCGGATGCCTGTGCATTTTCAATGGTACTAAAGTTACCGGTAGGAACCTGCTCAAAAGTATCAGTGAATGTCGCATTGTAACGGAATCTAAAGTTACCTAGGCTAGTATCCAAATTGTAGTTGATGCCTATATCCTGACCTTCAAGCGTTCGTTTCGCCATATTAATATATTCATCCACTACTCTGTATGCCTGACCAACAGGACATATTCCCGCGGTAGAAAACAGCCCAAGAACGCCATCATCTAGCTCATCTGTATCCCTTAAAACGGCTGTGTTACCCATAAATGCGTCACAATTATTAGTCCCATTTTCAAGCAGCAGAGCAAGGTCAAGAATAGTGTGATTATCACGGCCAAATAAACCAATAGTTTTATCTTTTTCAATCTTCCATGCATCGTATGTGATCGTTAAGCCGTCCAGCTGAGAGGGCTGAATAACAAACCCTATAGAGGTGTTGGTAGATTCCTCTGACTGCAAGTCTTCAGCACCCATAGCAAATCTCTGAATCGTGTACTTAGAGTCTTTATCCATACCTGACGCCGTAGTAGTATTATTCTCAGTAATGTATTGATAGACCGCATCAACGCGAGAACCAAATCGAGCTACCTGAGCTTGATTAACCTGCACCAAGTTTGGTGCTCTAAAGGCTGTTTGGGCAGAACCCCTAATAAGCAACCAATCTGTAGCTTCCCAACCAATAGCGAACTTACCCACTGTGGTAGAACCGGCATCTGAAATATCTTCATGCCTGATAGCCAGTTGAGCTTGAATGGTCTCGGTGACAGGTATTTGAAATTCTGTAAATACAGAGATCGTGTCTTTTTCACCCACTGAATCAGTAGTCGGACTAGACCCTAACACGTCCGATACAAACGGAAATTCCGACCCATTTTGTGCCACATACTTTATGGTGCCATCTAACCGTGGATCCCTATCATCCGAATACTTCTCTTCTCGATATTCAACACCAATCAACATACCCACTGGACCTGCCGGCAATGAGAATATGTCATTTTTGCTGGCTTTAAAGTCCCACGACGTTAATTCACTCTCATCATTACGATAAACATCGATCATAGCCCGCTCGATATTGGCAGAATCAATAGAAAAAATGTTGAAGGCAGCCGCTGTTGAATCAGCTAAAGCCTCGGTCAGTAAGTTATTAGAAATGCGATTCTCGGTTAGATCATCCGTAGTTGCCTTGGAATGCAGTACCGCTGTTTCCCAGTCCCAATCCCCGCGGGTTCCTCTTAACCCAGCAAGAAAACGAGTCGTTCTTTTATCTGAACTAACAATTCGTCCATATTTAGGATTTCGCATACCATCGAGCTTGATCGCTCCAACACCAGCTAAAGGATTCGCGCCATCTTGGACCAACTGATTAGTGTAGTAATAATCCGCGCCGATAGAGATGGGTGCAGAGGATGATGTTCCAGCGGGTTCAATGTTCCGTAGAGACGAAGAACTATACAGCCCGAGCTCAGAGAAGAATTCTAAATCATCATTAACCACGTGTTTGAAAGTCGCAAAAATATTTTTCCTTTTCACCGCACTTCTAAAATCACGGTATAAACCAGGGTTTAAATAATAATTATCCGAGGTAGTATCTGGTACTAAACAGGTACCATAGCCAGTGTCTAAAGCCGATGAGCCCGCACATTTTGCATCGTCACCAGGCAAGATCTGCATTTCACCGCTAGAATCAGTAAAGCTGTTACGCCCAGATTGATCTAATTGAGCATACTGATATGAATAAAGGTTTCGAAAAGCAGTACTCGTCTTCCAGGGTGAATCATCGGGTAGTATTTTGCGATGATCACCAATACTCCAACGCTCATCTTCAGTAGCCTTGATAGTGTCGCGATCGTAGAAATCCACCAGCACAGTAAGATGAGAATCACCATCATTAAACGCAGTACCAAACTTCGCACTGAAGGTTAAATCTTCGGCTTCGAAGTGATCGTAGCCAGTGAGTTTAGTTGTGAAACCGAATCCTTCATAATTAGAATCGATAACATTATTAATGACACCTGCAACAGCGTCAGCACCATAAATAGCCGATGCACCGTCTTTTAAAACCTCAACGCGATCCATCCCAGATGTTGGAATGACATTAGAGTTGACGCTCAATGTAGGCACATAGTCACCACCAAGTAGCTCAGTTTGATAGCCCGCTGCGTTCACAAGACGCCTGCCGTTCAACAGAACTAGCGTATTACCAACACCCATATTCCTTAGATTATATGACCCAATATCACCACGGACAGAATTTACACCACCAGAAAAAGCTTCGGCTTCAGTGAAATAGTTAAGCCCCATCTCTGCCATGTTTTCGAGTAATTCTTCACCAGAATCCAAGCCTAGGATGTCTATATCTTCAGATGAAATAATGCTGACTGGCAAGGCAGAGTTAATCTGAGCACCCTTAATTTGTGACCCTACAACCACTATCTCTTCCAGCTCAGTTTCCTCTTGAGACAGAGCCACAACACTTGTGACCGCACACCCCAAAACCACAATCATTTTGATGGCAACAGCCATCGCATTAGTTTTTAACATATCTCTTCTCCCCATTTTTTTGACTTATCACTAAAACGAGTGTATCCCAAAATATGTATTTTTAAGCCGAAAAAAGCGCACATATTGTTCTATCTTGTAAATCAATTGTAACCACAACCTGAAGTTCATCTGCCCTACCTATAGATTTAGCCCTTACTCCCTCAGGCTATAGTCATGGAAGGTAATATTCGCGGTATTGAGCTGGAACAGTTTAAGCCAATTACCCGGTAAGAATTCGAGGTGTCTCTCTTGCCAATTAATACCCCCTTGATCTAGACTAATACTTCTTCTACGTCGTTGAGATCCCGCAGTACTTTAATTGACGACAATCTTTAATGAATTTAAATATCGTTATGAACGCTGGTTTATATGGAAAATGTAAAGCAACCTGCAGTGCTAATTGTCGAAGATGAGCCCGCTAGCCTAAACTTACTAGCCAGTTACTTTGTCGCTGAAAATTACCTAGTCTACAAGGCTAGTTCAAGTAATCAGGCAGAAAAGTTGTTCTCTGACAAAGCACTAGATATCATAATAATGGATATTAAAATCCCCGGTAAAACCGGCCTTGAATTGACACGGGAGTTCCGTAGTCGATCTGGTGTAGGCATTATTTTAGTCACTCAAAAGAACGATGACATCGATAAGATTGTTGGCCTAGAACTAGGTGCTGATGACTATGTAACTAAACCCTATAAT
>CAVOCG010000228.1:0-3886 GCA_963694095.1 Gammaproteobacteria bacterium
GAGAGCTTGGGAACAGCTTTCATCGAATCAGTGATGGTATTAGTTGAGTACTTTCCATTATTGATGGGCCTATCAGTAGGTATTCCTATTATGTGGTTTGGTGATTGGTCATATGGATTGGTTTCTGGTGCCCTTATTTGGGCTGTGGGTGGTACAGTTTTAATGATTGCACTAGCTTGGATATTAAGACTTGTAGGCATTGAATATGATTTACAAAAGAGGGAAGCTAGGTATCGAAAAATACTTGTTATAGCAGAAGACGATGGAAGCATAAGGCCAAAATCATTCGAAGAGCTATTTGATGGAGTAAGAACAATTCATTACAAAAGTTATCTGTTTTATTTGTATTTTAATATTGGAAGACTTGCGTACTTGCAAGCCAATGTTTTAGTCGGATATATTTTCCTAGCACCTGCAATAGTTGCTGGAGTAATGACACTTGGAGTAATGCAACAAGTACTAAGAGCATTTAGTAGAGTAGAAGGGTCACTTCAATATTTGTTTAATGCATGGCCAACGATTATTGAATTAGCTAGTGTTTATAAACGTCTAAGAGAGTTTGAACGACAAATTGATTCAATGACTGAATCGGAAATAAAAGCGTAATTAAATCAAAGATTGCCCCATTTTAAGCTCTCGTCCTGACTGCAGTTTTAATGCTGGAGCAGTCTCTGGAAGAAGCATAATAACTGTTGAGCCCATATTAAACCGACCTAGCTCGTCACCTTTAAATAATTCAAACTCTTTTTCTGTGTAATCATAAACCTTAACCTCTTTTCCATATGGAGGTGTCACTTGTCCCTGCCATGAAGTCTCGATAGAACCAACAAAAATTGCTCCAACCAGGACACAAGCCACTCTTCCATAAACAGTATCAAATAGACAAACTAAGCGCTCGTTTCGAGCAAAAACTCCATTGACTTTATTTACCGTTTTGCGATTCACTGAGAATAGATCTCCAGGAATATATCGCATCGAAACCAACTTACCATCTAGTGGCATATGGATACGGTGGTAATCTTTAGGCGCGAGATAGAAAGTAGCAAAGTGTCCATTTTCTATTTTTTCTAAGTATTCTCCGCCCAAAAGTTGCGATAAAAAGAAATGACGGCCTTTGGCTTGCAAGATTTGAGAGTCTTTTATTTGCCCTGCTTGTGATACGACACCATCTACAGGTGAAATAATTGGTGATTCTGAGATAGGCCTAGCCTGAGGTTTTAAAGCTCGTGTAAAGAAATCGTTAAAATGAGCATAATCAGAGATACCATCTCTTTCAGCTTCAACTAAATTGACTTGATATTTATTCACAAACCAACGCGTGAAGGTGTCTTTAATCCATACATTTTCGATTCGTGCAAAACGAAACATCAGCTTCGATAACAAATGCTGAGGCAATAAATACTGAAGAAAGGTCATTAAGCAAGCCTTTCCAAAATAAAGTCAATTGCAGCTTTGTGGCTCATCAGAGAAACTGGCCGCGTTTTGCAATAAATCATAGAAACGACCATACCACTCGTTAAGCGCGACTGTCATTTGTACCTGCGGCCAAAGGGACGATATCAGTAGTGCCCCGCCACCATAGGCCCATAGCGCCCACTCCCGGGCTTTGTAAAACGCCTTGATCATTTATTCAGTTCTCCAGCCCAGTTTTCTTTAGATGCCAGTTATTAGGGGGGCTACAGCACCCCTGCTCTTTGTTCATGTGACGAGAGATTGAACCTCGTGGGTGCTCGGGACGCCAAGCCACGACCTTTTTACCATACAGGGCTGGTCTTTATGATTAAATTTAATTTAGACTTTTCCCCTGAAGTTTTATTCGGTCGTTACCGGGTATGCGGGGCACCCCAGTAAAGAGGCTTTGCGCCATGATCATCAACTAAACACTGTGTCTGAATACGATTACATCATCATCGGCGCCGGATCGGCCGGCTGCGTCCTGGCCAACCGGCTAAGCGAAGACCCGGGTAACCAGGTACTGATCCTCGAAGCCGGGCCCATGGACCATAAACTGATGGTGCATATCCCGGCTGGGGTCTATCACGCATACAAGGATCCCAGCATTAACTGGAACTACCAGAGCGAGCCCGAGCCCGAGTGCGATGGCCGGCGGATCGATTTGCCGCGCGGCAAAGTGATCGGCGGCTCATCTTCGATCAACTCGATGGTCTACATGCGCGGCCACCCGATGGATTATGACCGCTGGGCGGATAAATTCGGACTGGCCGAATGGACCTTTGCGCAATGTCTGCCTTACTTCAAGCGCTGTGAATCCTCAGATCGGGGCCAGAGTATCTGGCGCGGTGGCAATGGCCCGCTCGGGGTAACCCAAGGCACCTTGGAGAACCCACTTTTCGATGCACTTTACCAGGCAGGTGAACAATCCGGTCAGGGCAACTCAGACGACCTGAACGGATTTAAACCCGAAGGCATCGCCCGTCTTGACAGTACTACCCGCAACGGCCGGCGCTGTAGTGCCGCAGTTGCCCATCTAAAACCCGCATTAAAAAGAGCCAACCTGACATTAACGACAAAGGCTCTGACTCGGCGGATCATTATTGAAGGCGGCCGCGCAAGCGGCATCGTGTATGAAAAAGACGGCCAGGTGAGCCAAGCCCATGCATCGCGTGCGGTCCTCGTCTGCTGCGGCGCCATTAAGAGTCCGCAACTGCTGATGCTCTCAGGAATTGGCCCAGCCGATTATCTAAAATCAATGAACATCACGCCGCTTGTGAATCTCGGTGGTGTCGGACAGAACCTGCAGGACCACCTCAGTATTATCAGCGCCTTTTACTGCAAGAAAGCAGTGACTTTGCATACCCTGGCCCGACCCCTGACTAAGCTCAGTACCGGGCTCAAGTGGCTGACTTCACGCTCAGGTGTCGGTGCATCGAATATCTGGGAGATGGGCGGCTTTGTCTATGGCAACACGGATGCAGCCCATCCCAATCTGCAATACCATTTCGCGCCGGTATACAGCCAGTGGCAAGGACGACGCATTCAACTCAAACAAGGCTACGTACTGGATTGTGATCAGTTGCGTCCTAAGAGCCGTGGCGAAGTCAAACTGCGCTCCACGGACCCTCATGACCGTCCAGCGGCGCACTTTAATTATCTGAGCCATCCGGATGATGCACGAGAGTTGGTAGAGGCTTTGCAAGTCATGCAAGACCTACTGACACAGCCCGCGTTTGATGAATTTCGGGGCGATCGCATCGAGCCTGCACCGAACCTCAACTCAGACAATGAGCTTAAAGCCTGGGTACGCGCCTACGCCACAACAGACTATCACCCCTGTGGCACCTGCCGCATGGGCAACGATGACATGGCAGTCGTCGACGCGCAGATGCAAGTGCACGGAATAGATAATCTACGGGTAATCGACGCCTCAGTAATGCCGGATATTGTGAGCGGCAATCTCAACGCTCCAACCCAGATGATCGCCGAACGTGCAACCGATTATCTGCTAAAAAAACCGCAACTACTCTCAGAACAGGCGCCGTTTCATTTCCAGAAGTAGTGCCAGATGTAGTGCTAGAAGTAGTGCTAGAAGTACTCACCCAAAAGAGTGGTCACTTATACGACTCGTTTGCGAAATTGTGAATCCAGCCAAACCACCATGCCACCGGCGGCAATCAGCAATATCCCGATCAGCGCCATGGTGTTGGGGAACTCACTGAATACCAGGTAACCCCACAGCAGTACCAAAGGCAAATTGCTGTATTCAAAGGGCGCAAGAAGGGAAGCCGGCGCGCTGCGATAAGCTGCCGAGATTGACAAAGCCGTAATCGCCGACAGTACCCCAATCGCGCCAAAATAGATCATGTCGGACGATGTCGGCCAGTGCCAGGCACGCAATATAAACTCAATACCTGGGTCGGCATGCCCG
>CAVOCG010000229.1:0-3881 GCA_963694095.1 Gammaproteobacteria bacterium
TGGATCACCTCACGAGCGCGCGACCCAGGCAATGTGCCGACGTTCTGCCAAGAGGGTTCTGATCACCCTTCTGCTCAGGCGTTTCCGTTGGGCCGGTCCGGTCGCCACCTTGGAGTCTATGATCCGCGTACCGACACCTATACTCCTATTAATACCTGCTTCGGCACCCACCACCTAATGTTCGCCGAAGATGCAGACAATACACTCTGGACCAGTGGCGGCGGCACGGCGGTAGGCTGGTTCAACACTCGCGAATTTCTGGAAACTGGCGATGCGGTCGCGGCCCAGGGCTGGACACCATTCATTCTCGATACCAATGGCAACGGCCGCCGCGACGACTACGTGGAACCAGATGCAAACATAGATCCGAGTCTCGATAAACGCATTAACTCTGGCCTGTATGCTGTCGCACCTGCTCCTGATGGTTCCGTGTGGGGATCTAATCTCAGTTATCCCGGCGCCGTCGTGCGCGTCCTGCCCGGTGCCGATCCCAGCTCCACGGCATTGACTGAGTACTACGAATTACCGCTAGATGAAAATGGCAATGCCGTCGAGGGATTCTCGCCCCGAGGCATGGATATTGACCGTAACGGGATTGCCTGGGTGGCTCTTGCCAGCGGGCATATGGGTCGCTTCGATCGTAGCCTGTGCCGCGGACCACTGAATGGGCCTACAGCCACAGGTCAGCACTGCCCTGAGGGCTGGAGTTTTTTTGCTGAGCCGCTTCCCCAATTCAAAAATATTCAACAATCTGGTAGCTCCGAGGGAAGTTATTACACCTGGGTGGATCAGTTCGACACGCTAGGGCTGGGATCCAACACCCCTATTAGCACCGGCAATCAATCCGGCAGCCTGCTAGTGCTAGACGACGGCGAATGGGTGCGCCTGACCGTGCCTTATCCCTTGGGTTTCTACACGAAATGGCTAGATGGGCGCATAGATGATCCCGATGGCGGCTGGCAAGGTCGAGGGCTGTGGGCCACTATCTCTAGCCGAGCGCCGTTTCACATGGAATCTGGTGCCGGCACTACTAGTAAAGTCTACCATTTTCAGATGCGACCTGACCCTTTGTCTAATTAGACTAAACAAAAAGGCCAGAGTATTTTGGTGCTAGCATAGAAAGATTGGATAAAAACGAATTTACTTTTCGCAATGTAAATTCTTCCGCTATCTATCGCAAATGCTTATAACTAAATAATTGGAAGTGACACTTAACTTTGAAAGAATGCAATCAGTGCGGAAAATGTTGTACGAAGTACGGTGGCGACGGCTTGTCGGTCTCGGATGAAGAAATCCAGCTGTGGGAGACCTTTAGACCCGATCTATACGAGTATGTGCAGGATGGGGGTATCTGGACGGACCCTGCAACTGGCAAGCAATTGGAGCGTTGCCCGTGGTTGAGAAAAACACCCAATCAAGAGATATACACCTGCGATATCTATATGGACCGGCCCGACGACTGCAAGTTCTACCCGGTGACTATCGATCAGATGGTAGAAGACAACTGCGAAATGTTGGAGGTACAGGATTTGACTAATCCAAAGCGCGCGCAAAATAAGCTGAATAGTATTATGGTGGATAGTCGACCTCCCTACGAATTGAAGTAGACAGGTCCGCCTCAATCGCCACTGCATAAGGTAGTGCCTGTCTTTGCTGTTGGTAAGGGCGAAGCACTGTGCCAATAAATAACACCCCAAGCCGAATGAGTTACATTGAATCGTCGGTCCCTCTCAAACCATCAATTTTAATTTTACTGTTCAGTGAAGGAGTTATCCGCTATCAAACTATCTAAGATAGCCCGCTGCATCCTCCTTCCTATTCTGATTTATTCGGCTCCGGGGTTTGCTGCACAGTGGGAATTAAACAAAGATGAGAATGGGATACAAGTCTATACACGATCTGTAGACGGCTATGCCTATAAGGCCGTTCGCAGTGTGATTCATTTGCAAGCAACCAAGCTATCGAGCGTTGTTTCGCTTATTCGAAACTCAAAAGACTGTCCGCAATGGTCCGACTCCTGCGCATCCGCCACTATCATTGAATGGGTGAGCGAGCTCGAGAACTACGTTCACACAATTACTGACATGCCTTGGCCAGTGCGTGATCGGGATCTAGTTAGCCATGTGATTTGGCGTCAAGATCCAGAGACATTAGTTGTCACTATGCAGGGAAACGCGACAACAGATAAATTAGAAGAAAATGATGGAATTGTGCGCCTGACCGCAGCACAAGTTAACTGGCAGCTGACACCACTCGAAAACAGCTCAGTAAAGGTGGTGCTTGAGGCACATATTAATCCAGCAAGTCTGCTTCCCAGCTGGATCACCAATAGGTTGTTGGTAGATTCACCCTACAACTCAATGGAAGGATTGAGACAGCGGGTAAAGCATGAGTTGTACCAAGCAGTGTCGCTTTCTTACATCCGTGAAATTCAACGCGAACCCACAAATAGACAAAAGTGATGCACCCCCAGCTCGTTATTCAACAAGAGCCACTGTGTGTTTATTCGTCCTGCCTTTTTTAAAATTACTGCTGCCCCGTCTGTCCCAATGCCTCCAATCTACGCCAGCCGCCCAATATCCCAGCCATGGAATAGTTACCCTCATGGCAGGCATATTCATAAATTGGATCTGCTGATCGGCGCATAGGGAACATGACTGTCCACGGTGCTTCCCAGGTTGTGGGATCGCTAATAGTGAATTCATAACTCAGGGTATCAGCATCGATCATCCAAAACTTCTCTTCTAGATGCATGTTCGCGCTGGAGTTTCCGAAGGCTGTTTCTCTGGCGAAGTTTCTTGTCTCAATAATGAGCGTGTCTGCCTCCCAACGCCCAATGGAATCGCCTTCCCATTTACGTGGCACTTCAAGGTGACTGCTCGCATTCATCTTCACGGGACGGATGTTATGCACCATCTCATTATGGATGAGAACGAATTCCTCAGTTTGAACTAGCTGTACATTGTTATTGTAGGCGCTGGGAATCATCGGTGGCCCAGAATTAAATCCCATTATACAGCGCTCGGACAGGGGCCTGACTTCGACGCCAGCTGCCTCTTGGGCAGCATCTGTTCTTAACTGATTTCTGTTTCTAGCGGCGTCGGTTAGTGTCGGGATACGGCCGTTGGCTGGATCGACTATAAGGGAAGTGCGGCCATCATCGAGAATTTCCGTGCCCCGATCGTACCAGAATTGATTGTAGTCCCCGGTGGTGGAAGTATCGGTGAAGTTATCCCGATCGCGGCGCTCGTTCTCAGCATCCTCGAAGGCGACAGCCTCCGCGTCGGTGAGTACCTCTATGTCAGCGAGGTCTTCCGGGCGCTGGAAAGGCGTAATCGTGCGAAAGTCCCAGATGCCCTGAATATCGGGTCGGCCGTTAGCGAGCCTTGGAATTTCATCGTTGGCGGACTGCGCACGAATCGCGTTAGGAACTATTGACGGAGCTAATAAAGGTACCGCGAGCACACACAATAGAAGCAATAGACCTGCAGTTTTAATACGAGTATTTTGAATAGCCATTCAAACCTCCATTACCAACTAGCTTGTTCAGGGATTAGCCGAGTTTGTCTGACCCTCAAAACTACGCCTAGTGAGTGAACTTATCAAGGGTCGAGGCAGAAACACCTAAGAAATAGGATGACGCTGACAGCTAGGTAAGCCGTACTCTTTTGGCACTAAGCTGTGCTGTGTTCTGAAGAATTCCGGCAGGGCACGATCTCAATCGACACGGGCTAAAATTCATTGTTGAACTAAAGATTGAAATACCTATGAAAGGGAGAATCTAGCCGAGTTATTTTGCGATAACTGATAGGCATGAACTTACCAGCATTCGCTGGGTTAAAGCAGCGTAATAGCAGTGATTTTGTACTAATACGCCTTTT
>CAVOCG010000230.1:0-3868 GCA_963694095.1 Gammaproteobacteria bacterium
GCCTTACCCTATTCAGTATCACCGCTGACACTGAGGAAGAGGCCTTGCGCTTATCGCGCAGCCGCGACCTCTGGTATTGTCGCTTGTTGCAGGGCAATCCGGGGCCCTTTCCTAGCGTGCAGGAAGCACTGAACTACCCGTACTCGCCTGGTGAGCTACGAACACTAGAAGAAAACAGAGGAAAGCGGGCCGTCGGCACGCCCGGACAGGTAAAAGAGAAACTGCTGAGCCTCGCTGAGGAGTTTCAGGCAGATGAAATCATGCTGGTGACGATCACTCACGATACACAGGCCAGACGCCGCTCTTACGAGTTGCTGGCCGACGTATGGTAAGCATCGAGAATGACCTTTTGGATTATTCGCCACCGCGCAACCGCAGTGTGAATGCATGGACTCGGGATCCACAAGCTACTATTCTTAATCCAGCTATACACTAATTCAATTATTTGTAAGCGAACCAAGACCTCAATAACAAGAAAGGATTTAGCATCATGAGACTTCTATCTGCTTTACTACTTTTTGCCTTGGCGACTACCGTACAAGCTCAACTCGCCACACCAAATCCAGCCGGCCTGACCTATGGTCATGTGCACCTTAATGTTGTTGACATGGATCGACACAAAGAGATTTGGGTCAATCACTTCAACGGTGTGGTTGTGGAGAAAGGGCCGCTAACAGCAGTTCGCCTCCCAAACATGCTAGTTGCATTAACCGAGCAGGAGCAGGAACCGACTCTGGCGATGCAAGAAACCATAATGGATCATTTTGGTTTCAAGGTCCGCAATATGGACACCTTCCTCGACAAATGGCGCGCTGATGGCTTGGAAGTCGGCCGGGTTTTTATAGGCGCTGAGGGACAGACCAATGCCTATATCATGCTGCCTGGTAAGGTGTATGTGGAAATGCAGGAAGATCAAGGCCTATCAGAGGATATCACCGGCTACCATATCCATTTCATCTCACCCGATTATGAAGAGATGCTCGCCTGGTACACCGATATTTTCTCACTCGAGGTTAAGCCTCGTGGTTCTATTCAGACCACAACAAATGCACCGGGCATGAACATCAGTTTTGGCAATTCAACTTCTCCCAGACTGCCAACCCGTGGAGCTGCACTGGATCACATCGGCTTTGAATTCGATGACCTCGAGGCATTTTGTAATGAACTGACAGCAAAAGGCATTGTGTTCGATGTGCCGTTTCGCGACATACCGGCAATAGGCTTGAAGATCGCCTTCATCACAGACCCTTGGGGTGGTTATATCGAGTTGACTGAAGGCTATGACGAATTCTAATCAGCACAAGCCTGTCTATCAGATTTTCTATGAAGCGGCGGCAATTTCTTTGCGGACTATTTTATAGCGCGGATGCTCACTCCCAGTAAATGGGAACCATCGAATCGGCGTGAGCACTATGGCGCCTTTATACGCGCCGAATCAGTTATAGCCGCTTCATAAAAATATTGACCAATTAGGGAATCACTGGCGTTGCTCCCGAGATGAGCCCTATCGGCATCAATCTCTCTGACTCCGAACCTGTGATTCAATTATTCAAACTGGCCCTCAATTTTCATTAAGCCGGCCTTAATGGCTCTGCCCCATATTTCATTTCCTTTATCGTTAAGGTGCAAGCCATCTTCCACAAAGATATCGGTCATAACCGATCCATCAGATTTTAGAAACGGTGAGGCGACGTCAATGTAGTGCACGAGAGAGTCGGATTCGGCGATAGCGTGCATTCGGGCACTAACTTGCTGCGCTACTGGCCACACACTTTCTCGTGCCACACTAGGTTTAACCGAAAGCGCATACACTCGAGTTTCCGGTAATACTTCGTGTACCCTGGCAACAATCTCCTCGAACTGACTAATGATCTTCCCTTCCGATAGCTTGTACCAAGTATCGTTATCACCCTCATAGATAAGAATGGCACGAGGCTTGTAGGTCAATGCAACACGATCCAGGTAGTGCAGTACATCTCCCATAACGCTGCCACCGAAGCCACGCGGTATAACCGACAGAGGTGCTAAAGCTGCCTCTGCCTGATCGTTCCAACGCGCGATGCTGGAGCTGCCTGTGAGCAGAATAGCGCCTTCAAGCGGTGGAGACTTCATATCACTAGCCTCGAATCCAAGTATCGTGTTCTCAAACCGAGTTGGGTCTAGGTTTTGTGCACTTGCTAACGAAGCAGTAGCACTCAAGACCAATAAAAGTAGCATTTGAACTGTGCGTCGAGCATCATAAATAATCATTTTTTCACCTTTTTCTTATTGTCATGATTGAGAGTGTTTCTAAAACTTATATTCAAAAAATAATTTCCATTTTCGAGCGCTTTATAAACCAAGCAGTTTTTATCCACTGACACTAGTGCATTTTCTGTGACCAATATAGCCATATCGGTCCACTCTACTACTTTCGAACTACCAGGAAAACGCCTATCACCATAAAAAACAATCCCATAAGTCGCGGCAATGTTAAAGACATCTGAGGCGCACCCATTAGACCGAACTGATCTATCGTAGCCATAGACAATAGCTGCCCAAGCAATACAAAGGAAACAGCATTCCCGATTCCAAAACGGGGAGCGATCCAGGTCACACTCAGCACATGGAAGACAACGAACAAGCCGCCCAAATAATAATAAAATGGCGTCGAGGGCGCCGAGAACGATGTGGGAATCCCCTCCACTAGCAGCAAGTAGGAGAGTGAAGCCATCATGGCCACCAGAAAAAGAACGGCAGCTGCCAGAGCAGGACTTTGTAACCTTGTTCCCAGTCCTGCATTAAGGGCCGCCATGATGGGAATACCAATACCTGCGAACAGCATCGTCACGGCATAGACGGTTGAATTTTGTGGAATTTCAATCACTCAAAATCACCTCTAGTGTCGAATCTGAAAACTTATTCTAATTTATTAAGACTAGCCCTGTGGTAATAATAGCAAAGCCGCGAAGAACACTTGTGGCCACTAATTTAAGTCAGCCGCAAATTCTTTCAGCTTGTCGATACTGACTATTTCGAGGGCGCGCTTGTGCGTGCGCGTCAGGTAAACCTTGAGGGCCATATCCTGCTCATAGGCTTCCAACCACCGCGCAGCACATAGACACCAGCTGTCTCCCGGACTGAGCCCTGGAAATCCAAAGTCTGGCATGGGCGTGGAAAGATCGTTCCCGCGAAATCGTGAATATTGCAAGAATCGCTCGTCGACCCGGATGCATACCGTATGCGACCCAGGATCGTCATCACTCGTATTGCAGCAGCCGTCGCGATAAAACCCAGTAATCGGGTCAGTACCACAAGGCACTAAGTCTTCATCGAATACATTGAGTGAGTCATCCATTTCCTACCCCCTTCATTACCTTTTTAGTAGCATAAACCAGCGACCTACATGGAGAACATTCGCCAACGCGGCAGCAAAGTATGTTAACGCCGCCGCCTTCAGAACCTGTCGAACGGCAGGCATGTGTGCCGCTTCTATGTATTCGCCTTCGATTAGGACAGGCAGTGCCTTGTTAAAGCTCGCGTCCCATTCTTCGGGCAAAATAATCAGGTAGGCAAAGGCACCCGCGAGCTGAAGTAACAAACTTACTGCTATAACTCCACCTATCACCAGCGGCATGCGAATAAGCAGCGCAATAAGGGGAATCGTCATCATGATCACAACGCCAACCCGATTGAGCTTGGTAGCCAGAGGAAGATAGCGCTTACGCAACTCAAATATTTTTTCGCCACGATGAAACTGCATGGCATGGCCGACCTCATGAGCCGCCACCGCCACAGCCGTCAGCGATCTGCCGTTGAAGTTGTCCGGGCTTAGCCGAACGACAGGTCCGCAAGGGTCAAAGTGATCGGTATTCGGTGCGGCCTCTTC
>CAVOCG010000231.1:0-3840 GCA_963694095.1 Gammaproteobacteria bacterium
TGAATGGAGGCTTCTATGAAAATATCAGCGAGATCCATTTTTTGATCATTGGCAAAGGTCTCAACCCAGAGTGGACCGCCGAAACCGTGCCAGTCATCGGCACCTTCCGCCTTGTGCTCGGAGCGTTTGAAGTAGGGCAGTACTTCATCGTAAGACCATCCGGTGTTGCCTAACTCACTCCAGTAGTCGTAGTCCTCGCGCTGTCCGCGGATGTACACCATGCCGTTGATGCAGCTGGTGCCGCCGAGTACCTTGCCCCGGGGCCATGCAATACGTCGGTGGTGCATATTGGGATCGGCCTCAGTCTCGTAACACCAGTTGACCTTCGGGTTCTTCATTAGGAAGGCGAAGCCTAGCGGTATATGGATTAGGGGGGAGCTGTCCTTTCCTCCGGCCTCGAGCAGCAGTACCCGCCGGCTAGACTCGCGAGATAGCCGATAAGCGAGGGCACATCCGGCGGAGCCAGCGCCGACGATGATGTAGTCATAGGTGGTAGGGTTTTCGACCATGGTACATAACCTTCTGTCTGAACGATTGTTTGGGGCCTCCGCACCTGCGCTTACGCAGAGACAGGCTTCGAGCATAGGCAAATAAACAAAAATTGATTATTGTTCATTGTCAGGCGTTGGTCAAGGTAGCAATCTTTCAAATGTCGAACCAACAGTGTCCGTCGTCAGATCTCATGGAGCCATTTGACCCTAGTTATAATAGGCACTTCTCCAGTCTAACCTGTTAATTGCAGGTTGCGTGTTTTTCTCGGGATCATCGCCCTACTTTTTACCACAGCACGCTGATCGGTAACATCACTTTGCCTGCCTTCATATTTTGTGAAAATGCTGACAGCCGGGGTGTACTCCATCCCTGAGCTACTGAAAAGGGAATCAGATCTGGATCCTGACGCAGTGGAACTTGCCATTGAATTGGTGGATGGCATCAGAGCCAGTACGTGAAATCCGCACGCCGGATTCGATGGGTTGTGTTCTGATCTTCAATGCAGGCTCTGGCTTTGGCAGCCCCCACAATGGCCACAAACTTCTAGGTGTCTGGTGCACCTCCACCTGACCTCTGGGCTAATGAATGACTGGGTATGACAACCAGACAGGGGTGCTCAGCGTCCAGCGGTGACACCCCTGTGGTGAGGGTTTTTGCTGTGAAGCATTTTAAACCCCTAGATTTTATCGCTCACATTCCGTCCTTGCTCTCTATTTTTATACGCTATTTGACGTATGTAGGCTCAGTTTATAGCGGATTAACATGTACCAGCGTTGAAGTCTGATATTACTGGAATTTCACAATGAGCACCTACAATATCCACCGGTTGCCACTCGATAGCATCAGCTACATAGATGGGTTCTATTATCGATTCAACCTGAGCGATCGCGATATCGATATCGATATCGAGGAGCCCATCGCTGAAAGAAGCATTACCACTAGTAAAGAATTGATACTGGGGTCTCTGAGTGAGTGCGTTCAATGAATGCAATAGAGCAGTTTCTTGATACCAGAGATGTAATCACTCAGGTCTCGAGACGCTAAATTGTCACTACCTGTTAAAAGTCAGTGGTTTGCAAAATTAGATCTTGATTTTGATTATGCCAACAACGGCACTAGATTGAAATCCGTGAAACGTTTTGGTCCACTTTCAGTGCAAAAAGCGTTTCACCCGGAAGGGAAAAAGTGTGCTCACATATATTTGCTGCACCCGCCAGCGGGGATCGTGTCCGGTGATGAGTTATGTGTGACTGTGCGAGTTGATAATAATGCTCACGTATTAATAACCACTCCTGGGGCGAATCGCTTTTATCGTGCTCGTGATAATTTGAGCATAGGGGACCCTACCCAAATTCAAATAGCGGATTTATACCTGAGTGAAAATGCCATACTCGAGCATTTTCCTCTTGAAACACTGGTCTATGAAGGGGCTGATGGAGTGAACCGGGTTGACGTACATCTCACCGAAAAAGGTGTGTATCTGGGCTGGGATATTGTGTGCCTCGGATTGCCCGCGTCGAAGCAAAATTTTGTTAATGGTCGGTTCACCCAGTTAAATCGTCTGTTTTGTGATGACAAACTGATTTATCACGATCGTATATCTCTGAATCCGGAAAATGGCTTGTTGTCGCATCCCGCAGGGCTTGCGGGTCATTCGGTTTTTGGCAGTTTTATTATTTATGCTCCAAAGCAGCACCGAACAATGTTGCTGCGCCGTGAATTGGTTGAAAAAATTCGGGCTAGAGTTAGTGATCTCAACGCCGCATTATTTATTAGCATTACAGATATAAACGGTCTTTTATTGATTCGTTATCTTGGAGACCATAGCGAACAGTGTAAGAATTTTTTTATTGAGATTTGGCAGCTTGCCCGCCCATCGTGTTGTGGTAAGTCGGTTACGCATCCCAGAATTTGGTTGACTTAAAAAATGGATTTCTAATGGATTTATTGCCTAGAGAAAAAGATAAATTATTGATTTTTAGCGCAGCTTTGCTTGCTGAACGTCGATTGAAACGCGGGGTAAAGCTTAATTACCCTGAATCGATGGCTTATATCTCGATGGAAATAATAGAAGGAGCACGCGACGGTAGATCCGTCGCTGAGCTGATGGATTTTGGTCGAACCCTGCTGACGCGTGAACAAGTAATGGACGGTATTTCTGAATTGATTCCGGAAGTCCAGGTTGAAGCAACTTTTCCAGACGGCACTAAGTTAGTCACAGTACATAACCCGATTATTTAAGGAGACTTTCATGATTCCAGGTGAAATAAAAACAGATGTCGGGCACCACCAATTAAATGTCGGCCGCACGAAAATCAGCATAACGGTTGCAAACTCCGGGGACCGGCCTGTCCAAATTGGCTCTCATTACCATTTTTATGAGGCCAATCCCGCTCTGACGTTTGATCGAGAAGCGTGCAAAGGCTATCGCCTGGATGTGACTTCTGGCACAGCGGTACGTTTTGAACCTGGTCAATACAGGCAGGTAAGTCTCGTGGCTTATATGGGTAAAAGACGAATTTACGGATTTAGGGGAGAAGTAATGGCCCAGTTGGAGACGCCATAGTAATGGCTAACATAGATAAACGTGCCTATGCCCATATGTTTGGTCCAACGACCGGTGACAGAGTTCGGTTGGGTGATACCGACTTGTGGTTAGAAGTAGAAAAAGACTTTACGACGTTTGGTGAAGAAGTAAAATTTGGCGGTGGCAAGGTGATCCGTGATGGCATGGGACAGAGTCAAGCGTCCTGTTTTGAAACCGTCGATTTGGTGATTACCAATGCCTTGATTGTTGACCATTGGGGAATAGTGAAAGCAGATGTTGGTGTCAAAAATGGCAGAATAGCGATGGTTGGTAAGGCGGGTAATCCTGATATCCAAGATAATGTTGATATTGAAATAGGCCCCGGCACTGAGGTTATCGCAGGAGAAGGGCGACTTCTAACTGCCGGGGGTGTCGATGCCCATATCCATTTTATCTGTCCTCAACAGGTAGAAGAAGCCATGATGTCAGGCGTTACCACGATGATTGGTGGCGGCACTGGTCCCGCTACTGGAACCAATGCCACTACCTGTACGCCTGGCCCATGGAATATACATAAAATGCTCCAGGCAACCAATGATATGGCGATGAACTTTGGTTTTTTGGGTAAGGGCAATACCAGCTTGCCCACCGCACTCAAAGAGCAAATCGAGGCCGGCGCGTGTGGCTTGAAATTGCATGAAGACTGGGGTACCACTCCTGCTTCTATCGATAACTGTCTGTCAGTGGCGGATCTTTACGATGTACAAGTGGCGATTCATACGGACACCCTCAATGAATCGGGATTTGTCGAAGACACTATA
>CAVOCG010000232.1:0-3817 GCA_963694095.1 Gammaproteobacteria bacterium
GCCTGCGCCGTTAGTTATTCTTGAGGAAAGGACAGTTGGGCCAGGCCTTGGCGCAGACTCTATAGCTGCCGGCAAGATCGCCTGCGTTGTAGGGATGATTGCGGTCATCGTGTTTATGGTCATCTGCTATGGTCGCTTCGGGGTGATGGCTGATATAGCACTGCTTTTCAACGTGGTGCTTATTGTTGCTGCCCTGTCGCTTGTACAGGCGACGCTGACACTGCCTGGTATTGCGGGAATAGTCCTAACCATTGGGATGGCAGTTGATGCAAACGTGCTTATTTTTGAACGCATTCGTGAAGAACTCCGAGCAGGCCGGACACCAATTTCTGCAGTTGATGCGGGTTATTCTCGTGCCATGATGACTATTATTGATGCCAACGTAACGACACTGATTGCTGCTATTCTATTGTACTCGTTTGGTTCTGGTCCCGTTCGGGGGTTTGCCGTAACACTTGGATTTGGGATCGCATCATCCATGTTCACAGCGATCATGGTCACACGCCTGATGGTGGTTGGTTGGTTGCGTCGCACGCGACCAGAGACGTTAACTATCTGAAACTAGATCCAGTTAAGGAAGAAAGCTAAATCGATGCCCGGCATTCAATTGATCCAACCCAATACGAAGTTCGCGTTTATGCCGCGGCGCGTTGTCTTTTTTATCTTCTCAGCCTTCCTGATTGCTACTTCATTGGTCTTATCAATGACCCGTGGTTTGAATTTCGGCATCGATTTCAAGGGTGGGATCATGATCGAGGTACAAACGCCCGAACCGGCCGATCTCAGCGACATGCGCGCCACACTTGGTAGCCTCGGCTTGGGAGATGTTAATCTTCAGGATTTTGGCTCTCCCAATGACATCCTCATCCGGATTCAGCAGCAGGACGGTGGCGATAAAGCGCAGCAAGTGGCGGTGACTGCAGTCAAGGAAGCACTTGGCAAGGGCGTAAAGTACCGGCGCACCGAATTCGTTGGTCCCAAGGTTAGTGAAGAGCTATTCCTTGATGGAATTTATGCAGTGTTGGCAGCCATGTCAGCCATGCTGATCTACATCTGGTTGCGGTTCGAATGGCAATTCGGTGTCTGTGCGGTCGTAGCTCTACTGCATGATGTGATCAGCACAATCGGCATATTCTCGCTTTTAGCGCTGGAATTTAATTTGTCGACGGTGGCCGCGGTGCTAACAATTGCCGGTTATTCAATCAATGATACCGTTGTAGTGTTTGACAGAGTCCGTGAAAATCTTCGACGTTACAAGACGATGCCTTTGTCAGAGTTATTCAATCAAAGTATAAATGAGACCCTGTCGCGGACTATAATGACCTCGAGCACGACATTAATTGCCCTGATCGCGCTCTACACCCTTGGTGGTCCCATTATTCGTGATTTCAGCTTTGCCATGATGTGGGGCATACTCATAGGCACTTATTCATCGATTTGCCTAGCTGTGCCTTTATTGCTCTATATGGCTATTGAGCGCCGAGCTGGAATATCCAGCAGCGAGAAGGAGACGGCGGCCGAGAGGGCGTCGTAGCTTGCTATATCTGGCCTAGACGTCACACCTCTGATACCTAAAGGACGCCAGCTTATTCAGGCCTACGGCGACGGCCAGTTCCGAATCGCTGGAGAAGTGCACCGTGGCTCTGTGATGCTTTGGCCGACCCAGCGCGAAGCCTGGTCCATAACAGTTGCCTCAGCCATCACCGTTGACAACATCGTTAGCATGGTTGGGCGCGGGAAACTCACGAATATTCTGATCGTCGGCTGTGGCCTAACCTTTGTTGCGCCGCCCAAGGATCTACGAGTAGGGTTGTGGGCGGCCGGCTTATCCCTTGAATGGATGGATACAGGCGCTGCGTGCAGAACCTTCAACGTTCTTCTAAGCGAGGAGCGACAGGTTGCTGCAGCCATGATTTCCGTGGAATGACGGACCTCGCGTTGGCTGGGGTGCAGTACCGGTGAATGCATCACAGTATTGCACTGACCAAGTTCGAAAATTTGACCGCGATCATTTCCTCTGTTCCCTATTCGCACCTTTCTCCGTGCGCGCCGACCTCTGCGCCCTATATGCATTCAACCTTGAAGTGAGCAATATCGTTGTTACGACAACCGAGCCACTAATCGGGCTCATGCGACTACAATGGTGGAGAGACACTCTGGATGCAGTTTTTATGGGACATAAAGAACCAGTCGGCAGCCCTGTCGCTGAATGTCTTGCGAGAATTATCCGAAGACACGATCTGTCACGCACACTTCTGGTCGACATTCTCGATATCAGGAGCGAAGGGCTGGAGCATTATAACTATTCCGACGAAAGCGTCTTAGAACGACGGGCCGAGGCGGATGTAAAAATCACACGTCTTGCGCTAAATATTATTGGTGTCAACAATTCTCCTGCAATCGCAGCAGGGCGTCACGTCGGACTTGCTTGGGGCATCCTTGGGCTGGCCCGATCATTTCCTTTTCGGCGCCAGGTAGGTAGGCATCCCTTTCCACAGACTTGGTGTGAAGACTTAGGGATACAGTCATCTGCTGAGAGCATGAGTATTACAGATAGTGAATGGTCGGCTTTGACAAAGCGTCTCGCAGCACGGGTTATGGATCACTTATCTGCGGCAAGAGTTTTCGCCAAACAGGTGCCCGCTGCCGCTGCCCCAGCGCTTTTGCCAGCAACATTAGCAGATGCCTACCTCCACCGTCTGCGTCGTAATGGGCATGATCTTTTTGAGGTCGACATGCTCTCCGTGGGCACTGGGACCCTACTAAAATTATTATGGAGAGCGCGAATCGGCCGCTATTAATAGGCTCTTTTCTGTTTTGGACAGGGAATTGACCGTGATTAAATTGAAGTTTCAATCAAAGGAATTTGCCAGCCTGCCAAAAAAACCCAAGCGTAGTTGTTTTGCGGGAGGAGGTTCTCTAGATTCAGATTGATTGGTTTCATCTTGTTGTACTTTTTTGACATTTCTCTCCAGAGATCCAGCAGGGCTATCAGTAACATCCTCATTGTATAGATGATGTATGCCGCCTCGAAAGAACTGTATAATTTGTCTAAGTGAACCGCTCTTGGAATCACTGGATGATTTCGCAGCACCGGCTGTCATTGATTTATTTTCTCGCTCAGCTGGTAAAGTCGACGGGGCAGCTGTGACAACGGGCGATGCCTTAGGCGGCGGCGTTAAAAGACTAGGCGAGGCAGGAAGTTGAGCAGACTCAATAACCATGGGTCGAGCCATCGCTGCACCAGTATCTTCAGTTGACGTCATTTTTTCTGATGGAGGCGGTGCTGTCGGCGGCCCCAAAAGCTCTCCGGCAGCCTTAAGCTCGGGTGGCTTTATCTGAGGTTTAGAAGCAGCCTCAGGTTCAAGAACTATTACGGGTGTGGGTATTGCAACAGTCGATGTTACAGGCGCATTTTCTTTAGCGAATACCTTCGGGGCCGAAGGAGGTATCGGCATAATGACAGATTGTTGAGCTGCAAGCTGATCGCTTGGGAGCATGGTGTGTTTGGAACCTGGCAACTGAACCGGCTCCTGAATTTCTCCAACTATCGTCGGTTTGCCCTGCATTTTTGTGCCTGAGTGAAACGGATTCGGACCCTTTAATGGCAACGCCAAACCGGCTTCCTTGCCTCCTTTAGGGGTCTCAGGAAACAGCCCTGACAGCACACCCAAAACGGGTACGGGTTTAGTATGTTCTGTCTCCAAAGGTGCTTCCAGCCGTTGGCCAGTGGAAAGAGGCAGGGAAAGAGGGCGTGTTTCGCTTGTCCGCCCAGTTTTCTGTTGGCGAACGTTGCGAATATCAAGCAGATAATGGG
>CAVOCG010000233.1:0-3812 GCA_963694095.1 Gammaproteobacteria bacterium
GAGGATGTAATCGATCGCATCGATGTCTCTCCCGATCCGACTGACTTGCAGTCTGCACGTGGCAACATTGGCGATGGAGAACGCTACGGTATCAATCTGGATGCCAGCACAACCCTGGGTTATGTCGGATTGCCTTCGGCGCTCTTATCGATGGGTGTAAGTCTTCAGGATTCTCAAATTATCGATCCATTCCTGGCCACGAACCGTCGACTCCGCAACAATGGTCGCTGGTTCGGTCGTATGAGTTTCAGGCATGATATTAGCGCCTGGGGTTTAAGCTATGGGGTTAACTACTCCAACTCCGGCAATGGTGGTAGTGGCCGAGCACAAATAGATATTATCGACATTGAGCGAGATATTTATGACTACTCATTGAGTACATTCGTTGAGAAAAAAGCATTTAACGGAATCACATTCCGTTTTGATATCCAAAATGCAAATGATCGACAGCGATGCAGAGAAAGAACGCGCTTCTTGGGCGCAACGGTATTGGGGTTAGTCGAAGAAATTGAGAGCCAATGTTCCGGTAATGGAGTCAAATACGCATTAAAAGCCAGGAAATCTTTTTAACTATTTACCTCTATCCACTTGGAATCAAATAAAGACCCCTCGAACAACAAGTGCTTTTCTACCTAGCTTTTTTCACATGTAAAATATTACAGATGTGAGCAATACAAGAATTAACCCTCCCTGCAGTACCTCTTTTCCCTCTAGGTGTTAATCTGGCTGCATACCGATTAATTGGTACAACTAATTGAGCATAGCTGTGTGTTTTTATAGCTCACTCACCCCACCTTTCGTAAAAATAGTCAACCTGACGTTAATGTAATACAAATAAACTTAACTAGGTATTAATACAGCCGAGAAAATACAAGTTTATGATCGTTTAATTACTTAAATGTCATTTCAGAGAAAGTGTTACTAAAAATTGAAATGGTTTGGTGCTGCGGTAAGTTGATGACTATCAAGAAAGGAAAATAAAAAGATACAAAACTGCACCCCAGGAGGGTGACAAACTCCTGGGCACGGTTACAGGGAAAGCTTAGACTTTGGTAAAAACCATCATGTGTTGCCACGGCAAAAAATCCAGCGTTTCGGTAAATTCCAAACCGAACACATTCATTTCTTTTACCACTTGCTCCTCTGTCATTTTGTGTAGTGGCCTGATTGGTACGCTGGCATCCTCGCCGCGGTATTCCAGTAGAAATATACGCCCGCCCGGCTTAAGTGCGTTATAAATCCCATTAATCATTTCGAAGGGATGGGAAAACTCATGATAAGCATCGACCATAATTGCAGCATCGATGGAATTCGCCGGCAGATTCGGGTTATCAATCTCACCCAGCACTTCTTCTACATTGATTACTCCGTCTTCAGCCTTTTGTTGTTCAATGAGTTTTAGCATCTCCGGTTCTATATCGACGGATAGAACCTTACCGTTTGGTACAAGTGTGGCGATACGAAAGGAAAAATAGCCAGACCCTGCGCCGATATCAGCAACCACATGATCTGCCTCCAGTCCCATATTGGCAACTACCTCATCTGGTAGCTCCTCCTGAACACGTTCGGGCCGATTAAGCCAGCCTGCAGCTAAATGTCCCATCACCCAAGAGATTTCCCGCCCCATATAAAATTTACCAATCCCGGTAGTAGCCCTCTCTGGCGCAACCACATAGCCAGGGTGTTCAGCCGCAAATACAGGAGCAAGGTTAGTAATCAATATAAGCAGTACAATTTTTATGCACTTATCCATGGGTAATTCCTTCGTTAGGCTCTGTAGTTAATCACTGGATTGTGACAGGAACCGATAGTATATAAAATTCATTGTAAGTCAGGGGCAACCTACAAACAAGAATGGTGATTATGCAAAATATTTGCTGCTCATAGCTTTAACCACATCACAAAACGTGCGGCCCATTTAGGTTTTTTTAAACTATATTTTTTTCATAAAAATTAATTACTTATGCTAAGCTCCTCAGCTAAAATTAAGGCTCTATTCAGTTTATTGGTGACAACTCGCAAATTTAAGCCGTCGCTACAGCCGTCCTGACACACAAGTTGGGAACCACAGGCAGGATTTAATGAGCAAGGTATTGGAAGGTATACGTGTATTAGATTTTGGGCGCTATATTGCTGGCCCTTATTGCGGCACACTATTGGGCGATATGGGGGCCGAGGTAATTCGGATTGAGAAGATTGATGGTAGCGAAGACCGCTTTCTATCCCCCATTACAGAGCAAGGCGACGGCGCACTGTTTATGCAGCTTGCTCGCAATAAGCTGGGCCTTACTCTTAACCCGATGAAACCAGAAGGCAGGAAGATTGTGAAAAAATTGGTTACCACCGCCGATGTGAAAATTGCGAATCTGCCGCCTGATACCTTACTGGCCATGGGGCTGGACTACGACAGCCTAAAAGCTAGTAAGCCCGATATTATCCTAACTATGATCTCAGCATTTGGTCGTGGTGGGCCCTACAGTAACAGGGTTGGCTTCGATGGACTCGGGCAGGCCATGTCCGGAGCAATGTATATGTCGGGCACTCCTGAGCAACCAGTCAAGGCCTACCCCCCTTTTGTTGATTTCGGAACCGCTAGTCTGGCCGCCTTCGGCACCATGGCGGCTCTGTTTCAACGGCAGAAAACGGGTAAAGGGCAGATTGTAGAAGGTTCCTTATTTAATACGGCCCTGACCATGATGAATGGACCTGCCATCGAACAATCCGCAATAAAACGAGATCGTGTGGCAACCCTCAATCGATCACAGACATCTGCACCTGCGGACACATTCAAAACAAAAAATGGCTGGGTACTGGTACAGTCTGTAGGCGGTCCACTATTCAAACGCTGGGCTGATTTAATGGGCGAGGCCCATTGGCTGGATGACCCGCGCTTCAAAGATGATATTTCCCGAGGAGACAATGGCGAGTTAATCAGCGAACGTTTGGCCCGTTGGTGCGCGGAAAGGACTAACGAAGAGGTGCTTAGTGCAATGGAAGCAGCTCGCTTACCTGCAGGACCCGTACTTTCACCACAAGAGGTGCTGGATGACCCGCATATCGCGGCCAAGGGCCTATTCAAAGCGGTGCAATACCCCGGGCTGGATTCCCCTGTCCCGCTTATGAGCACACCCGTTGAATTATCCGAAACCCCGGGAGAAATCAGGTCTCGCCCTCCCACGCTGGGCGAACATACCGACCAACTCATGGCTGAATTAGGCTATTCCGAGACGGAAATTTCAAAATTAAAAGAACAACGGGTCGTGTAAAATACCGAATTACGCCTGAAATAGTTACTGAACAAAACAACGAGACCGGCATCATGATTCTTCACGAGCGTGGCGACCTAGACATCAGCCACAATTTGGCACGCTATATTCCCGAATGGAAAGATATGCAAGTAGCGGTAGCCAATGACAATGGTGGCTATGACCTGGAGCCTGCACAAAGCCCCATAACACTACGCAACTTATTAACCCACACCGGTGGTATGAGCTACGGTAGCGGGCCAGCAAAGGACAAGTAGAAGGAGGCCGGTTTTCGTAGTAACCGATTTAGGAGAGCGTGCCAGCATCGGATCAGAAGGTGAATACGGCTGGGGCGGTGCTTACCCTTCGAGCTATTGGGTTGATCCAGAGGAAGGACTTGTAGTGGTGTATCTAACACAAATCATTCCAGCTATCGGACTCGATGACTACACCAAGCTCCGCAGCGGCATCTATTAAGCCATTATAGACTGAGCGAGTAGCATGAGCAGTAGGATACCCCTGCTTGTGGTACCGGCATAGTCAGGGGTATAAAAAAACGGCGATGAT